>MFXS01000018.1:5016-24790 GCA_001788925.1 Candidatus Peribacteria bacterium RIFCSPHIGHO2_01_FULL_55_13
GCGATTCAGAATTGCGAGCCGATCAATCCCGATACGGACCCCGAGCTTATTTCGCTACGGCAGAGAGCCGCAGTACTTCCCGCGGAGATTCAGGTGGTGCAAGACGGTATCAATAAAATCCGGGAGCGCATGAATCCCCTGGAGCGCGACCTGCGGGACGTGGACACCTACATTCCGCCCGAGGCGACGAAGACGCAGTTTGAAGGAGCGCTCAATGCGTTGCGTGCCGAGCGAAAGGTATCCATCGAATTTTCTTTGGAGTACTACGAAGGCTTACTTTCCAGGAGAGAGGCGGAGAAGGCGGAGCTGGAGCAGGAGCTGAGTAATGTCCAGGCCCGCATCGCGGCACGGTTGGCCGAGATCCAAGGAGAGAACGATGCGCGGCAGAGAAGCTTCCCGACGGCCGTGCATCTTTCGGGTCCCGATGAATGCGAGTACTACCATTGCCATGGCGTTCTCTGCGGCAAACCGGATCCGGCGCAGAATGGCTGTGGACACGGTACGACGACGGAGGGTGATGCCGAATGTAAAGAGTTCATCAAGTTGTATTTGAAGGCTGCGGGGGCGGGGTGAGGCAACCGCCTCTGGAGCGGTCATACGGGGGTTGAATCCTTCCTCCCTAGATAATCATTGTTGCAGCAACATTCCATAGCTCACTTTATCTGTGGAGCTTGTATCGATGGCATATGTTCACCAATCCAGACAAAGAATCCAAGATATTCAGCAGAGCAACTCTTAAGAAAGAGAATTGTGAGCAAAAGAAGCACAAAAAGAATTACTTTCTCCCGGAACATCGGATAAACAGCCTTTCGCCAAAAACCTTTAAAATTCAGGAACTTCGTTAGTGCTTTAAAGAATTTTTTCATAATGTATAGAACATGACTGATGCAAGATGCCCCTTTTCTTTTTCATGTCTTACACCGCGCTCCCAGAGCAAAGCCACAAACGAATTGGTTTCTTGTATTTTTTCTTCTTGGGGGCCGTATCTGTCTCTCCAAACGCGATACAGAAGCGGTTATCATAGTGATTTAGAAACATGCTTTTTGCTTCGCTGGCTCTCCACGGTTTTTACAATATCTTCGATGATTTCTTCTTTGGCCCACAGCCAATGCTGTGACCAAACTCGATATACCTCCCAGCCGAGTCTCATCAGAATCTCTTGGCGCAATCTATCGCGGTCACGGGCTGATTTTGTTGTGTGATATGTCGCTCCATCGCATTCCACCGCCAAAATATACATATTCGGATTATCAGGATGCACGATAACAAGGTCAATTCTGAAACCAGAAACGCCATGCTGAGACTTCACTTCATAGCCCCTGCCCTGCAATGCCCTTTTTACTTCTGTCTCAAATGAACTTTCTTCTTCGCCATCTGGTTCACCATTTCCAATTCGGTTTCCCTGCAATGTCTCAATACCATCTTCAGCGTATGCCAAGTACTTCTGAAGCAGAATGCCGCCCCTATTGTTCTGTGCAGGAGAAATATCCACAGCGCGAATAGAACTGACGCAATACATCTTTTCGCTGGCGCGTGTGACTGCCACGTTTAATCGGCGGTAGCCCCCCGATTGATTTATGGGGCCGAAACGATTGAATACATTGCCGTTTTTGTCTCTTCCATAACAAATAGACAATATGATTGTTTCTCGCTCATCACCCTGCACTGATTCCAGATTTTTAATGAAAAAACCGCGCAAGTCAGGGTTATTTTCGTCAAGAACTTCGGCAAACTCAGGAGATTCTTTTAGCTTCAGACTCAGGGCGTCACGGATAGCAACTTCCTGCCCTTTGCTGAAAGCAATTACGCCCAGTGATTTACTAGCACCATACGTACGGGCATGTTCCAGGCACATTTCAGCAACATGAGTAGCTTCAATGTCATTTCGTCGCGTTCCGTCTTTACCTCCGTCGTAGATACCATTTGCCACATGCACGAACTCAACGCTGACATCGTGAGTAATGGGCGCAGGGAAGGTAATCAGTCTGCTGTCGTAAATGTGGTGATTGGAAAATGCTATCAGCTTTTCGTGCTTACTTCTGTAGTGATACATAAGCAGCATGTCGCTATGCGGCAGAACTGTAGCTGCAGCTTGGATAAGACTTTCGTATCCCGCTTTTTCTCCGACTGTTTCACCTTCAGCATCTTCTTCTGCATCGGATTCTTCCTCGATACCCGTATCAAAGAATGAAGTTGGGGGAAGCTGATTTGGGTCACCAATGACAACGACCTGACGTGAACGAGCAATTGCCCCTAGCGCATGTTCCACTCGGATTTGTGATGCTTCATCAAAGATGACCACGTCAAAACGCAGGCTTTCATAGGGAAGGAATGAACTGAGTGTAAGAGGACTCATCAGCCAGCAGGGCTTTAACTGCTGAACTAGAGGCGCGGTATAGCCGAGAACTTTGCGAATAGGGGGGTGCCTTTCCTTCTGACTTTCTTTGATAAGACGCTGAGCCTCCTTTCTCATTCCAGTCATAGCTGTTTGCATAGCTGGCTTCTGCGCTTGATATATACGTGTGACGTTATATGTTCGCACAAGCTTCTCTAATCGCTTAAATTCTTCAATATACTTCGTGTGTAGTACTGGGTCGAATTCACTCAGGACTTTATCTGCCCTATACAGCTGTTCAAGCCATGCGTTCCAAAGCGTTTTCACGTAACAAGATACCAACTCATTGCCTTGGATATTCTGTTCATCAATTTCTTTTACGATGTCCTGAAAGCCACGCTCTTCAATCTGTTCTAGGGCGCGTTTGTATCTTGTCCACTCATCCAGACCAACAGCATCGTCACGCATGGAAGCCAATACCTTTCTACATTCACTGAAAGTCATTTTTTCGATTAATTCCATGCCCTCATCGCTTGCGAATAAATCACGCAGGATTTTCTGAAGATTGCTGATAGAAGAGAGTTTTTTGGCTACTTCCGTGGATGCTTTTCCTAGCAATTGCAGAGTACCCTGAAATTCTTCTGCCTGAACAACGCTTTGCATCGAGGGAAAAGTGCAGTTGATGCTGGCAGCATAATCTTTGTACTTCAAGACAGCATCGGGCTTCTCCAAGATTTGTTCGCTAGTTGGTGCCTTAGTGCCAAGTTCTTGACTGAAATCCAACGCTTCGATGCGCTCTTTCAACTCAAAAAGTGTTCGTAACTGAGATGCGTCTGATAATAATTCGGACAGGACAGTAGGAAGTTTTTCACCTTCAATATGTAATGAAACATTAGTGTACAAGGAAACAACGTCCTCAGCTTGTTGCTTCAGAGTACGCAAGAATGTGATGCGCTGTACTAAAGGTGCTTTCCCCGCGTTCGCTATCGGAACAATCGCCTTAATACTTTCTTCCAGCGAGTGCAATGCTGCGAGTTTCTCTGCTAATTCTGGCAAGAGAGTTTTTTTGCGACATTTCTCAATCATGTGCCGGCAGTCCATCGGCAATTCATGCAGGCCTCGTTCTTCCATGAGCCTGACTGATTCGTGTAAAGCAATTTTCAATGTTTGGAGATCGCCCCTGCTCAGTGACTTTTTGAGATGCTTGGCTGCAAATTCTTGCAAGCACTTATCAAGATACTTCTTGCTACGTTCTGATTCTGACAAAGCCAACGTCAACCCTCTCATTTTTCCGTGTTTCTTTGGGGCTTCCAATGAGCAATACCCCGTAATTGCAGCGCAGTCTTGCCTATATTGAGATGAAAAATGACGCAGCCACGTCTGATAGCCTGCTCTGAAGCGTTGTTCAATCTGTTGTAGTTTTTTCCTATCCAGGTCTTCTTCAAGAACGCCGTACTTCTGCAAAAGGTCTTCTTTTTCGGTTACTTCTCCTTCCAACTTGCAAATGAGCTCAGTTGCTTCCTGTAGCCCCTTTAAAACTGATAATGAGTGCCACCCTTCAATTCCTTTTAATTCGTTCGCAAAGGTGAAAATTGGTGAAAGACTTACAGCCTCATCGTAGGACTGGTTAAAGATATTAACGCCACTTCCATTTGTGACATCTGTAGCTAGTTTTTCTATGTCATCCAGAACATCCAGTAAATCGGCTGATTCTGAATTCCAATTCAAAACAGCATCAATAACCGATTCTTTACCGAGGTGGTCAAATTTGTATTCCGTAAATTTCCAATCCTTGGGAATTGTAAAAACTTTTTGCGCTTCCGCAATATGACGCTGATAGTGAGCAACGACATCCTCCACTTCTACGCATTTAGCCAAAAAACCCTGAAGGTCTGCACTACTTATACCTGTCTGCAATAACAATGACAGTTGGCTATTCGCCTTAAATAATTCAGGGGAGCCAAATGCCCGTTTAATATCAGCCACACTTAAAAGCTTTACCCAGTGAGGCAATTTTTCTATTTTATTTATCAGAACAACTATTTGGCTGATGGATTCATCAAGTTTCCCCAACGTCAGTTTTACTCGTTCCAAAAAATCAGGCGAGAATGCTGTGCGCTTCACAGGACGCCACGAATGCGTGGCGCGTTTGCTATGCACTTCTAGAACTTCAGCCAATTGCTGAAGTAAAGAACAATTTGCTAGATAATCGTCATAAGTGAGTTCTGAAATATTCTCTGGATACCACGATAAACTTTTCTCCGTCTTAGCTTGATGCTTTGCCAGTTCCCCATGCACCCAATAAACCATGCGCCCTAGAGGTTCACGATTTTGTAGCAGAGCCTTGGCATATTCACTTAATTGACGTACACGCTGCATACGTTTGGTCATCACTGAATCAATCTCCGCATTCTGTCCCATTTTCGCATGTCCATTTGTGATGTCTTGATAGTCTTGAACGATTTGTTTTGCAAAAACCTTTTTATCCGCAGCATGGTCATAAAGCGGTATACATATTCTTCCCAATCCCACACCTTTCAGTTGATTAAAAACAACTTTAAGCGCGGCTTGCTTCTCGCAAACGAATAGCACCGATTTACCCTGTGCAGCTAAAGATGCAATTGCGTTTGCGATGGTCTGACTTTTCCCCGTACCAGGCGGTCCCGTCACGACAAGATGATGACCAGCTTTGATGCGATGGATAACTTCTAGCTGACTAGAATCGGCATCCAAAACAGTGAAGTCATTTTCCTTCGTGAGACATTGGTCAACAGCATCTAGTTCTACTCCGAGTGATTGACCATTTGGTTTCGGCAAAGCCTCACCCTCGCAAAGAGCCTTGATGAATTCATGCGAAAGCATTCCCTGTCCGTTTTTGCGTAAATCTTCAAAAATCTGCTGCCCGTGAAACGAATACATGCGTAACCAAACACCATCTTCCACTTCATGTTTTATTTTCACTTCCTGAAAGGCCTCCTCGACTTTTTTGAGTAGTACCTTGTATTTGGCGAGCAGACCCTCGGAATCTTCAGGCGCATCAATCCGCTTCGTTTCATATTCTCGTTCCAGCATGAGACTGAGTACTGGATTGAATTGCGGGTCATACTGGCTACTGTCGAGAGTCAATTCAGTGTGTTTTTCAGGACGCTTCTTTGTCTCCAGATTCACAGGAAGAAGAATAAGCGGTGCTTCGTAATCGTATTCATCAGTCGCGTTCTGAGAACTACGCTTACCAGCCATTGGCTGCTTCCAGCGAACACGGCCAATCGCAAGGAACAGTGTGTGCAAGCCGTGTTCCTCTAGCTTTCTTTTATTCTCTAAACGAAATCTTTCAAGTGCGCGAATCAGCTTCTCCCCTCGTGGAGAGCATTCTGGCACTTTTTGGAGCAACGTTTCGAGTTCGCGTTCCATTTCCTCAGTAAATTCTTCAGGATTCATTGATTTCTGTTCAGATTCATCGGCGGTTTTCTTTCTTTTGCTCCCTCCGTCACCGTTCTGTTTAATTTCTTCAAGTTCTTCGATTCGCAGAATATCTTTGTGAAAGAAATCCACAGATAGGTCTTCGATGCCTGTTTCCATGTATTTCTTCCTAAAATTCATCGAATCTCCATCGAACTGAATCGAGTGAGCAGTTTTCGGATAGCGGAGCAATCTGTTTCTCCTTGAAAAATCAATGGCTTGGTCTTGGAATCGCCCGAATACGTCTAGGGCAGAAGCCATGTTTGAGGAATTAAGTAGGTAAGGAGAATGCTGTTTTTCATGGGGGCAAACATTGGAAGGCAGTATAGATGCTGCTTCAGCTAGACAGAAGAGCATTTCGTATAGGGATTTTGTCATCCTACACGTATGATACGCCCCAAAGTCTATGAACTCCCAAAAGACAATCTGGGGCTTCCACGCTCGTATCGAAAACGAGCAATTCTTCATTGATAATTCCGTTATTGGCATCGGATGGTCACCTGTCGGTTCGCTCATCGGTTTAACAGAGAGGGAACAGGTGAAGGAAAAATACAGAGCGATTTTTCCTGACCATAGCAACGCAAAGGTAAGTACATCCGCAGGACAGCTCTACCGCTTCGCCAACGAAGCTAAAAAGGGTGACCTTATTGCCATGACAAGGAAGGGCGGTGAGAAGGAGGTTTGTATCGGAGAGATAACGGGTGATTATTTTTTCGATGCGAAGAAGCACGAACATAATCCCCACTTGCGCCAAGTGAAATGGTTGAAATCCGTTCGGCGTGAACTTTTCAGCCAAGGCTGCCTCTATGAATTGGGTTCGGCGCTGACGCTTTTCCAAGTGAAGGAATACGGGGATGAAATCTTAGCGGCTCTCCACGGGAAGACGATGGAGATTCCCGCCGATGAAGCGATTGCGACGGAGAGCGTGGATTACGAACAGCAGGCACTGGATTTCGCCAAAAAACAGCTTCTTCGTTACGAGAAGGGACACGGGGTCGCAAGACTGTTCGGACATCTGCTAGAAATCCTCGGCTACCACACTGAAGTAAGCAGCCCAGGTAAGGATGGCGGCGTGGACATTGTTGCCTATCCCGATGAACTTGGAGTACGAACGCCGCGCATCAAAGTACAATGTAAGAGCGGTGACGTAAAAGCTCCCGAAGTACGCGACCTTCACGGAACGCTCAACGAAGACGAGCAGGGCATCATCGTCACACTCGGTAAGTTCACGCCCGACGGTCGGCAATTCGCACAATCGAAAGGGAAAGTGCAATTATACGATGGTGACCGACTGGTTGAACTTGTCCTTGAACACTACGAAGAACTGGATAGTTCCTATAAAGCACTCATGCCGCTCAAACGAGTCTATGTCCCTGATATTTCGGCTGAGTAATGTAGATCACGCCGCTCTCAAAGCGGGAACTCCGAAGGTTCTAATAACGTTCAGGATGCCCAGTCATGAACCATTCGCCCTGCGGGGCTCAGATTCATGGCAACGCCATCACTCGCTTATAGCAACAAAGCGGCTCCAGCCATAATCTTGACGTACAAAATCAATGATGATTTAATCATGATCCTCTCTTTTTTATGGCTAAATCTTCTACCTCCGAATTGGTGACCTCACACTGCATTCCATGCAGAGGTGTCAGACTAGATGACCAACAACAGCGAGAGCCGGCATTACAACCAGAGGACGCAGTTCAGGCGGTGATTGATAAGTACCGAGACGGAACAACCAGGATTACCTGTCCAAAGATTGCAACAGTGTTTGGACAAGCAGAATCTTGCGATGCTCCTCAGCGTACGAACACGGTCTTTCCTACACGTTGTGCCTATTCAACGTTGCCAGAACCTGAAAGCAGTGACTGTGCTTCTGCATCCGTTCAGGTTCTTGTTCTTTCCGTACGAGCAAAGAAGTGTCTGGAAAGAGCACGGATTACCTCGATACGGCAACTGGCACAGCGCTTAGCAGATCCATTGGATGATATTTGGAATGTTGGAACAACGGTTTTGGATGAATTCAAAGAACAATTGGCTGTACAAGAGCGTGTATTGAACGTGGAAACTGTAGATCAAGGGTAATGGAAAAAACTCACGGTTTCCCCTCACTGTTCCACGATTTCAGCCACCGTGCGGGGTGCCCGGTGCGCCGTTTCCAGTAGAGCCATCCGATGATGCAGACCCCTCCGAGGACGATGAGAATTTTGAGGACTGTTTCCGCCGTATTGATCCCCTCCATAAGCGATTCCATCGCGGCGAGCCCCGTGTACCCCAGTAGCATGAAGGTGAGGTTGCGGATGTAAAAGCCCACGTAGGTGGCGACAACAAATGTCCGCAGATTGATCTTCAGAATGCCGCAAAGGAGGGAGATCGGCGTGCTCGGCATGACGGGGATCGAGCGCAGGACAAGGAGGAGGATCTCATCTCTCCATGTTCCCTTGAAGTGCTCACCGAAGTGTTCCAGATCCTCGTGTGTGACACCGATGAATTTGCCCAAGCGCGGGACGGCTACGTCTTCCAGCTTGTCTCCGAGCACGTAGAAGAGCCATGCACCGATGGCCTTTGCAAACGTGGCGAGCGCGCAGATCCAGAGGAGATAGGGAATACCAAGTTGCTGAGCGGCGGTGATGCTCCCTGCCAGCGTTGAAACCAGCGGAGAGGGAATAGGCGCGATGATTTCCTCTACGATTCCGCCGACCATTACGAAGATGGGCAAAGGCACGGACTGCGCGGTCTGCTCCAGCCAGAGAATGACGCTCTCAAACATAGCCGATAGATGCTACAGGCATCCGGCATGCCGGCCAACGTCCCCGCGGATTTTCCCGACCGTGCGGCTAGCCGCGCCACGCGAGATACGCCACGTATGCGGCATAGCCCAGAAGCATGATGACGCCGTCCAGACGCTCAATAATATGATTCTCCCTCTGCTTCCAGAAGAACATGCGCTTGTGTACGAAGCCGGTATGCACCGCGAAGAACAGGAGCACCGTGGCGGCCACGGTGACAAGAAGATCCACATTCATAGCGGGCTGGAACGGAAGCGGCGCGATGACGGAACTGACCCCCAGAATCCAGAAAATGTTAAAGATATTGCTCCCGACGATGTTGCCCACGGCGATATCCGCTCTGCCTTTGCGAGCGGCCACCACGGAGGTAGCCAGTTCCGGCAGAGACGTTCCGACGGCAACGATCGTGAATCCGATCAAAGCTTGCGAGACACCGAGCGCCTCAGCGATGGTCACCGCGCCATCGACTGTCAGCTTGCCTCCGCCTACAAGCAGCGCGAGGCCGATGAGCACGAAGCCGCACGATGCCCAGGTACCCCGCACACGAATGCCCTCATCGGCACCCGCAGGATCGTCCCGTCGCATACCGGCGGTGTACCAAAGGAAGATCAAGAAGAATGCAATGAGGGTACAGCCGTCTGAGCGGCTCAGCACTGCGCTGCCGGCACCATCCAGAAGCATATCGTTCGCCATGAAGAAGAGAACGACGGACGCCAGAAGCGCGAAAGGGATTTCCTTCCAGACCGTGGAGGTCTGCACGGCGATCCTGGTGATGACGGACGCTATGCCCAGAATCAGGAGGATATTCGCAATGTTGCTGCCGACCACGTTCCCGATGGCGATGTCGGGGGCGCCCGACAGGCTGCTCGTGATGTTCACGACCAGTTCCGGCATCGACGTGCCGAAGGCCACGATCGTGAGACCGATGGAGAGATCGGAAATGCCGATGCGCTTGGCCAGCGACGAGGCCCCATCCACAAGGAGGTCAGCACCCTTTACGAGGATGCCGAGGCCGACGATAAGGAAGAGGGCGGCGAGAAGCATTGCGCGGCAGTATAGCGGCAATGTAAACCGCATTCAATCTCGTGTACCATGAGCAGCATTCTTCCCCCCTTTCCATGATCCACCTCATTGCCATCGGCCAGTACATGCAGAGCCACGTCCTGAGCATCATCATCGCGCTCCTCGTTTCCTACGGCATCGGTTTCCTGTGGCACGGCCCGCTCTTTGGAAAACTCTGGATGGAGTACAATAAGATCACGCCCCCGAAGAAGGAGGATATGAAATTCTCGATGATGCTTCCGGGACTCACGGCCAACCTCGTGCAGGTTATCGTCCTGTCCGCAGTCCTCGGTCGCACGTTCGAGATCGTGGCACTTGCGCATGTCGGCCACGCGCTTCTGATCGCGACCATTATCTGGCTCCCCTTCACCGGACTCACGATTGTGAATAGCTACGCCTGGGAAGGAAAGAAGATCGGCCACATGGCGCTTGATGCCGGGTACTATCTGGTCTCCTTCTGGGCAATCGCGGCGGTTCTGTATGTGACGCTATAGGCGTTTTTAGCCCTTTCTAAAAAGCATCTGGGAATCTTGACGCTTTCTGAGAACTTCGTATAATTATCTGCTATGGCAGGAAAAGAAATCGCTCCGGGGGCATTAGATACCGAAGTCGCAAGACTAGGAGATCTCATGCAACGTAAGGGGATCGATACTTCCACATGGCAGGAAAGCGCTGGCAACAAATCTTTGGGGCATCTGGCAACGGAAATTCTTCAGGGGGACGCTATTTTGGAAAATGAAACGACAGATGAAGAGCTTCGTCGAGTCACGCATGTGGTAAACCTATACGTGTACGCCATTGTTGCGGACCAAAAGCTTCAGCTAGTGGAAGACAAGCAGGTTTTTGTGGGGGGAAAAGAACGAAAGCGAGGGATGAAATTTTTGTCCGAAAAGAAAGCGGTCACAGAACCTTTGGATTCAGCCTGCAGACGGGCGCTCCAAGAAGAAATCCATGTAGAAGCGGCGACGGATATCGAGAGATTGGACGAGGATATCGTGGAAAAAGACTCTCCGAGTTTCCCAGGCCTCGTAAGCAAATACATCGTGTACAAGGCACGGACGACCCTTGCTCCTGAACAATACCGCGCCGAAGGATATACAGAAATACAGTCGGATAAGACGACCTACTTCGTTTGGCAGCCCGTACTGGAAGAAACGGAGGCGTAGAAGGCCGCTTCGACGGCCTTTTTTATTGGTGTTGTTCCGCCGTCATCACGCACCGCACTAAACGCAATGTGGGATACGGAATTTTTTCTTCGAGTGCATCGAATACGGGACGCAGCAGCTCCGTGCCGTGCTCTTCGAAGGCGGAGCGGATGATGGGTGCTTCGGGGTGCTCCGCAATGAGGTACCCCAGGTTTGGGGCGAGCCCTTCCGCGAGGAGGCTTTCGAAGTAATGGACGACGCGCTCGGGCTTCACGCCGCATGTTGCGACGATGGTATCGAAAGGGGTTTGGCGTTCAATGAGCAGGCGAATCTGCTCGCTGCGCATCGCGCGTGTCACTTTCGACCCGGTTTTCTTTTCTTTCTTTTCCCCCTCCTGCGCGGGCGCAAGACTGACCGGTTGGTACAGCGGTCGCGGTACGTAGGTTTTCATTTCTTCCGCGAGGGAATCGTAGAGTTGCGTGACGAGCGGTTCTGCGCGGATGGACGATGCCGACCAGCGCTCGACGAACACTCCTGCGCCGCTGCGGACGCGGCTCAGAGCGACATACGCCTGCCCCGGTTCCCAGAGTGCTGCCAGATCCACGATCATCCGGTCCATGGTTGCTCCCTGTGCCTTGTGGATGGTGGTGGCCCACGCGAGTGTGACCGGGAAGTTCCACGCGCCCAGAACTTCATTGCCGTCGCCGTCCAGACAGGAGAATTTTTCGATGCCAACTTCGATGCTCTCCCCCGAGATCAGCCCTATGTGCAGCGATTCTTCGGTGATCGCCCGCACATGGCCAAGGCTCCCGTTCACGTAGCGCCGCTCGAAGGACATATCGTTCTTTCGCAGCATCACGAGCGCGCCGACTTTGAGCCGGAGGACTTCGGGGATGGGCAGAGACTTCGGAAGAGCTTCGATCGCGCGGTCACTCCCCTCGTACTTCGTGATAAACGCATGTTCCCGCTCCGGAAGCGCCGCAAGACGACGATCATTGAAGGCATCCGCCTTTACACGGTGCGGATACAGCCGTGGCGCATCGGTTTCCTCCGTAATACCGCCGGTGTGATCTTCCAAAAATGCGCGGACATGATCGTTCACGATTCCTCCGCGAATGAAGTTCAGCACATCGAGAAATTCGATGTCCTGCGTACGCATTACCGTGGAGAGAAGGGCCGGCTGGAATGCGCTTTCCTCCCAGACGCTATGCAAAAATCCCCAGTCCTTCTGCTCGTTGCCCGGTGTGACCGGCGGCAGCTGGGCGAAGTCCCCTACCGCGATGATCCGCAGGCCTCCCCATGGCTGATTGCAGTGCCTGGCCCTGCGTGCGACTCTGTCTGCCGCAAGCAATGTGGTCCCGCTCAGCATCGAGATTTCATCGATGATCACGCAGCACGCGCGCTGCAGTCGCAGCACCAACCGACGGCTGCGCAATGCCCGGTCGACGGTGGCCGCAATGCCGCCTTCGAGGATGCCAAGGCCGAAGAAACTGTGGAAAGTCCGGCCGCCGACGATGACTGCAGCTGCCCCGGTGCTCGCGACGATCGGAAACTCATCCGTCGGCTTTCTTTGAAGATACTGATCCAGCAAAAAGCTTTTTCCGGTACCCGCAGCGCCTGTGAGAAAAATATTTCCCTCGCGCTGGAGCATTTCCATGGCTTTCTCCTGGCAGGGAGTAAGGCGCGAGGTGGTGATGGTTGCGGAAGGCATGGAACGAAAGTCTCCTCCACGAGGAGAGGAGTTGTATAGGTGTATGATCGTACACCCAGATACAAGAAACATCTACGTAATATTTCCATCGTTCATACGTTTAAGGCTTGGTTGCACTCTTCCCTATGCACCCTTTCTCTCTCTCTGCAATGATCTCCATAAAACATACGGATGTCCGGGCAACGAGCATGATCCCCTTGCTCCTCGCTGCCTCTGTGACTCTTTCCTTTGCCCCGAAAGCGTTTGCGGCTCTGCCGCCGCCACTGGGAGCGGCAACGAGCTACGCCATCCTCGGCAGTACCTTTACCAATACGACTGCGGGGACACTCGTTACCGGAGACATCGGATTTACCACGGGACCGGCGGTTCCCCCCGCAGGAGTCCATAACAACTATGGCCCCGGCGCGCCCTACGCTCTTGCAGGCTCCGATCAGAATACCGCGTTATCCGTACTGGCTGCAGAACCATGCACATTCACCTTCCCCGCAGGAGCGGTCAATCTCTCGACCGATACGACGCACGGACCCGTCGGTGTGTATACCCCCGGCGTCTACTGCGGCTCGGGCGCGATGAATATCGGCGGTCCGCTGACACTCAGTGGCAATGGAACATTTGTGTTCAGAACCAGTGGCGCACTGACATCCACGGCCGGAGCGATCGTTGCGTTGAGTGGTGCATCCGCTTGTAATGTGTTTTGGACGCCAGGGCAGGCAACAACGCTTGCGGCAAATACGACGATGGCGGGAACCGTGATTGCGAACGCGGGCATCACCGTAGGCGCGAACGTTACGTGGTCCGGGCGGGCGCTGGCATTCGGCGGAACGGTGACGACAGATACGGTCACCATCGCGCTCTGTGCCACGGTAGTACCAACCTCCTCTGCCCAAAGCAGTGCATCCGTATCTTCGACAGTCTCCAGCTCTTCCTCGTTGTCATCCTCATCGTTTTCCCAAGCAAACAGCAGCCTGCAATCATCCAGTGCGCCCCGTAGCAGCATTCGATCAGTGGTAAGCAGCCGGTCTCGTCGATCATCAAGACGCACGGCATTCCCTGAACCGGTCATCCTGGCGCTGGTGGAAAACCCTCCGCCGCCTCCCGATGTACCGTTGTTGCCCAATACGGGCATCGGTGAGCAGGGTACAGATATGCCGTGGTTGCCCATCGCAGCGGGCGTATTCGTTGCACTGACCTTTTTGGGCACCATCATTCTGGAACAGCGTCTGTCATCCAAGCGCTGAGAGACCGCTCTCTCTATAACGCTTCTCTCTCCATCCATGGTCAGCCTTACGCTCCCCAAAGTCGCAATGCACATCGTCGCGAGTGCCGGTTGCGCATCCACGCTGCTGATGTTTCAGCCTGCCGCACATGTGGATGCGGTGATACCCCCGGAAAAACCTGCGCGGGTCAGCCATTTTCTGCAAAAAAAAATTGCCGATGCAGGATTGCCGGTACGCCTGAGGATACCCGCGATCGGTGTGGATGCCGCAGTGGAAGGCGTCGGGCTCACGCCGGAAGGAGCAATGGATCTGCCCCTGCATCCAGACACCGTGGGTTGGTATAGCCTTGGGGTGAAGCCGGGGAAAAACGGGAGTGCGGTGTTTGCGGGACATCTGGACTGGTACAACGGAAAAACCGCAGTGTTCCGGAATTTGAGCACCCTGCGGGAGGGGGATATCCTCTCGATTGAAACAGATAAAGGCAGGTTTCTCCTGTTTGCCGTACGCGAAATCCGTTCGTATAACCCGGACGACCTCGCTCCGGATGTTTTTTCGAGCAGTGGCAGCAGTCATCTGAACCTCATCACCTGCGGCGGTGCCTGGGACAGCGTTCGCAAGATCTATAGTAAACGGATCGTTGTCTTCACGGATGCGGTACACTCCACTCCATGATCTTCTGCCCGCTCCCAGGCATTCCCCTCATTACCCAGGGCTTCGGCCAGAACCCCGACCGCTACGCGCCCTTTGGGATGAAGGGGCACGACGGTATCGATTTTGAAACCGTGGATGGTACGCAGATCTATGCGCCACACGATGGAGTCGCGACGGTGAAAGATGACGGAGCCAATAACTACGGCCTGCATCTGATCATTGATGACGGCAAACGCAGAAGCGTCCTGGCACATCTCTCGGAAGTTAAAGTCCAAAGCGGCCAGCAGGTGTATCAGGGCGATCCCGTCTGCAAAGCGGGAAGCAGCGGGAACAGCACCGGAAGCCATCTCCACTGGACCTTCAAGATCCTGAAAAACGGGGTCGTTCAGAATAAAGACAATGGCTACAACGGCGCGATGGATGTCACCGAGCTCACGCGCCTCTGGCTGGACCAGGATCTGCATTTCGACGCGGAATATTCTGATGAGGCGAAGGCCTATCTTTCCATGACGTTTACGGACAAAGAGTATCTCAAGAATCCGTCGAGAACGGCATAATCTCTATAGCCTCATGGTGCTGCAATCTCTTCGATCTCTCCGCCACGCAGCGGATGGACCTCCGCGCGCAGTTCATCTGGTCCGTGTGTGCCAGCAAGTACCAGAGCTGGGGTGAAACCGCGATGTGCTACCAGCGCAATGAACGGCTTGTGACCGATAACGACATGGGCCTGCACATTGAAGGATCGGACATCGACGAAGAAATTGAATAACCGATTTGCCGTCATGAAAAGAACGAGGCTGGGGCTCCGTTCTTTTTTTTAGGCGTATAGCCTATATCTTACAGGTAACTCCTTAAGCAGTCCCCGTCTATGACTTCAAAATCTTGTGTAACTTCGCAATCATAAAAATCACCTCCATACCGAAATTGCTCCTCCAAGCATCCTTCATCCATCAGTAATCCTGAGAGATCAGATACACAGCGGTCAATGTTATCCTCAAAAGTTTCGAGCATTTGATTCTCCAGTTCCTGTCTTCCATTTTCCAAACTCGATTTAGCAACACAACCCACAATTGTTAGGAGTAACAGAATCGGGATCCAACGCTTTAGATTTTGAGATTTCATGCATTTGTTAAGAAACCTTCTTTGTGGATTCAGTAAACCCTAGAGCAATATCCGAACTGTAATTGATATCCTGAGGCGCAATCGCACTGTTCTGTGTCCCAATTATAAGTGCCATTCAGACCACAGTACCGTGGCTTTTGGCACTTTCCATTTCTGTATAAATATCCTTCATTGCAGTCACATTTTTGTTTATCCACATTGTATGTTCCTGTGTATCCACAATCAGTCCCATCAGGAACTATGCATTTCCCATAACTACTCCAATAGCCCCGCTCACATTCACAAATTACTACCCCTGCTTTTGTGTATTTATACTTTCCGTGTGGCTTACATGAATCGAAAGTATTTGTAGCGTCTAGATTACCTTGAGAATCGAAAAGTAAGCTTGCAGGAAGACTGCCTCCCCGCGATGGAATGTAGCTGGGAAGAGCATAAATAGAAGGAGTGTAAGAAGAGCCACCCTTATAGTAGTTATTTAGGTACGTACTGGGATTCCCTGTGGCCGTTCTGCCTGTGTAGAGGTTGGTATTACCTGGATAGCTCCAATTATTGTAAGGGTTTCCATCAGGATTTGAACGATAGTGAGGAGCAACATACGTCCCGTTCTTGCGGTAGTAGCCACTTACCCGAACAGCGGCCTCAGCAGCTTCAATAGAAAAGAGTGGGCTCAAAATCGGGCGCGCTGGCTCTGCAAACAGAATCCCGACAAAAAATAAACTGATTAGAGCGAGATTCTTCATATAAAAGCCATATTATGCTTATTGAAAGCCAAGTAAAGCGTTCCATGATTGAATAGAACATATTGCGTTTGAGATTGAAATAAATACGCGTAAAGTTTTCCTTATGGTTAAAAAGATCATCATAATTGGATTGCTACTTTTCATTCCATTACTGGTATCTGCTCACTCAGGTGGTACTGACTCCTTAGGCGGACATCATTGTTGGACGAATTGTGAGTCATTGGGACTTACGTATGGCGAATATCATTTTCACGAAGATGAATCTGATTTTTCTGGAATTGAAATTTATTACGACACAGTAAAATTTGTGGAGAAAACCAAATCCGACATTAAAAGTTTTTCTAGTAATTGGGGTGCGGAAGAACTTTGTGACACTCTCCCTTTAATGATAACTACAGGGTACGACAGTGTGATAAATAGCGCAGATATGATGGTAACATTTGCAAGAGATCCGAATTACCATTTTTGCGAAGAAGATTTTGAATGTTCAACAAATATGAAGTATTTACAGGATTCCAATAACTTACAAATGGAATTGGTTACGTGGCTAGCATCAGTTAGTGACACGTACTGTGGGACAGATTACTTGAACACCCTTCTAACAAAATTATTGAATCATCTACAAAGCAAATATGGCATAGATACTTCCCCATTTACCTCAAAACCACAAAAGCCACAGAAAAGTTACTCGTCTGTTGCTAGTAAAAAAACTGCGCAAAAATCTGCCGTTTATAAGCCTAAAATAAAAAAGGCAGCATCCTTGAAATCTTCATCAGCCTCAGCAAGTTCTGCTGTTCAACGAAAGGAAGTCGCTTGCAGACAAAAGGGAAGAATTAAGACATGTGTCTGCCCTTCTGGATATAAAGCCAACAAGGAAGGAAAGAAATGCGTTTGGTGGAAAAGGAACTGATGGCGTTCTACTCATCTCCGCTTGCTCAGCATCATTCACACAAGTTCTTAAGGATAAGTAAAACGTATAGAGTGCTAAATCATGTATGCGACTATGTTGCAAGAACTTTTCTGGTCATCCGTCTTGCCCCTTGTCATGGCATGTCTCACACTTCGCTTGCCTTCCTTCTCACCTTCCTCCCCCCAAGGCTTGGGTAAAAGTCATGATTTTTGCTTTGACGGGAAGTTAAGATAACTATACAATAGTAAGTCCTGATCATTATAAATTATCGTTAACTCTGTACAGAGATTGGCAGCCTAAAAAGCTATCAATCCCTATACAGAAATGTATAGGAAAAGGTGTGGAAGGGATTTACCTCGATCCATCCCTACCACTTACCTAAGGAACTAAGTTTTAAAGGGCGACGATATAGGAACCGTCGTCCTTTTTGCGATGAACCTTATCGAGAGGCAAATAGAACACTGTTCCATCTGGTCTCACAAAGGCCACCAGACGCAGGTGATACCTGCGCGGTTTTCGGAGCATGGCGATTTTGTTTGTACTGGGGCAAATACCATTTCGACAACCCCACTTCGTTTCGCCCCGCCGTCGTGAGATCGACGCCTACGTACAATCAAGATCGAGGACTTACGCAGGCCAGATCTCACGAAACTTGGATTTTATTTAAGTGACAACCGCCTCGTGGTAGGCCACCGAGGGGATCACAAGTAGAGCGGCTAAGCTTTCCTGGTGACCACCACGAGGAGGTCGTACTTGTGATCCGGTGCACCGAGCTTAGCCTGAACGGTGGAGTCGCAAGGACTCAGCTGAAAGACCTAGTCTGGATAGTTGCTGGTAAGCATATTATTCCGTACAAAATAACAGTCAATAGAATTCAAAAAAGCGCAGAGCTGACAACGAGACCGAAAAAATAGTAAGGTCCATCAAATAACGCCAGCTCCCTGCTGGCGTTTTTCTTTATCCCAATATTACTGCCCTACACCTTCTGGAACGTGTTTTCGCCTCTGTTCCACGGAAGCATAGAACTGAAATTTTCTCTTCCTGAAGCCAAAATAGTAGATATCCAACAAAGTATTTTCTGAGAAAGACTTCATCATTTCTCCCGCCACTCTATAATCCCACTATGCGAGCACTGAACCGCACACCAATGGCGCAAAAGTACAAAGGCAAGTGGGTTGCCTTGAAGGCAGACAGGAAAACAGTAATCGCTTCCGGTAGCAGCGTAAAAAGCGTGAAGCAGACTGCCCAAAGAAAGGGCTGCAAATCACCAATCATCACGCGCATGCCAAAGTCCCCCAGGCATTTTGTGGGATTTCACACTGCATAATGAAATTTTCCTACGTGAAACAATACGGCTGCAGCATGCCGATTATTCCTGTAAAACTCCGCAGAGGAGAATTAATCGTTGCGACGGAAGCATTGGTGGACTCCGGTGCAGGCAGCTGCATCTTTGATGCGCAGTTTGCAGATGTTCTTGGAATTCATGATATCACAGAAGGAGGTATTCAAGTGGTCTTTGAAGGAGTCTCGGGGCATACCATTGTCGGATACCGGCACGATGTTGCTCTGGAAATCGGAGGTCGTGTGTTTTCAAATATATCCATCGCTTTCTCAGAGCAAATGCCGGACAACGCAACCAATATTCTTGGGCAGCTGGGCTTCTTTGAAATTTGTCCCATCAAGTTCACCTACCAAAAACGGGAAGTGGATATCATGACGGGGAGCATACGCTGAAATACCGTTATTGTTCGAATAAACAAAAACGCCAGCACCCTGCTGGCGTTTTTCTTTATCCCAACGTTACTGCCCGATCACCGGCTGGAACTTGTTTTCCCCGATATTCTTCCATCCACCCCAGTTACACGAAACCGTGTAGGTCGTATCGCCCTCGGTGCAGCTTGTGGACTCTCCACAGGCGACATCACCGCAAACACTGCCTTTGCAGACAGGTTTGGTCTGGTCGATAGTGACGGTGGGCTGCTGCGAGCAGGTGCAGCTGCCGATGGTGTATCCAGATTCCGCCGAACGAATTGTTGACATATCAGCGATAAATTTTATTATATCCATGTGACGAGAATTAAGACTCCCAGCGGTTTACAGGCTGAACTCCTCATCAAAGACGCCTGGGGTCCGGAAAAGAAATGTGCGGGGTTGCGGTACATCGGAGATGATGCGCGCAGACGCCTCGGCGGTCTTTTCACCAATTGTGATGACACATTCGATTGTGAAGATATCGCGGAGGACATGGCCAAGTTTCGTTTTGGTTTTGCCGACACTGTACCGGACATCAATAGGTTTTCGATCCGGGGAGCAGTCGCTCATCTCTTTCCAGTGATCAGCGTGGATGATAAGCCCTCGAACGCCATCTGGCACTTCGACAAATTGTCATTGCAGACTCTGAATGCCATTCGACGCATAGACGAACCAAGTGCGATCACCATGCTCTACGCGGATACGCTTGATAGCAGCCGTATCAAGGAAACAGGATTCGGGCATCCGCAAGTCATCGCCGATGCCTACAACGATTTCGAAGGAGAAGATGTGGCTGAAGGCAATGCACTCTCCCTACGGAATATTTTTGTGAATCTCGGTACTGGCTGGGAAAACACGGCCACGCAACAAACAAAGACTGAATT
>MFXS01000019.1:0-6359 GCA_001788925.1 Candidatus Peribacteria bacterium RIFCSPHIGHO2_01_FULL_55_13
TTGAGGTCGCCACCGCCCGATTGGAACGCTTCGATCGACGTAAGCCCTTTGAGATACACCATGCCTTTGGTGAACGCTCCTGGTTCCGCCGTTCGCGTGAGGCCGCGCTTGACGTCGATGGTCTTACTGAGCGCTTTCTCCGGGGTGTAGCCGAGTGACTGCTCCAGATACTTCCGTGTGTCTTTGAACCCATGCTCGCGGGCGTAGTCCACGGCCAGGTATGACCGCGCCGGTCCCAGGCGCTTCGGATGATCCTCCGCAAGCACGCGGTTCTGGCTCCATGCTGCGAGTCCTTCCTGTGTGGAGAGATAGCCAGCCGTGCCGCGTCTGAGCAGCAGCCACGACTGATGGGCACCGTTCTCGCTCGTAAGCGCATGCACTTCGATTTCATGGGCGATCAAGGCATCCATGTGTTTCCTGCTGAACTTCGCCCCGGCTCGCAGCGCGAGCGTTCGCCCTCCCACAGCACAGTCGGCAATGAGCGTCTCGCGGATCACGCAGCGCCAGTCATGCAGGCCATAGCGGTCCAGCGCTTCCTGCAGCATCTCGCGCGCATGCTCCGCATCAATACTTGTTTCATCGTCGGTCACCTTCGCCAACGCAATTGCGCGCTCTGCGCGGCGTGTGAGGTGCGGCGATGGAGTGCCGAAGAGTTCGAGCGAGAGTTTCGTAAACGCGGCTGCGTCCCCCCGCGTGCGCAGGAGTTTGAGTCTCAGCTGCAGTTCCGCCCGTTTGCATTTCAAAAGATGTCCCAGCGCGGAATCATCGCGGATGGGCTGCGTGAGCCGCTTTTCCAGGTCATCGATATCTTCCGGCAGCGGTGCGTACTGGAAGAGCGGTTCGTAGGAAGCGTCCTGCTGTGCGCGTTGGCGCTCATCCGCGAGATTGCTCGGACGTAACGACAGCAGCAGGGAAAGCGACGCGTCGGCGCGTGCGAGCATCCGGTCCACGGCGCGCACATCGTGGCGGACGCGGATGCGGAGCGCAGGCGCTTCTGTACGAAGCGGGTCGATCAAAAATCCGCTGAGGTCGCGTTTTCCGATCACCGCGCGCTCGGGTCCGCGGAATGTTGTCGACTCCACGGCGGTCTGCACCTTCTTGCCGCCGAGCGTGAACTTCACGCGATAGGAGTTGCCCTCGGCAGTGGGCTCCAGCATGCCGCGCTCCACAAATTCTGCGATGAGATCGGGAGAAAATGCGCTGCGTTCGCGGTCCGGCTCGATGCGCGCGAGGATTTCCACGCTTCCGCCGGAGCCCGCGACCGCGATGGATTCGCGGATGCCAAGTACTGCGGGTCCCTTCAGCGTGGATCTCTGATGCGTCTTTTCCCCGAAGAGCTCCTGGCCCAGGCGCACGCCTTTTTCGGGCGAGCGGACGTTAAGTCCTGAGACGCGTTCGAGGCGGCTTCGCAGCGGCGCGAGATTCGCTACCTGCACCATGAGTCCCGCGCGCGCGTTCACCTCCAGAAGCATCGGGCCCATGTCGCGGTCGAGGGTGATATCCACCGCGATGTAGCCGATATTGGTGATCTGCTGGATGCGCGAGGAAATGAGCAGAATTTCATCCCAGAAGGGAATGGGGATTCCCGACGGCGATCCTCCGTGGGGCAGTTCCCTGATCTGGCGGTTGTACTGCGTGGCATGGGTCGTGACTCCTTTTGCTACATCGATGCCGATGCCGATACCGCCGAGGTGCACATTCGCTTTGCCGCCGCTTTCGGCGGTGGGGATACGGACCATCGCCATCACCGGGACGAGATTGAAGACGACGATGCGGATATCCGGGAGTCCCGCCGGTCGAAACCGTGCGAAGCAGCTATGCGTCGTCAAAATCTGCTCGAAGAAGGCGGTGTCGCGGTGACCGGAGAGCGAATATTTTCCGTCGAGGATGTCTTCTATGTGATTTCGAAGCTCCCGATCGGTGACCGGATGCTTGCCGTTCTCCAGAAAGACGCCATTTTTTCGCTCTTTGAGCACGATGATGCCTTCGCCGCCGAAGCCTTCGTTTGGCTTCAGGACGCATTCATCCGGGAGCGTCTTGAAATCGAATTCGCGCGCCTGGCGCCGCGTTTCGATGCGAGCGTAGACCTTGGCGACCGGAACGCCGCGCGATCCCAAAAACATTTTCGTCTTCAGCTTGTCGTCGGCAAACGCCACCGCCTTCTTCGGGTTGAAGGGTTTGATGTACAGAAGGTTTCGGGCGTTCAGGCCGAGGATGCCGGAGGGGCGGAGGAGGGGAGACATAAGCAAGATTGCAAATTGCAGATTGCAGAGTTGCATGTTTGCAATCTGCAGTTTGCAATTTTCTATTCTTCTTGAAGATGACGAAATACTTCCCGGAATCGCACATATTCCACCAGCCTCAGCCCCGTCCATCGTCCCAGCGCCACATTGATGATGATCGTCACAAGAATGAGTTCCGGATACGCCAGAATGAGTGACTGCAGCGCGGCCCACTGCACGATCGCGACGCAGAGGAGGGAAGCACCGATGGTCTCGCCGATACCGATCATCGCGGAGGCCCATCCTTCGCCGGTCTTTACCGTGAGGAAGCTTTCGGCGAGCGTGGACATGATCAAAAGCACAAAGATCGTGTCGCGGGCGAAGGTAACGTTTATGGCTGCCGCAAGCGCAACAAGCACCAGCAGAGTGATGCTCACCACCGTGATGATGATCGCAACTTTCGGGATGTAGAGCAGCCGCCAGCGACGCATGATGCTCCGGGTCGCGTACCCCGTTGCGACGATGGCGATCAGGAAGATCAGGCCCACTTTCCACCCGAGCGCGAGGAAACTGAGGGCCACGATCGAAGGCGCGTAGAGGCCGAAGGTCGTGAGCCCGATCACCTGTTTCAGAAACGCGAGGATCGTGGCGATGAGCGGTAGCATCAGAAGGAGCATCACCGTCTGGCTCGAAACTCCGTGCAGCAGCATGAAGTTCACCAGCGACGAGAGCAGGTTCCACGGACGGATACCCACGGTGCTTTCATCCACCACCACCAGGTCGATGTCGCGCTGCCCGACGTCATTGAGCGCCGCTTCCATATTCTCCGCCGCGATGATCGGGTTGATCGCTTCCTTGCGCGTCACCAAAATCTGATCGGGGGCGAGGACGGTGAAGTACCCGCGCACCGTGCGTGCGAGGCGCGTCAGACTCCCTTCACTGATCATGATGATTGTCTGATTCGCGAGCGCCGCCTTGCGGTCCGGAAAGGTTTCCAGGGCGTTGCTCAGCGATTGAATGCCCGAAAGTCCTTCTGTCCACAGGATCACACTTTCGGCTCCGGCAAGCGCATCGATCCGTTCGGTAAGAGCCGTAGTGAGTGCCTGTTCGGTGTCCAGGATCGCGCCTGCCGGTTGCACCACGCGCAGATAGACTCCTGCGGCTCCGGCGGCTTGCGCATGCAGCGCCAATTTATCGGCCGAGATGCCGCTGTCGGCGATCAGCGCGATCTTGCGGCGGTACACGGTGATCGTTTTTTCGGACGTGATTTCGTACGCCTCTCCGTTCACGGTGGTGTTGATGACGAGGCGGAACACAGTCACCCCCGCGCGGTCCGGCGTGTACACGGCTTCTACCGAGCGGCTGATGGGGACGGTGACGTTGTCTCTGTACCAGCGGTAGGTGGTTTTCTCGCCGAGCCCGCGGCTCCCGAGTGCGTCGAGCACCAGCGTGCGCCCTACGGCCACGTCCTCGGGTCCGGTGATGACGGCGATGGGTTCAATCGCAGAAATATCGCTTTCTGCTGCGAAAACAGGGAAGGCAACCAGAAGCAGAACGAGAGCGAAGATTCGGCGCATGGAGCAAGTATAGCGGAAGGGACAATTGTCGATTGGCGATTGATGATTTACGATTTGCAGCCGCATACAAAAAATCGCAAATCATCAATCAGAAATCGCAAATCGTTACGTTGCCCTTCTCCTTCGTGCCATCCGCCCTCTCCCGGCACCCGTATGCATCTCCTTATACTT
Organism: Candidatus Peribacteria bacterium RIFCSPHIGHO2_01_FULL_55_13; assembly: GCA_001788925.1. Taxonomy (GTDB): domain Bacteria; phylum Patescibacteriota; class Gracilibacteria; order Peribacterales; family Peribacteraceae; genus 2-12-FULL-55-11. Next base: position 3,971 of record MFXS01000019.1, read on the forward strand.
CTTCACCTGCGGCTCCAGTTTCTCGATGCAACGGTCCAGCGCTTCTACAGGATCGGGCCTGCGGGACTCTGCGCGGAGAATTTTTTTCGGCAATTCTACGGTGATCATTACTTTCACCTGATCGCGCTCTTTTTTTGCGTCCCGGCGCTGCGATTCCACGCGGATCATGGAGGCCTCGTCTTTGATGCGACCGCAATACGTCGCAAGTTTGCCGATTTTGCGCGCGATAATCATCAGCTGGTCAGCAGAGTACTGGAATCCTTTTTCGAAGTGGGTGACGTGCATGGGAATAGTGTGGCATGGAGTACGTGCGATTTCCAATCGACGGATTGTTAAATGGTTAAATGGTTAGGAATCGCTTGCCACGTCGCACATGTGCGACGTGGCTTGCGAACCATTTAGCCATTTAACAATAGGGCTCATCCTCATTGTTCCAAACCCCTTTTTCTGCTACAATACTAAAGAAATACACATCCCCACTTCTATGGTCGATCTGAGCATTCTTCAGTCGATGATTCGCGAGAGCATGCTGCTCACGGATGCCGAACGCGCCTACTGGCTTGCGGGTCTTGCACGCATGACTCCTCCGCAGGTTGAACGGCTCAAATCCATCCTCGACCGTGCGAGGAATATTCCGTGGAATGCGGCATTGCAGAAGACGGTCGCGACACTAGCGGGTAGTGCAACCAAAACTATTGCGTAAATTCCCAAATTTTTATGGCTCCTGGCACAGAAAAACCAATAAATGCACCGTCAACGGGTCCACAAAATGATCCTGTGCATACGGCACTGGATCGCCTGCGCAAGGATGTCAAAGATGGCAACGCAGTCGATGAATTGAGTAATGAACAGATGCAGGAGCTACAGGGACATTTGAAAGAGGAAATGCAAAAGGATCGCATCAATGCCACTACAGATGAGTTGGAAGCACTCGCATACTCCGTGCAACTAGAAGTACTCAGTGGGAGAGCGGATCATTTGGTTGCAATATCGGAAGCGGAAAAAACACAAAAAGCAGCTGATGCCGAGAAGCTCGTTTCACTGTATCGCGAGCTGAAAACTCTTGCTTCGGATGTGGATAAGCCGAAGATGTTTTCAAAGGAATGGTTTGGTGAAACGCTCACTACCTCTGCTACAAAAATCGGGGAACTGACGGCTGCGGCCGTAGTGGTGCTTGACCAACTCCGGGAAAACCTCGCAATTTCCATTGGGGCGAATATCGATACGCTCAGACCACTTCTCGGCTTCCTCAAGCCTTTCACTCTTGGCCAAGATCCTGGAGAGTATCTTAAGACGTGGATCGGTGAAGAGCGCATTCAACTCAGCAAAGCTCTGCGCGCTTCAAAGATCACGTTGCCAACGGCGGCGTTCATCACCGCGCGTACGGAGATTGAGACGATGCGGCGAGCTTCCGATGCACAGCAACGGGGATGGAGCGTGGAACGCACGATGTTTGAGTTTGTACGCAAATTAAAGGTTACGGGAAAGGAGCCTGCTGCTGTTTTGGAACAGCAAGTGAAGGATGCTGTTGTTGCTCTAAAGACAGAGATTGAAAAAGACCCCAAGGTGTCGGTAGATTTTGTGGATGCAGGGAAGCCTCCTGAAACCAGATTGAATAACGGCACCATTGATGGGAGGCAGATGACTATCATGAGTGACGGTTCCGTCGTTGTCGCCGGACAAAAATGGAAACTGAAGAAATTGGGCAAAGATGTTGCTGTTAGCAGGTCTGAAGCTCCCAGTGGCAACGTGCTGATTGAAATTGAAGAAGGCGGAGCACGACAGACTCTCGTGCTCACGGAGGACCTTCCCAGCATGATGAATGCTCTTGCAAGTGCCGATATGTCGAAAAACAAATTCGAGTCTAAAGATAAAACGGGAACAGTCCTTATTGAGTTTGTCCGCAATCCTTCCTAATTCCATGGGAGAAACACTCAAATCCCCAGAGGCTTCCGAGCAATCCAATCCTGTCGCACAGGAGATCGGCTTCGTGCGCAGAGCCATCAACAGGACCGTAAATGGCGTGAACGATGCTGTGGAAGTTGGAGGAACAGCTACGGCATACACCGTCGGTCGCACGGCGCGCACCATCAAAAAGTCTGCCAGTAACCTGATGCAAGGCGCGAGAGGAGGGCAGTACGGACAGGCGGCTTAATAGGCATATTTTTTACACACACATTTCCAATCTTGCCTATTTCCGTGCCGGTAGGGGTGGCGTATCGCGTAATGAGAGGCTGATTTTAAGTGCATTGGATGGTTTCTAAACCTAGTACGAAACGCCGTTTTCTGCTATAATTAGCAGAAATACCCACATTTCTTTATGGTTCAAAACGCCGCACAAGAAATTCTTGAGCAGAAGGCCGATGTCATCGTCGATGCGCTCTGCGTT
>MFXS01000019.1:6375-13853 GCA_001788925.1 Candidatus Peribacteria bacterium RIFCSPHIGHO2_01_FULL_55_13
AGGCCCGCACAGAAAATCCGACGATTCTTTCCACCATCAGCACGAAACTTGCTGCGATGGAGAGAGGACCTCAGCGCGCGATTGCCAATGATAACTTGCGGTCGTTGCAGGAGAGAATCGCCGCCAACAACACATCTCCGGAAGCTCAGGCCCAAGTTGTGGGTCTTCGTACAGAAATCGATGCTGTGCAGAAAGAGTTGGATGCCTTGGACAAGTCTCAGGCAGCAGTGCAGCCGACGCCTCCGGCTCCCGAGGGGGCAAAGTCGGGCGGCGTCAGTCCGGATATGCAGAAACAGATTCAGCAGAATCCCGAGAAGTGGCTTCCTCAATCCATGAATCCAAAGGAGTGGACTCAAAAACAAATCGCGACGGTCTCGGCTATCACTTTGGGTACAATCGGAATTTTTGCATTGTGGAAATGGGCCCGTGGCGGCAGGCAGGAAGGCGCCCCGGCTTCAGGCGAGAAGCGCAGCAAATGGAATTTGCTTCTCTGGGTGCCCTTTCTCGGTTTAACCGGATATCTGGGGTACAAGATTTGGGACAAGTATCGTAATGATTATCGAGAAACCCCTCAGGAAAAAGAGAGGAAACAAAACCGTGATTATCTACCTAATGCTCTGCCTGATGTCCTCGAGAAACCCGCAGAAGCAGTCATCGGAGGAGTGGAACAGGGCGTCAGTCGAGCTGTAGAGGTTTTCGGTCCGGCTGCGACCGAATTTATTAACCATGAGCACACTGCGGAAGTGCTTCAAAAACAGCAGAATGGAGAATATAAGAGTGAAGCGGCCTTTTGGACCGCCATGATTGCGGCTATGACAATAGACGGCATTGATTTGGTGGTCGATGAAACCTCCTGCGCCATTTTGTCCGGTGGGAAACTGATCGAATGCACCACGGCTTTCTGGGGTGGTCTGATCGACGGGTTTGCAGACGGCGGCATCGACCTCCCCGAAGGTTGCGATCTCGTTGCAACGTATATCGAGGGCGTTTTCGTCTACGCCACATCGCTTGCCGCACTCAAGATGGTGACGCTCAATCGGTTTGCCCGGGGGGTCAATCCAATGCTGGAAACAGGCCTCTGGCCGATTTTCGTTATCAAGCGAGGTGTGAAAGGATCGTGGATTGTTGTGCGCGGCGCGGCAGAAATTGGCGTTGCGGATTCCGCAACACGTTTGGTGATTGCGCGCGAAGTCGATGCGCTGCGTCTGCATAAGCTGGAGCTCGGCACTTTCACGCGCCGCTTTAAAGAAGCGACCGAGCAAGGGTTATGGCTTCGCAAGGAATTTGCGATGAATCAATGGGATAGATTATTGCAGGCAGAAGCGCGCAATTTGGATCCCAAAAGCATCAAGAGCTTCAAAGATGTCTTCGGAAAATCCGTGGAGGATTTGCATACGTACGTGCAACGCATCAAGCCGGAGAATCTGCCGGATTGGTATACCCGTTCTGTGAAATTCAAATTCCCCAACGTTGACCCTTCAAAAGTCACGCTCGTTCAAATGCGAGATATCTTAAAGAATCTGGATAAGTCTACAGTCGCTGCAGGGCCAAAAATTGTGGATAGTGTTGATGATCTGGATGTTGTTTCCAAGGGATCAAAGGCCACGATCGAAAACTCTCCCAAGACGGCCGCGCCTGAAGGTGGTGATCTTAAAAAAGCCGCCGGTGCCGAGAGCATGTCCAAGCCGCAGGTATTGCCAGACGAAGCAACGGTAGCTCCGAAAGGGGATGTTCCCGATCTCAAGGTTGTTCGCAAAGACGGCTCGGTCGTGGACTCTACAGGTCGTACGCTCTCCACAGCAGAGGCGGCAGCGGACGCAGCACAAGACGGTGCCAAGGGTGCCGTGACACTCGATGCCCAGACTGCAGGCAAGATCGATAACCTTCTCACAAACAACAAAGGATTTGCAAAATTGCTGGAGCAATCCGGCAGACCAGTGGATGAGGTCCGGCAGATTCTCGGACAGGTCGATGGCCTTTCGCCCGACATCATGGCGCGGATTGAAATGAGTCCGAAGGCGCAGAGGATGCTTGCAGGCGCCCTCGAAGTGAAGGGTATCGCTGGCGCACAGGTTGAAGCGCAGCATGTCATCAACCTCGCAAACCGCGCGCGTGTCTGGCGGCTTGGGTTCAACGGATTCGGCGCTGGAGCCGATGTTTTCGGTATCGCGATGGCAGCAGTGGATATGTGGGAAAATCAGGAGCGCATCAAAAACACACAAAACCCCGCGCTCAAGGAGATCTATAACAGTGCCTACTACATGTATGCGGGACAGATGGGCACCAACGCTATCGGTCTCGTCTATAGCGGCGTCTACATGGTTGCGGCAGCCAAAGGAGGAGCGGGACTTATGACCGCCCTCAGCGCACCCGCGGGGGCCGTGATGCTTCCGGTCGCAGTGGCCGCAATCGCAGCACGAGCAACGTATGAGAGTCTGGAAAAAAGCACCGAGTACCACACGCTCACCGAGCGGGACATGGTGCGGCAGTACACACCGGGAAAAATTCAGCAGCATATCGGTGCCAGCACGTCCATGGAGACGATGACGTGGACGCAGGATTACGTGCTGCCACGAGAAATCGCGCTTACGGCAAATCGTGCCGCGCGTTGGGAGGGATACCGTGCGTATTTCGCACAGTCGGCTCCTTCCTATATTCCTCTAGGCGCCGCAAATGGCGCCGGACAGGAGTCGCCGGAGAAACAGAAAGAAGCAATCGCCAAAGAAGACACGGAGCGCAGGAGTTTCTTTGTGGGGCATGCGATTGCCTTCATTGAGAAGCGCACGAACGGAACATTTGACCCCATCAAAGACGCACAGATCTATCAGGATGCCTGCATGTATGCACAGATGCGCTTCGCGGAGAAGTATGCGGATGCCACGCTCGATGTTTCTACGGATTCCGCCGTTGCCGCGTACCGCGAGAAACAGGAAACAGAGATGTATGTCTATCTTCAGTCGCTTTCCAAAGAAGACCCTGAAGCCTTCGCGCGCGAAGTCGGGCCGGTATTGCTCCACAGCATCCGACACGACATGGCGCTCTGTGAGATGAAACTGCTCAATGCCGGATTCTCCAATCTTTCTACCGCTGCTGCCTGGAGCAAATGGTACGGCGACGCGGACATGCGGTGTGTCGCGCGTGGATATATGGCTCAAGAAATCTGGAACACGCTGCGTTCTCTCACGCAAAAGCAATGTACGACAGAGAATCTGAAGAATGCGGTCACTCAGATGAAGACGCTTCTTACAAAAGATGCCGACAGCATCTCTGTCGATGCCATCCGTACGCCGGATCACAAGAAGTACTTTGAGATCGGCGGAAGCCCTGAGAGGCTGACGGTTCCCGGCATGGCGGACCTTCTCAATGAACATCAGTTGCGCAAGCCTGAAAGCCTTTCTGGATCCGCCGCTGATCCGCTGTCCGTCGAAAATCTCCGTTTCCACTATCCGGAACAGATCAAAGGACACATGCCGGTCATCCTCAAACTTTCGCCGGGCGCATCCGAAGGGTACCTCTCTCTCAAGGAAGGCGTCTGGTCGCGTATGGACGGCAGTGGCAATTGTACGAAAGTCGCTGAGGCGAACAAGATTACATCGCTTGCTTTGAAGCCCGGATTGCACCAGTTCTGGTACGATCATTCGATGCCACAGAAGATGGTTTCTACAGCGACGCGCGTCTCTCCGGCTCGGTACGAGACTCTGTCCAAACCCGACAAGTATCCCGACTTCGAAGTCATCGTCGAGTCTATAGAGACGCAAGCCGCGTAACGAAGGGTGTATTCTGGATGTATGCCCCTGAGTTTTACCCAGCTATCGACCTATCGCCGCTGCCCGCGCCAGTACGAGTACTGCTACATAAAGAAAATCCCGAAGGGGATAACGCTCGGCGAAGCGTTCGGTTCGGCGGTGCATAACACGCTGAAGAGGTGGGGAGAGGAAGAAATTCGGAATGCGGAATTCGGAATGCGGAATGAAACAAAGCAGTTGGAAATGTTTGCGGAAGCCCAGACATCATCGGAAAAGCCATTGACCTTAGAACTACTCCACAAAATCTGGCATGAGAACTTTCCGCTGAATTCTTTTTCCACGCGCGTCGAGGCGGACATGGCAAGGATGCGGGGCGAGGAACTGATGACGTTCTATTATGATTGGTGGAAAAAAGAACAGCGAATGGTTGTCGCAGTTGAGAAAGGATTTTCTGTGGAAATTGGAAATGAAACGAAAATTCCGAATTCCGCATTCCGAATTCCGAATTTGAACATCACAGGTCGCTTTGACCGCATCGAGCGTGTACAAGAAGGCCTGCACGTTATCGATTTCAAAACGGGCAAACCCCGGACGCAGGCGGAAGTCGATGCCGACCTGCAGCTTTCCATCTACGCACTTGCGACTCTGAAGGATTTTGGAGAATTACCGGCGGCATTATCTCTACTGCATATCACCGAGGACGGAGTTCTCGAAATCCAAACGACGCGCAACGAGAGTCAGGTGCGTGATGCCGTGAAGCAGATCACGTCTATTCATGGACGCATCATTGAAAAGGATTTCGTTCCGACGCCGGCGGTGGCTGTGTGCAAACATTGTCCGTATCGGGGTGTGTGCGATGTGGCCGCCGTATGAAACGGTTTTGTTGTATGATCCTTCCCATGCAACCCCTCTACGATCTCCTCCACGACTACCTCTTCCTCATTCCTCTGGTGGTGATGATTCTTGGCGAGATCGTAAAGATGCTTGTGGAGAACGTGCGCTCGGGAAAATGGCATCTGGCACTCTTTCGGCCGGGCGGTTTCCCAAGCTCCCACTCCGCGTTCGTCACGTCACTCCTTATTATTGTCTGGTACAAGTTGGGGCTTCAGTCCGTGGAGTTTGCCATGTCTTTCGTCTTCGCCGGCATCGTCTGGTACGACGCGATGAGTGTGCGCAGGGCAGTAGGGGAGCAGGCAAAAGCATTGAACCAGCTTCAGAATATCCGGCATTACGCGGAGCGCCTCGGACACTCTTTTCTAGAGGTCCTCGGAGGAATCGTTTTCGGATCGATTGTGACCGCTGTCGGGATTGCAGTGAGCAAGCTTTGATCTAAGCTGTAGCCATGCAGAAGATTACGGATCCCGCCAAAGATTTCCCCCAGTGGTACCTCGACGTCATCGATGCTGCGGGACTGGCAGACCATGCTCCGGTGAAAGGATGCATCGTCTTCAAACCCTATGGCTATGCGCTGTGGGAGGCGGTGCAGCGCGATCTGGACGCGCGTATCAAATCTCTCGGTGTCCAGAACGCGTATTTCCCGCTTCTTATTCCCGAATCCATCCTTCAGCGTGAGAAAGACCACATTAAGGGCTTTGCCCCGGAGTGCGCCGTGGTCACGCATGGAGGAGGAAAGGAACTCGCGGAAAAGCTTTATGTGCGTCCCACAAGCGAGTCGATCATCTACACGATGTTTGCCAAATGGGTCCAAAGCCACCGCGACCTGCCGCTGAAGCTCAACCAGTGGGCCAACGTGGTCCGGTGGGAAATGCGTACGCGGCCGTTTTTGCGTACGCTCGAATTTCTCTGGCAGGAAGGCCACACCTGCCACGCCACAAAAGAAGATGCCGACCGGATGGTTACCGATGCTCTGCAGATGTATGTGGATTGTGACCGGGAACTTCTTGCCATCCCCGTGCTTACCGGCCGCAAACCCGAACATGAGAAATTTGCTGGAGCGCTCTACACGCTCTCCACCGAAGCACTCGCAAAGGACGGCAAAGCCATCCAGGCTGGTACATCCCATAACCTCGGACAGGGATTTTCCGAAGCCTATGACGTTTCCTATCTCGATACGGAAGGAAAGGCTCAGCGCCCCTGGATGACCAGCTGGGGACTTTCCACCCGCATCATCGGTACGCTCATTGTGACACACGGCGATGCCAAGGGACTCCGGCTCCCGCCGCGCATCGCGCCGATCCAGGTCGTCATCATCCCGATTTATAAATCCGGGCCCGAACAGGAGCAGGTCCTTGCAGCATGCCGGAAACTCAAAGATTCCTTCACGGGAATCCGCGTACACCTCGATGACCGCGATGAGAAATCCCCCGGGTTCAAGTTCAACGAATGGGAAGTAAAAGGAGTGCCGCTTCGTATCGAGCTCGGCCCGAAGGATCTTGCCAAAAACCAGGCAATGCTCGCGCGGCGTGATACCGGTGCGAAGGAAGCGTTGCCGCTGGAGGCTCTTACTCCTGCGCACCTCCAGACGTTACTTGAAGAGATCCAATCTTCCATGCTTGCGCAGGCGCAGCAGCATATGGATCTTCACACCCATCATGTTTCCACGTATGCGGATCTGAAAAAGCACATAGAAGGGGAGGGGGGTCTTGTCTGGGCTCCATGGGACGGCGAGCTTGCGACTGCCCAGAAAGTGCAGGAGGAAACGAAAGCGAGTATCCGTTTGCTTGGAGAAGAGCCTCCGGAGGCGGGAGCGATGGATGCCGTCTCGGGAAAGCCCGCCAAATACATGGCGGTGTATGCGAAAGCGTATTGAAATGCGTAACAAGTGACATCGTCAAACGTCTGCGTATACTGTTAGTCATTCTTCCCTCATTCACCTCATGAAAAAAATCACTCTCCTGGTCGGCGCGCTCGGCGGCACCTTCGCCGGATACCTCTTCAGTAATCAGAAGCTCCGCGAGCAGCTTTCCTCGGCGAAAGATGCGGAGACCGCGGCGAAGATCCTGGGAAGTCATCTTTCCAAGGACGGAAAGAAGATCGCCAAGGAAGTGCAGGAGTTCGTGAACAGCGACGAGGTGCAGAAGAATCTGAGCAAGGCGAAGAAGTTCGCGGGCAAGAAATTCGACGAAGCGAAGAAGGAGCTCTCCACCATGGTCGAAGCTGGCACCAAGCAGGCGAAAGTTGCCGCGAAGAAAGGAGCTAAGCAGGCCAAGCGCACTGTGAAGAAGATGAAGGTGAAAGTGCGGGCGGTCAGCCGGGCTTAGAGTTTTCATCCTCATTCTTACAGTTTTCGCACTATCGTTTAAGGAAGGTGGAATTATGACCTGCGTTTTTTTGTGTTACAAAAAAATCTGGCTCTGAGCGGCATGAGTCAGAAAAAATATGATCAGGACCGTGGCCGCTCAGAGCCGTGACAAGAACAAACGTCCATGTCGGAGGCACAGTAAAAAATCACAGGGAAAGCCGCAAGGTGTTTGTGTCTTTTTTTAACACAAGCCCTCAAATTAGCCTTGCAGCCTTCCAGCGGTTCGGTAAGATATCCGGCGGGCCTAGGAAAAGCCCAGGCATCCCCCAATCGGAGGAATGCCCGTTTCTGTATGAATCCCAAAGCCAAGAACGCCGGCCCAAAGAGAACTGCCCGCAAGCCCACTTCGCCAAGGCTACGAGGGCCAGGGGGTGGAGGAGCCAAATTCATCATTGTCACCGGAGGAGTCTGCAGCAGTCTTGGCAAAGGAATCGCCACGGCTTCAATCGGCGCGATCATGAAAGCCTGCG
>MFXS01000020.1 GCA_001788925.1 Candidatus Peribacteria bacterium RIFCSPHIGHO2_01_FULL_55_13
AAAGGCATACGAAGAAACCGACTCTGTAATGCGGGCACTAGATAACCTTTTTATTACCTGAAGTACGCATTGCTTCGTCCCATTCTTTTTTAAGCTGGGAAAATTGCCGATAACAGTCCTCGTCTTCAAGCAAAGCAGCGATGGTCACTTCCAGAGAATCCGTAACCTGATAGCTGAATGCCGCCGATTGATCACTGCCGTATTGGTGATCCAATTCGTGCAGATACGTAGCCAATGCTTTTGCAAAAGGGCCATCCAGGATTTCGTGGGATAACCATACGAAGCGCTCGTCGTATTGGCCGCTCACAATGCTTTTTTCCTGCTCGCGGGAATAGATCCAGATATCTTTGTTTTCAATCGACTTCTTCGCAGTACCTTTTGTGAATGCCTGCTGAAGCAGCACAACTGTTTTGTGCAGGATATCCTTTCGCTTGCTCTGCTCCGGCGTGGGTTCCACCTGGAGATGCTGTTGCATTTCCAGAAAACAGGTTTTGGCCGATTTCATGCCGATCTTATCGAAAAATGAATGGCATAAGACATACCCTTGCTGCTGCAAATTATCCGTAATGTGACTGGACATAAACGGAGTGGCTGCCAAGTATTTTTCATCAAATTGCAAAGTGTTTTTTGATTTTTCCAGAAGTTTTGCGGCTTCACTCATCACTTCAAAACAGGCTTCATAGAATGCCGTCGTCCCTGTGGGCCAGGCTGCTTCCATCGCACGCAAGATTCCCTGAAGTTGTTCCGTGCTCATATGAGCCAGCATCGGCTTGATCACCTGCTGATTTACTTTCTCAGGTTTGATTGTTCCTCGGTCTCTGTCTGCTCCGAAGACTTTGTGTGTGGTCCATAGGTGTACGCCCGCAACGGTATTCCATCGGTCATCGCGGTAATGACATCGCTGTCCGGCATCATAAAAATTACCGCTCCGCACCTTCCGGGTATTTTCATCAATGCCGAGAAATTTGAATCCCGCGCCGCCTGCATCGAAGTCCGATGCTGCGGTAGGTTCCTGAAAATCAGGATTATCACTGGAATAAAACAGTTGCCTGGCACGGATGAATTCTTCGGCTTTCTCCTTGGAATCCGTGGTGATCTCTACAAAGTTTCCCGGCTGTTTGTTTTCCGTAGAAAGACGGGCAAATAAACCTCGTGCCGGCTGATCATAGCTTCCTGCCGGAGCAGCATCGAGATAGAAGCGGATGTTCCAACCTGTCGAACCAAATTGCACATCGGAAAAACCGTAATCGCGCAGCAGAACCAGTGACAATATTTTCGATCCCTCTCCGAAACCACCAGCGGTATTGGGATTATCTGCCTTATCCGTGCCGCCCATATGCAGCAATTTTCGGAAATCGTAGTTCGCATCCCCTTCGATGCGCACAGTGTAGAGTTTCTTTTCAGTTCCTTGTGACTCTATGAGTGAAATACGTGTTTTATCGAGTGTTCCCTTGTCTGCATCAAAAAAATTCTGGAGTGTGTCACGCGCAGTTTTTTCCAGATCCCACTGCACCCGGTAGCTGTCGAGAATCCCCAGATATTCTCCTGCCTGGAAACGCTCTTCAAATGCGGATCGCACGCTGCTGGTTTGCGCTGAAAGTGAACGTGAGACATACGCACGCCGATCTGCAGAATCAGCGGGCTGTTCAATACTCCCTTTGGGGCGCGATACATCGTCGGTACTCATGTTTGTGTATAAATATTATAGCATATTTGAGACCGTACTTCACGCGGGGTATGCGTATGAACAGGCCACGGTATGGCATACCAAAAGACCGCCTCTTTCAAAGAATTGATCCAGCATGCCTAGTGGCGCTCGCGAGCGCCGTGGCAGGCGACGGAATGGCACAAGAAAAAGCCGAAGCTGTGAACAAGATGATATTTTGGAATGGCGGGACCGACGGGATTCGAACCCGCGACCTCTTCCGTGACAGGGAAGCGCTCTAACCAGCTGAGCTACGGTCCCACATGGGGGAAAAATGAGCAGCAAGATTGGGCGTCACAGGTTCACCGCGGTGCGGACTCCAATCGCAAACGGAGAATACAGCAGGGTTTTGAACGGTACAACGCATTCGAGGTGTTTTTCGTGAGGCGATTTCGAACACAGTCTTACTGCTCCACCGAAATCAGTTCCCCCAGTTCCACGCCGCACGATTCCACATGGACGCGATTCGTGGTGGTTCTCCGGACCGCGTAGTACGTTTTTTCGCTCGTACCGAGACTGGGATCGAGAGGCAACGCCGTGAGATACGTCCCGGTAAGCGTATTGAGATTCAAACAGGCAGCTGCCGACATGCCCGCCACCCGGTACGTGAGACTCAGAAGAGGCCCGGTGCCGTCACCTTCGTCATACGAATCCGCGGGCCTGCGCCCGGTGCCCTCCACCATGATCACGATATCATTGCCGCTTGCCCAGCCGCTCCGGTCGATGATTTCCTGCAGAATGGGCGCGATATCGGGAGTGTCCTTCGTCTGACCGTGCACAGTCCAGGTAGGCACGCTGCTCCAGGTAACCGTTGCGGACGTGCGCGGGCGAGTGGAAATGTTATTGGCAGCTGTCGTGAATGTCGCCGCATCATCGCTGTTTTGGCCGACAAACGTAAGGTCGGTCGCCTCGTTGCCGTTGCCGTCTGTGAGGGTCACCGTGAACTGAATACTCGCCGAGCTGATGATGGCGCCCACCGGTACCGCAATGTTCTGGAACCGCATGCCGATGAGTTGGTTGCCGCGCGAGGGATCATAGTCCTGGACCATCTCGAGGTCGGTGCTCTGAACGTACACAGGATCATCCGATGCGACTTCCTCTTCCGCGTCATCGGTACTGGCAGACACGCGTACCGCAAGGGACGTTCCCGGCCCCAGTTCCGTGCCGCAGGCCACATCACAGCCGGAAGAATCGGTGCCGATCATCTTGAGTGTTGTATCGATACCCGCGGGAAGAGAGCGGGTTTTAATCTGATACTGCTGGAGCGCCTTCATGATCTCGCCGGTGTCCATGCGTCGCGTGGCGTTTCTGGCCTGCGCCAGCTGCCGCGTGGGGTTGATGGCGACGATGACGATGGAGGCCAGCACGCCGATGATGCCGATCACGAGGAGAAGCTCGATCAGCGTGAATCCGTACCTGAATCGATGTGTCTTGCGCATTCAGGTTCCAACTATACTCCTACGATCGTTGCGTATTCCAATTCCACGACCTCCGCCTGCTTCGTTATATCCAAAGTCAGTGCCACGAGGGTGGCCCTCCCACGAGCTACTGCAAATACAACGACGGATTTTTCTTCGCGCCGTTGAGATGCACTTCGAAGTGCGTGTGGATTCCCGTCTTGCCGTACACGAGCCCGGTGTTGCCCATGTTCGCGATCCTCTGGCCGCGGGTGACCGTGTCGCCTTCTTCCACGAGGAGATCTTTGTTGTGACCGTAGAGTGTGACGAGGCCGTTGCCGTGATCGATCTCGATGACGTTACCGTATCCTCCGTTCCACCCGTAATCCGCGCGGGTGACCGTGCCTGCCTCCGCGGCATAGATTGCCCCCCCGCCGCGCTCCTGCATGTCGAGGCCGTAGTGACCGCCATGGAACCCTTGCGTCAGGAAACAGGCCTCACTGCAGGGCTTCTGGAGCACACCGACCGTGGGGGTGGGCGTGTAACTCGGGATGGCTGGCTTGGTAGTGCCTGCGGGAGGTGTGGTAGAGCCGACCGGCTTCGGGGGGGTAACAGCGACCACGGTGGGTTTTTCCACGAGCGGTTTTCCACCGGGAATGATGAGTTCTTCGCCCGCGGCAATGAAGCCGTCTTTCACGCGATTCTGAGCAGCGATCTCTTCGGACTTCACGTCATAGAGTTCAGCGATGCCGAGGAGCGTCTGTCCGCGCTTCACCGTGTGCAGCACGCCATCGACGGGGAGAACGAGGAGTTCCTGTCCCGGCTGGATGGAAGTGCCGGGCGACACGTTATTGGCCCAGCGAATGGTATCCACCGAAACGTCGTAGCGGTCCGAAAGTTTTTCAAGACTCTCGCCATCCCGCACGATGTGGATGACGCCTTCGGAGTACGCGCGCCGCGTGCCGGTTTTCGTGAGCGGTGAGGTCTTCATAAGAAATCCGTCCTCGACGAGGAGCACCGCATGCGCGATATCCACTTCGCCGTTATCGGAAGGCAGCTCCGCCCTAGACACGTACGGCGGCAGAAGCGACGCCACGAAGAAGACGCCGACGCAGAGAACCCGCACGCGGATGGAGAGCCAATGGCGGGTGTGGTCGGCGGGAGAGTGCACAGGAACGGGGCACGGAGCAGGAAAAGACTACGGGACTGCGGCACTACGGCCGCGGAAAGGATGACGTCAGGGGCGGATGCCGCCTTGCTGCACGCGGAGGGAGACACTTTCGTTTTCATCGCGATGCTCGAGCGCCGCGAGGATCGTATTCATGTCCTGGTAGCGCTGGAGGGAATCCAGCAGCACCACAATGTAGCGGCGGTGGCCTTCTTCCACCACGGACATCAGGCACTGGTTCGCGCCCATAGTGGTGCCGGTCTTGCCGGCAAGCACGATCGCCGCGAAATCGTCCAAGGGTTTGGCCGCATGGAGAAGTGTGTAGGTGTGTGAAAGATTCACAGTGCTGCCCTGCAAGCTGGTGATGATCGCGCCACGCATCCCCAATCTCCTCTGCACGGACGGATGGCGCATGGCGGCCATCGTGAGCCAGGCGAGATCCTGGGGCGTGGAACGCTGGGAAGGGCTATCCAGCCCGACGGGGTTTTCAAATGTGGTGTCCTGGAGTCCCAGCATCGCCGCGCGCGCATTCATCTCTGTGACAAACGCTTCCGTGGAGCCACTATGAAACACCGCGAGCGTAACTGCGGCATCGTTGGCCGAGGCGATGAGCATGGCAGAGAGAAGATCGCCCACGGTGAACTGCTCGCCGCCGGGAAGACGCACAGCGCTCTGCATCGGATCGATGCCCTGCGGTACGCGGACGACTTCAGAAAGCTGATGGTGCTCGACGATGAGAAGCGCCGTCATGAGCTTGGTGAGGCTCGCCATCGGCCGCTGGACGTCATACTGCCGGCCGTACACGCGTTGGCCACTCTGGGCATCCATCACGATGACTCCGGACGCCGAAAGCCGGGCCATCACCTCCATCTGCACCGCCGGAGGCGCCACATCGGGAAGTGCGAGAAGAGAAGCATCGGGCATCGCGATTTTCGTCGTCGGAACGAGACCCAAAAGCAGGACCGAAAAGAGAGAACGGAGCATCCGGGAAAGCATATCGGAAACGCCCCTGTCTGGGAACCCCACAAACATGAATTAATGCATAAAGCATAAAGCAAAAAGGATAAAAAATGTTTTATGCATTTTGCTTTATGCTTTATGCATTTTTTCAACGATAGACAACGCGGTCCTTGAGCCTGAGATCGACATATTCTTTAACATCTCCCGCCGGCACTTCCCGGAGGAAAATCCGATAGCGTCCCACCTGCTCGTCGAGGGAACTGCGCATGTCGAACCACAGCGTCCACTGCGCGGTCTTCAGGTGGAATTCCTGCGCGCGCATAAACGCCGTGCGCTCGAGTGCCTCCTGGCCGAACTGCTCGGAAAGTGTGCGCTCGGCAGCGGCCATCCGCAGGAGGAATTCGGGGGTGAGGAGGGTCTCGCCGGCCACAGGCCGTGCGCCCCAGTCCACCAGCGTAATCACGGGAAGCGCTTCGCCCGAGGCCCTGCCGGAAGAAACATAGACTCCTTCGGACGTGAGGTAGTCGATGGTTCCTTCGGGAACGCCTTCCTCCTCCGGCCCCACGATCGTCAGCCGGGTAATGAGCGGATCGAGCGTGATTCTGACCACGAGCGTAGAGGGATAATCCTTGTTTGCCTCCACGGTCTGGAGGTCGGGCATCCCTTCTTCGAGAAGCGTCCGGACGTCGTAGCCCGAAAGCAACAGCAAATGCTTTCCGAAGAGCGGGGACAAAAGCGACTGCACCTGTTCGATGTCGAGGCGCGTATCGGTGCGGATGACGCGCACTTCACCCACACGCATCAGCGGCGAGAACAATGCGACCGCGAAAAATCCGCTGATACCGAGAAGAATCAGCGCGACCGCCGCGACCGCCATATGTTTGCGGAGTTTCCCCAGCTTCTCCATGAGCCTGCGGATCCTTCGGCGCCACAGATCCCACCGGAGCTTGCGATGGCGATCGTAGCGCCGCTGCACCATCGCCCGCGTCCCCTGGCTTACGGGGCGCCGGAAACGTTTGGGCAGGCGTTTGGCGGGGCGGATAGACATCGAAACAGTGGAAAGTGGAAAACGGAAAGAGGAAAGTACCTTCGCGTGGAATATCCTCCGCTTTCCACTTTCCACTTTCAACTTTCCACTCGCGCATGCGCACTGCACTGATCGCCGACTGGCTTCCCACCTATGGCGGAGCGGAGCACGTCGTGGGTGCGCTCCACAAGGAATTTTCGGATGCCCCGATCTTTACCACCGTGGCGCGGAGAGAGAAATTGCCAGCGCTGCGCAGCGCGAACATTCATACGAGCGGACTGCAGAAGGTGTTCAAGATCCTCGGGACCCACACGGTGCTCCTCCCTTGGATGCCACGCGCGATGGAGGGGTTTGATCTGCGAAACTTCGATCTGATCGTGAGCTCTTCGCACGCGGTGGGAAAAGGCATCGTCCCCCCGAGCACCGCCGTGCACGTGTGCTACTGCCACACGCCCATCCGCTACGCGTGGGAGATGGAAGAAACGTATCTCAAAGATTTCCGGGTACCGAAACTGCTGCGAAAACATGTGAAGAATCGGCTCAATGCGATACGACGCTGGGATATGACCACGAGCAAACGCGTTGATCTCTTCATCGCGAATTCCACGACGACGCAGGAACGCATCCAGCGACTGTATGGCCGGGAGAGCACGGTGATTCACCCGCCCGTCGGGGAGCAATTCCTGCAGTCCCCTCTCGATACAAAATCCCCGGGGGACCGGCACTACTTCCTGGCCCTCGGACGTCTCGTGCCTTACAAGCGGTTCGATCTTCTCATCGATACCTGTAATCGCCTGAAGCTCCCGCTCAAGATCGCTGGAACCGGACGCGACTTCAAACGGCTCCGCGCGATGGCGGGACCGACGGTGGAGATGCTCGGCTTTGTCTCCGATGATGCGCTGCCAAAACTCTACGCAGGAGCGCGCGCGTTTTTCTTCCCGCAGATCGAGGATGCCGGAGTGGCCGCACTCGAAGCACAGGCCTCGGGCACGCCGGTGATTGCACTCGGGCAAGGCGGAGCGCTTGATACGGTGATCGACGGGAAGACGGGAATTTTCTTTCCCGAGCAATCGGTCGCATCTGTGCAAAAAGCGATCGAAGATTTTTCCATGATCGATTGGAAGCCCGAAGAAATCCGCAGGCACGCCGAACAATTCCGGGAGGAAATTTTTCGGAAAAAAATCAGGGTTGCCGTGGAAAATGCGGTGAAAAAATTTCAAAGGGATACAATGCCGGCATGACGCGCGATCCCCATTCCCACAAAGGCGAAAATGGAAAGGTCGCCGTCATCGGTGGATCGGCAACAATCCACGGTGCACCGA
>MFXS01000021.1:0-5547 GCA_001788925.1 Candidatus Peribacteria bacterium RIFCSPHIGHO2_01_FULL_55_13
CTTCGGTGATGTTTCCCGAGGAGTCGAAGAGGAGAACGCCGTGTTCGATGGTATCGAGGATTGCGCGATCCTGAGCCGACTGTTTCCTGAGTTCCGTAGCGCGTGCGTCAATTTCTTCCTCCATGGCGCCGAAGGTGTCCCGAAGACGCATCGTGAGATCGGCTACGACGGAATCCAGAAGTTCCACTTCATCACCGCTTTTCACGGTACGGCTAAAATCCCAGTGTCCGGGTGTGAGTTTCATAACCTTGGTGCTGAGATCGGTGAGCCCTTGCGTGAAACGCTTGGCGATCAGGATGGAAAGCACCGTCGCCGCACCTAAAAGGAAAAGATTCACGACTGCGAGCGCCTGTTGATCGATGGTTCCGCCCGACACGCGCGAAGCGGCAAATGCGGTGAAAACGCTGGAAGCGATAGCAAGGTAAAGAGACAAAAACACCACCCTTTTGAGAAGGGAAGTTTTGAGAGCGGTAGGCCGAACAGTTTTATTTGTTTTAGCCATTAACTAGTTAATTATAGCATAAATCACTAATTTTGACTACATCTGTATATATTGTTAAATGGTCAAATGGTTCGCAAGCGGAAGGCGAGTGATAAAGCAATGATCTCCATAATTGCTTGCTAGCCATTTAGCCATTCAACCATTTAGCAATCACAACAAAAAGCCCCGGACTCATTCCGAGGCTTCTTGCTTTCCCGAAGGAAATTATCTCGTTACCGAGATCGTTTCACCCTGTTCCGCAGCGGGAGCTGCGACCGTCACGCGGCTGTTGGCCTTCGTGATGTCGTAGTTCGTGTCGTTGCCCGTGGCGCCGCTCGGATCCACCGGAATGGAGACGAGGTAGGTGCCCGTGAGCGCGGAGAGGCTGCAGCCGTCCGTCACGTCTGTGCAAGCGGAGATGGTGCAGATGTTGTATGCCGTGCCGGCCGTGGCATCGGGCAGACAACCCGGAAGGTCACCGTCGTTGTCGATGGCGAACTGGTACACAGCGTTCAGGATCGTGTTCACGTCGCTGCGGCGCTGAGCGTTGCGCGCATCCGCCAATTGCTTGGTCGGGTTGATGGCAACGATCACGATCGACGCGAGGATCGCGATGATACCGATGACGAGCAGGAGCTCAATGAGCGTGAATCCTGCGCGCTTCTTCGGGAGACGGATTTCCATAATGGGGAGTAGGGAAGGGAAGTAAGGTGCGGGGAGACAATTTACAAAATCTCCCGGCGACTGGGATAGTAGTGTAGCAAGCCGTATCGCTGAATCGGCAGTTTGTATTGAGACCTTGGATAATTATGATGAAATGATAAAGAGGTGTTTCCCGTAGAGACGTACCGCCGGTACGTCTCTTCACGGACACGCCATGTCGTCCTCGCGCTCCGAACAGGTCCCCCCGGAGCACACGTACCATGTGACAACGCCGTCGCTGCACGATGCCGCGGAGCATCCGCAATCGCCTTGGGGATCATCAGCGGGGTGTAGAGTTGCTGCTGCTTCAAAAAGGCGTGTGTAGGTGTGGGGCATCTGTAGACGGATCGTTCGGGATACCGTGAAGGAGAATGACGCGCTCGGCGCATCGTCATCGGAAGAAGTGTTGCGGACGATGAATTTGGAAATTGCAACCTGTGAAGACGTAAGTGTCCTGCGCAGATCGTATTCAATAACCAGAAGTGCACCGGTTTGCGCGCCGATGATTGTTGGATTGAGTGAGCCCGAGGCCATCTGAAGCACAAGGACGGATCCGGTAGAGCCCATTGCAGGAGCAATGATGCGTTCGGCATTGCGAATGCGGCGCTCGATCTGCTGAAGTGCCTGGTTCGCATTGTCCTCTACAAGCTCGATCGTCTGTTGCCGCATGCGGGTTTCCACGGTGGCATAGAGCATCGGAAGCATCACCACCGCAACGATGCTGAAGATTGCGAGAAAGAGGAGGAGCTCGACAAGGGTGAAGCCCTGCCTGTCCGGCAGGCAGACACGGCGAAGTCCGCCGGAAGGCGGACGAAGACGGGTGCCGATGGGGAAGGAAAGTTGTTGCATAGCTATTCATCACACAGGGAAAAATCCGCCACTTCCTGCCATGAATCGATGAGCCCGATGGGCCGAAGCGCGGCCACTTCCACTTCCACCCTCCGAACTGTTTCATCGACAAGCCCCTTCGCGCAGATAATCCGGTCGGTGTTACCGGACCCTCCGATGGCAAGCAATTCACAAGTTCCGTTTGTCAAAGTGATCGTTTCATCTCCGTCATAGGAAACGGACGTTCGAAGCGACCGAAGTGCCTGCTCCACACACGTTTCTGCGTTGTGCATCGCTTGGGTGGAATGCGTGGTGGCGATACTTGTTTTCATGGAACCCACGCCAAGTACCACGAGTGTCGCAGCTGTGGACATGGCGATGGCACCGATGAAAAGGACAGAAATAAGAAATACATACGCTGGGCGATTTACCATTGGCCATTTGCGATTTGCCATTGAATGGCAAATGGTAAATGGTAAATGGTAAATGGCTTTACGCAACGTAATGCTCCAACGATTGCCAGCCGAAGGAGGAGGGATTACGGGCATATCCATGTTCCGGAAGCGGGCTTGATGATGAGAAACGCTGTGTTGGTGACCATGAACACGCGGTCGAGGCTGGCGTCATAGGTAAGACCACGACCATCACCGGTTGTCGTGTTGTACGAAGCAAGCTCCCCGAGCGCTGTGCCGCTCACGTTCACCACCTGCAGTTCCTTGGTGGTGTTGGAGGTAGCGAAAAAGCCGGCGCACTCTGAAGCGTCGATGCCGGCCGCGTTGACGTTACCGCCCATTTCGCGGTACCAGGGACCGGGAGAGGAGGGGGGTACTGCCGCCGTCCCGATATCAAACTTGGTGAGCTCGGAGATCGGCGGTCCGTTGGTACGCCCGAGGAGTGTCCCCTCGCTGAACGCGACGACGCTCAGGCCGTCATAGACGACGGTGAGGTTGTAGCCACCGAGAAAGGTGATGTTTGTGGGATGTCCCACGTCAACGACCCGGATCTCGGCGGTATCTTTTGAACTCGCAAGGTATGCGCCGGTGCCGCGGAGGCTGATGTCGACAAAGGTTGCCGTGTCATCGAGCGAATCCTGGAACGTGATGGTGGAAGACGAAGAAATATCGAACGTATAAAACTCATCCTGGCCGGCAGTCGCCGATTCCGCAGCACCCACAAAGAGTGTCGCATCCCCGATGGCTACGCTTCGCGCCCGCGCGCTTCCGGGAAGATCATAACTGGTGATGAGGTTGCTCGAAGAAAACGATGACGGAGAGGAGACGTTATACACTTTGATTTCATCGGACGCGCTTCCGACTGTAATGTAGAGCCCTGTGCCTGAAAGCGCCATCTGGTAGCCGGGTGCGCCGAGCGTAAAAGAGCTTGCCACGCGCACCGGTGCGGCTTTATTGGTGATATCAAAGACGTACAGACCTACGCCCCCATCCGAGGTCTCGCTGCTGACAAACGCGTAGTTCCCCGTGATGACCACGTCATTGAAAAGCGGCGTACCGCTGTCGATGTAGCTTCCTTCAAGAGAGATGGAGGACCAGTTCCCGCCAAGCGATTGTTTCCAGTTCGTGAAATCGGCGCTCAGCGCGACGCTTCCTGATCCGTTTGTCCCGTGATTCCAACGAGTGGTGGCCGTAAGGCGGACCCAGTCGCTCGCGAGAGATGAGACCGCGATGGAAGTGATGTATCCGCCGGAGTGCGTGATCTGCGAGCCGCTCCATGTCCACTGGCCGTCGGATCCGACCGCTACACCGTGGGTGCCCGCGGTGATGCTCGCAAACGATTCGGCGCGCATGCTTTTAGCTCCCTGTAGCGCACGGTTGGTGAGTTCTGTGGCCCGCACGCGGTCGCCACCGCGGATGGAAGAGGCCTGCCCCTGGAGAAGGATGCCATATGCCGCCACGACGAGCGTGGCGAAAAGCGCTATTCCTATCAAAGCCTCTACAAGAAGGAATGCCGGACGGCGCATGCAGGCAAGTGTATACCGACTAGGAAGATGCTGTTAATCATCATCGTCGTCATCTTCATCATCCTCACACTCTCCCAGATGATCGCCATGGCCTTGATGTCCCGGCCACGCGTTCTCGGACACGGACATCGTGTTGCCCCCGTTATTCTGCGGCTTGTGACAGATCGTGAGCTTGTCATTGCTGCGCACGATGATGCCACCGCTCTGAACCACGATTTCGGTGGTGACGCCGCCGTCCTCGAACGTGATGGACCCGGCGCCGATCGGTTCACAGGTAAGTTTGTGGAATGCGATCTCGTCCGGACCGGTGACAGAGACGCCTCCGAAGACGGGATACGATTCATCATAGGCAGTGTCTCGGGTGTCGTAGCTGCTTCCTTTGTAGAGAATCCCGTACGTGATGGAATATCCCCATCCGGAATCATGCTCTCCGAGCTGCGAAAGAATGCACGCACGGTTGATCCCCTCTGTGGCGTTTTCTGCGGCAAGACTCACGTTATTGCGCTCCTGATAACGGTAATACATCGGCATGCTCACGCCGGCGAATACGCCTAAAATGGACAGTACCAGTAATCCTTCGATGAGGGTGAAACCTTCTCTCCGCATGACAGTAGAAAATCATACGCGCTCCCTTCGAATCCCAGCAAGGAGTTTAATTCTCAGGGCACGGCCCTAGGATATCTCCATGCTGCTCACGATGAGCAGGCCACGCCGACTCCGAGACCTTCAGGGTTTTGGGCGTCTCCCCGCCCAGATGACAAATTGTGAGCATGTCTCCTGCGGGGTCCCGCACGATCACTCCTCCTTCACTCATCACGGCGATGACGCGCTGGAGTCCGTTCACCGCAGTAAGCACGATGCTCCCCGTGGCGCTCGGGATTCCTTTGATCCGCGAGAAGGAAACTTCAGGCAGGCCTGATGCCGTTACCCCATTGGGAAGAGGATACCATTCGTCCCACTCCTGATCCCGGGCGGCATATGATGCACCTTCAAACAGGATTCCTTCAGTGATACGAAATCCCCACGCGGCATCCTCCGAGTTATTCATCGAAAGCTGGCGTGCACGGTAGAGCGCCTGTGTGACCTGGTCCGAAGCGCGGTCAAGGTCGGAGACAATCTGATAATAGCGGTACGCCGGCACGGTAACAGTCGCGATGACCCCGAGAATGCCGAGTGCCAGGATCATCTCCATGAGAGTAAAACCTCTTCGCATATGTGTCTTGATTGTAGCATTGCCCGGGAGCGGACTGTTACGATGGCTCCATGAAGGCTTTCCTCGACCGCATCTACCCCCGCATCCGCCGCTACCGCTTCCTGTGGGGCTGGGCCAAAGATAGCGCTACGAAGGCACAATGTTCAGCCCGGGCAGGGGAGTGGCAAGCGAAAGGATTCAAGGATGCAAAACTTGACGTCTGCGGCGGGAGGAACCCGTACCGCCCGGGAGAATTTTTGAATGTGGACATCGTCGATATGCCGAAAGTGGACCTGGTGTTCGATATCACCAAACCGTTCCCGATCAGTGACGGCGTTATTGCAGAGGTGATATCCATCGCAACTT
>MFXS01000021.1:5569-5865 GCA_001788925.1 Candidatus Peribacteria bacterium RIFCSPHIGHO2_01_FULL_55_13
CGTCGATCACGTGCTCCGAGAATTTTTCAGAATCTTAAAGTCCGGCGGTATTCTTCGCGTTTCTACCCCTGATATTGAAGCAATCGCAAAGGGAATCCTGGGAGGAGAAGACCTTGGGGTGATCAACCAGCATCTCTTCGGAAAATACAAATCGGACCAGACGGAGGACTACGACCTGCATCGCTGGATGTACCCGGCCCCGACCATGATCAAAAAACTGGAAGAATTGGGATTTACGCGCGCGGAAAAAATCCCGATGGGGGATGTGCCGCATGATGAACGATATAATTATCTGA
>MFXS01000022.1:0-5635 GCA_001788925.1 Candidatus Peribacteria bacterium RIFCSPHIGHO2_01_FULL_55_13
GTAGATTCTGCCCATGTTTTACCTGTTGGCTATCGGCTCGATGCTCGGCTGTAGATTCTGCCCATGTTTTACCTGTTGGCTATCGGCTCGATGCTCGGCTACACCGTGCAGAACGTTCTGCTGGTTCGGTATGCGCGGCAGATGGACGGACTCAGTTTCGCGTTCTACCGCAACATCTCGTTTTGCATCACGCTGCTGCCGCTCTGCATCGGCTCGACGCCGGGTGATGTGGCGTTGGTGTTTGATCACTGGCATTTACTTGCCGTTTCCGCGTTCATGGGCGGTTGTTCGATCGCGATCTCTTCCGCTGCGTACCGCAGTCTGGGTGTGGGGGTTGTGAGCACAATTACAAAAGCCTCTTCCACGCTTTTGATGGTGGTTTTCGCTTGGTGGCTTTTGGGAGAAACTCTTCCCCCGGCATCTCTTCTCTTGATCGTCTTCATCGCCTGTGCGACGTTCTCTCTTGGGATTCAGCGCAGTCCACTGCCGCATCTCGATAATCGCCACGGGAGAGGAATGTTTCTCGCATTGTTTGGGACCGTTCCGCTTGTTTTTGCCTTCATCTCCTTCACGGCGCTCAGCCGCGCAGCGCCCCCGCTTCTGAGCGGCTACTTCTGGGAGACCTCTATCGCCGTTGCGTGCATCATTCTCCTTCTGGGGCGCTGGGTCCTCACCGGCCAGCCTCTCCAGAACATTTCCGTAAAAACATTCCTCATGATTGCCCTCTGCGCGTCTCCGACGTTGATTGGCACCGGGCTCTTCGCGCTTGCCACACGCATCGGTCCCGTTGCAATTGTCGGAGCGGTGGGCAGCGCGTCATTGGTCTTCACGGCGCTCCTCGCATGGCTTCTCTACAAAGAGCCCTTGCGGGGAAAGCAGTGGCTCAGTATTGCGGCGGTGATGGGAGGGATTGCGCTGCTGCCATTGGTGTAAAAAAGGCCGCGCTACTTCTTCTTCGCCGAGCTCACAAACTGATCCTCCGTCATCGCGGGAGAGACGCGGCGGACTTTGGCGAGAATTCCCTCTCTGGCGACTCCGGTGGCGGAGGCGTACTGCGTGCGGAGTTTTGCCAGTTTGGCTTTGCGCTTGCGGCGGGCATGGATTTCTCGTTGGCGGATGCGGGACATGGAAGGAGAGGAAAAAAACGTGGACGCAGTATCGCAGAAAGGCCTGGAAAGGAAAGGGCGATGGTCCCTTTTTATCGTTGGCATGCAAAACCATACGGCACGCATTGTGCTTTCCCAAGCGGTTTTGTAGGATGAAGCACTTTTATGACTCCAAAAGCATATTCACGTGCTGAGGTTGTTTCCTCGGGGCAGATCACTCTCAGCGATCCGTCTGTTCTTCAACACACGGAGGATGCTCTCAGGCATCGCAGGGAGATATTTCCCAAAGGTGCGCGCATGGTTGCAGAGCATGCGGTGAATACTTCCGCAGAGCTTTTGGCAGCTTCGAAGACTGTTCCGGAAGATATCCATGCACTTATTACAGAGCTCATTGCCATGACCATGGAATATGCAGAGCAGGAGTACGTCGTCAACGGCGACAAGCTTTGGGAATTCCAGCGAGCCCTCGGTACGGAATTCATTCAGATTCTTGCGTCCATGCAACCGCGCGAGCAGAAGTATCTTTCCTGTCTTTTGGAGGAAACTCCCGGACTGGGAAAGACCCGCATCATGGGGATCATCATTGCGGCACTCACGCGCCTGCAAGCGAAAGGGCTGATGACCGGCAACATTCTCATCCTCATCAAGCGTCGTTCTCTGGTTTCGCAGCAAGCCCTCGGAAAATCCGCGCAACGCGAGGCGGTGGATTCCACGGATGAACGGTCCATCAGGGAGGTAGGGGTATTCCTCCGACCACTGCTCGGGGACGATCCATTTTCGCGTCTTCCTAAGGCATCATGCAGGAATCTGTTTCGCCAGCAGTTTGTCGATCTTGCTGCTGCAGAGGCGACGGTTCGGGAATTGTTCGAGGCAAACGGTCTGACAGAACATGTGACAAGCACACCCGGAGGCGACGGATATCTCCTGAGCATCGCAAAAATGCTTGTCGGCCAGGGGACGCTCATTATGGGGCCGAACAGGAAAGACATGGAATTCCTGGAACTTTCTCCTGTAGATCCCGATGCGTCTTCCAAGAGCGACTTCCTCTTTGGCGTTCCCGAGAAGTTTTGGGAGGACAATCAGGTATTCATCCAGACCGAACTAGATTTCGACAATGCCGCCGAGGAGGAACGTCCTGGCGCCGATACGCGCGTGGCCGTTCTCTCGGTGACATCGCTCGCGCAGGATCGTTCCCGGCAGAAACTGAAGAAATTTCTTGAGAAGGTAGAATGGATTTTCGTGGATGAGGCGGGGTTGCGCAGCGATCATGAATATCAAAACATTGTGACGCATGTGGGCGGGGAGCCCCCTCATGTGCTTGCCGCAACGGCGTTCCGACGGCACGGTAGGGCGAATTACCAGCGCCATTTTTCCACGGTATCTCCACGTCAGGGGGTGAACAGCCCCGATCATCCGCTGAAACAGCAGCGCTTGGATGTCTTCCCCGGCGAGGGGGAGCCGCTCTATCCTTCAGGATCCATTGAGGCATTTGAGCAGTTCCTTGTGCATTACCGGATGCGCCGTGATCTTCCCGGAGATCAGGGCAAGCCGCAGCCGTGGGAGGGGCCGCACATTATCACTGTCGACAAAAGACTGGTTGCCTATGCGACGATGCGGTTGCGGGAGGAATTCGGTGCGACCGGAATGCGCTTTATTTCCTATGATGCGAATGCCACCGACGAACGCTACAGCGCGCGTATCCAGGCACGCATGAACGATCCCGTACATGATCAAACCTGTCTGATTGCCTCCCCCCAATCCGTTATGGATTCCTTCGACTGGCCGCGTTTACGTTCGACGTCCATTGCGGTGCATGACAAGGACAGATCCTGCGAAACGCTCGCGCGGCTCGGTGGTCGCCAGTTGCATACGCGGCAGCCGGATGGTGGCTACCTTATCCAACAGCGTTTCGCGGATGCACCATCCAGGAACAATACGCTCTGGGATTTGCACGAATCCGATGCGCAGATTTCACAAAAGGGAGTATTTCCTCTGACTCCGGGCGAGGTGTTCTTCGGGCAGGATGCGCGGGAGAGCGACGAAGCGTTCATGGCAGACCGGCCTCCGTACTCCACGCGACCGATTGCGGTACACCTTTCCGGAAAAGAACATGTAAAACGGAATCTTCAGAAAGGAAATTTTCTCCCACATTTGAACAAACAATCACCATTTCCTGCGGCATGTGTTTTTCCGCCATGCAACGAAGGGGAGACACCGGAGGAATATGCCGTGAGATTTGCTGCAGTGAACGGTTTGGAGAACTATCTTTCCGATGTGCAGGAATCCGCGGAGGGATGTGCTACGCCGGATGCCCTGTACGCTGCTCTCACACGATCCGCGCAACGGTGCGCATGCCGGATTCTCTGTGGAGGAGATGCACAACTCGCTGTACCCGATCCCGTGGTACTGACTGCTCCCGCTCCGGCTGTTCCCAAGGCGCCCCCGAAAAAGGAAAAGCCGCGTTCTCCCGTCGATGATATTGTGCGTCATGTTGTTCGTAAGGTTTGTGGCGGAGACGCACGCCGTGTCCTTCAGAACTACGGAAGTTTTTTACGATGCGATGCACATGCTGAGATCGAAATGGGTGGCGATACAAAAGCAGTGAGGAGTAGTCTTCGTCTGACACTGCGAACACTTTTAAGTGGCAAAGGCATTGATAAGCGGTCCCTAGCTGCCGAATTGGCATCGGCTAATCCTCCGGATACGGAATAGTGGACACATACAAGAGTATTGGCTTCATCCCTCCACGCAATCCCCGTCCCGCAGTTCCGCATCCACGGGCTTTTTGCGGCCGTTGATCCGCACCTCACGGACTTTCTTCGAGACCTCCGGGTGCACGATCTTCAGGAAATCGCGCGCGGTGGCGGGGCGCGGAATGTGGTGGAGATTGTCCTCCGCATCGAAGACCGCCAGGTGTGATTCGTCGAAATAGGAACGCAGGGCTTTTTCGAACTGCACCGGTGAACGGGTCTCGGCCCGGAGCGTCTGGAGATTGCGCCAAAGATCCACCGCGGTCCCGGCGCTCTGCAGCGCGTAGGTCATCCGCTTGTATTCCGCGTGCGACGTCACGCCGAATTCGCATTCGCGGTCCATCTCTGCCGTGCGAATCTGGATCTCCATCGGCTGCTCCGTGATACCCGGCAGCGGCCACACGACGGTATGGATGGACCGGTAGCCGTTTTCCTTGGGGGCCCCGATGTAATCTTTCAGCTTCCCCGGCACCGGGTGCATGTTGCCGTGCACCACGCCCAGTGCGCGGTAACAGTCCTCGCGCGAGGGCACGATGATGCGCAGCGCCAGGCGGTCCGTAAGTTCGTGGAACTTCCTGCGTTTCACCACCATCTTGCGGTACGTGGAGTAGAGCCCTTTGATGCGATGCGACATCTCCGTGGAGATGCCGGCTTCGCGGAATTTCGGAAGCAAAAACGCAGTCGTACGATCGATGCAAAGGGTATCCACCGCGCTCATGCGCGCGAATTCCTCCTCGAGTGCCGTCGCATTTTTGGGCTGCACAATGGAGAAGCAGGTGTCTTCCATTTCATAGCGCCACCGGTGGAACCCCAGGCGCCCGGCGATGGCGGTATACATGTGCAGTGTTTCCCGAGCGATCTGGCGCCGGCGCACCAGGGGAAACTCCTGCAGACGCCGCACGTCGATAAGACGGTGCGCCATACGCAGGAGCAGCAACCGGCTGTCATGGCTGAAGGAGTGGATAACGCGGTCGAGGTCCTTGGTATTTTCGTCGATATGCAGATGGCGCAGGCGGTGCATGCCCGCGGCGAGTGACTGCTCCTCACTTGTGAGCGGGGATTGCTGCAGGATCGCTTTACCCTGCGGGAGAACGAGGATGTCGTGGGCGAGGGCAGCGGCGACGAGTGTCGTATCCGCGCTCACTTCCCGCAGCGCCGCGGCGATTGTCTGCCCGTGATCGAAATAGCTTTCGCCGCTGTGACGGCGGATGCCGGAGAGATGCTTTTGCGCGAACGCCGAAACATCCTGCAGATGCCGCAAGGAGGCGGGCGAAAGTCGGTCGATGATGCGGGCACTTGCAGCAGGAGCAGTCATGTTTGCGATCAGTATACGGTGGTGCGAGGACGAACACAGCAGCTGTGGGGGCATGTCCATACCGTATCGCAGGGTGATGCGAAGGTATTGAACCAAAACAGACCCTTGACTTTTCCATACAAATACGTAGGATGACTCGGCTCTTTCAAATATCGATTTGGGGTATTTGCAGTGAATCTGTGATTTTTCTTTCAGCCAAGTGGACTTGGCAAAACATCACGTGCGGTTCATTGCAATAGACCCCAGTCTGAGGAGTTGAACGATGAAGAACCCGGTGTGTGACGGAGTGGTTACGAGGATGAAAGCGGAATTGAAAGCTGGAACACTATCTCACTTTGAGATGGCATTCTATGCTGGTCTGGTTATGTTCGATTTGAACATGTTGCAGGCTATCAAATACGCCGAAATCTTCACCCCGCCCGTCTAGATTGGGGTCAAAGGAGTGGTCGTGCGTCTGAGACGCG
>MFXS01000022.1:5653-41131 GCA_001788925.1 Candidatus Peribacteria bacterium RIFCSPHIGHO2_01_FULL_55_13
CTTTCCAGATGCTCTGCGGCATTCTGGTACTCCGGATCTTCATCGAGAATGATCCGAAGATTTTTTGCCGCATCGGGCAACATTCCCGTTTCCGCCTGCACCGCGGCCAACCGATACCGCGCTTCCAGGTCACGTGGTTTCCATGCCAGATACAGCGCGAGGTGATCGCGCGCTTCGAGCAGGAGCCCGTACTTCTGCGCCGTTACGCCCAAGTTATAGTGCGCATCCGCCGACTCCGGCGCGCGTTCCACCGCTTTGCGGTATGCGGTCAGCGCTTCTTCACGCATGCCGCGCTCGTCATAGAGAAGTCCGAGGATGTTCCACGCTGTTACTTCTTCATCAAACGCAGGCCGCCCTTCGGGGATCGCCTGGAGTCCCGCCTGAATCGTCTCCATCGCCTTTTGCGGATCACCTTCTTTGCGCCAGTAGAGAGCGATATTTACAGAGGCAGAGGTCAGCGTGGGATCCGTCGCCCTTGCTCGTTCGTAGGTTGCCAGCGCTTCTTCTTTTTCGCCGTCCTGATACTGTGCGGCCCCGAGGTTATTGAGCGCGACGGCAAAGTCCGGATGGATGTGGAGTGAACGCGTATAGAGAGCGGCACTATCGGTCCAGGTCATCGCTTGGGCAAAGGATGTTCCCGTCATAAGAAGAAGGATGAGTGCGCCGATCGCTGTGCGCATTCGGGCATTTATCCTGTCCAGCATCGGCATCAGAATTGTTACCGTAGCGAGCGCGATACCGATGATGCCGATATAGACGTACCGGTCCGAAGCGAAGTAGAGCGTTCCTTTTTTCCAGAAGTTCATGAAGCTCGGTGCGACTGCAAGCGCGTAGAGCGCGAGCCCGAAGGTGAAGTGAGGTGCTCGTTTCCGAAGCATAATCGCAGCAGCGATCAGTATGACGACGATCACCGTTGCACCCAGAAATTCAGGTGATTCAAAGGTCACAGGCGTAAACTGCGGCTGATACACTGTCAGGCCGTTCGGCAAAAAGAGCTTTGCGATGTAGAAGACGAGTTCCTTCATCGAAAGCAGGAACTGTTCCACTATGGTGAGCTGCCGCAGCTGCAACGTTTTTCCAAACATAGCGATGATGCCGAAGAAAATGGCTGCTATGCCAAAAGGAGCAAATTCGACCGAGCCCTTCCTGAAGCGGAAATCCCGTCGTAGAAGATCCAAAAGAAGAATCGAGAATGGGATCAGGATTACCGATACTTTTGCCATCAACGCGAGGACGTAGAGGGCAATGCTCCAGCCGTAGGATCGCTTCGATTGGGTGTCGCGGTACTGCAGGAAGAGCAGGATCGAAAGAAGAACCAGAAATCCCGAGAGAAGATCTTTCCGGGCGGCCGCCCAGGAGACGGCTTCGGTTTGCAGTGGGTGCAATGCAAAGAGTGCGGCGATCACCAGCGCCGATTTTTCTGAGCGGGTCATCGTCTTCATCACGAAGAACACAAGCGTGATGCTCCCAAGATGCAGCAGCAGATTATCCAAGTGATACAGGTACGGATGAAGCCCACTGATCGTGTATTCCATCTGGTAGGTCATCAAGGTCAGCGGCACGTAGAGCTCCGGGTCGTAGCTCCGCAATACTTGGAAGATATTGCCGGGATGGAGTCCGTGGACTTTGTCGTTCTGGACGATCAGGAGGAGATCATCGAGCGTCACGAAGTCATGCAGAAACACTCCAGGAAGATAGATCGCAGCCGTCAGCGCGAGGATCCCGATCAGAATGCGGCGAGATGTCATGGTTTACAGCATAGAACGAAATTCTTTCTCTCCGATAATCTTCACACCAAGTTTCTTCGCATCATCTTCTTTGCTGCCTGCCTCTTCTCCCATCAGCAGAAAATCTGTTTTCTTGCTCACCGCAGCGCTCACTTTGCCGCCGCGGTCTTTGATCATCTCTTTCGCCTCTTCGCGCGCGAGTGCGGGAAGCGTTCCCGTGAGCACAAACGTCTTTCCCTCGAAGATCTGCTGCACACGGCTCTGTTTGGGGAGCAACGATACCACCCCGCCGTTGCCCAGTTTATGGAGCAGTGCGCGGTTATCTTCATCCCCAATCCATTCCTTCAGCGACTCGGCCACCACGGGCCCGATGCCATTAATCGCGGCGATCTCTTCCATCGCTGTTTTCTGTAGCGTCGCTGCTACATCCTCCATCGTGACGCCCCGGACTTCTACGGTGTGGGTTCCGGCTCCAAAGAGTGATGTTTGCGTCGCCGCGTCGCGTTCTTCGACGGTCAGTTTCCGCTCGGGCCACGGAAGGTTCCGCGCAATGAGTTCGGCCGTCTCTCTGCCGATGTGGCGCATGCCCAGCCCGAAGAGCAGGCGATCGAGAGGAATCTTGCGGGCGCGTTCAATCGCAGCGAGAAGCTTCTCCGTCTTCTTCTCCTTAAAAAGCGGTAGCCCCATCAGATCTTCGGCTGTCAGAAAGAAAATGTCACCGGGATCGGAAATCAGATCCGCCGCGAGCAGTTCCTCCACCGTCTCCTGGCCGAGCCCTTCGATGTTGAGGGCATAGCGCGACGCAAAGTGTTCCGTGCGCTGCTGCCGCACGGCACCGCACTTGGGGTTCGGGCAGCGATGGACGACTTCTCCTTCAGGGCGCAGGAGATCAGTTCCACAACTCGGGCAATGTTTCGGATAATGAAACGGCTTACTGTTTTTTGGCCTGAGCTTGGGCAGAACCTGAACTACTTCCGGAATGATATCTCCCGCTTTTCGGATAATCGCCGTATCGCCGATCCGTACATCCAGCCGCTCGATCTCATCGGCATTATGCAGTGTCGCTCGGGTTACGGTCGTGCCTGCCACAAGCGTCGGCGTCAAATGCGCCACGGGCGTGATTGCTCCTGTGCGACCTACCTGTAGCTGGATATCCAGAATCTGCGCTGTCTTTTCCTCGGCGGGAAACTTGTACGCGCGTGCCCAGCGCGGAGCCTTCGCTGTCGACCCGAGTTCGCGCTGCAACCTGCGGTCATTGATCTTGATGACGACGCCGTCGATATCGAACGGAAGATCATTGCGTGCCTTTTGCCAGCGGTCGTACGCCGCCTGAATCTCCGCGGGAGTGCGGCAGATGGCATACCCCCGTTGTGTGGGGATACCGCAGTCATGGAAGAAATCGAGGACAGCTTTTTGCGTGGGAAGCTTCAAGGCATCCGCAGCTTCCGTTTCCAGGCTGTAGCAATACATCCGCAGATCTCTCGATGCAGTGATGCTCGGGTCCAGTTGTCGCACCGAGCCTGCAGCCGCGTTTCTCGGGTTTGCGAAGCGCTCTTCT
This sequence comes from Candidatus Peribacteria bacterium RIFCSPHIGHO2_01_FULL_55_13, assembly GCA_001788925.1. Taxonomy (GTDB): domain Bacteria; phylum Patescibacteriota; class Gracilibacteria; order Peribacterales; family Peribacteraceae; genus 2-12-FULL-55-11. The sequence continues at coordinate 8,939 of MFXS01000022.1, forward strand.
TCGGGCAGGTCTTTATTGATTTTTTCCAATGCAGCCTTTGTCATGAAGACTTCGCCGGAGACCTCGAGAGTAGGGGGTAGGGGGTGGGGTGTAGGGCGTAGGGAAAATGTGAGCGGGATCGATTCGATCGTGCGGATCGTGTGTGTGATGTCTTCCCCCTCGATGCCGTTACCACGCGTCACGGCCCGTGCCAGTGTGTAGAGACGGACCTGTGGTCCGTCTCCCGTCCGTTCATAAATCAACGACACATTCAGTCCATCAATCTTCAGTTCCACAATGTATTCAAACGATTTCTTGTCTCCGCCCAGGGCCCGTTCAATCTGCTCTTCCCATTCCGCCAGTTCCTCTCCCGTAAAAATATCCTGAAGAGATTCCTTACGCGTCCGGTGCCGGACTTTGGGAAGTCTGCCGTCCAGCGGCGCACCGACGCGTTGAGTAGGGGAATCGGGCGAAATCAGATCAGGGAATTCTTTCTCCAGTGCGATCAGTTCCTGCTTCAAGCTGTCGCGGATATCCTCGGAAACGTCTGAGGTGTTTTCAATGAAATACGCCTTGTTCAAGCGCCAGATTTCCTCCCGCAGTTTGCCGATGCGCTCCTGCGCCTGCTTGCGATCCATGGATGGATTGTACCGTTAGCATTCCGAAGAACCGATGGAAATTTGACGCATCTGAAAATTAATCTCAGAATGCTCCACTATGTCTGAATCGGGCACTGAATCGCTTTCACCACAAACTGCGCCCAAACGCAGAGGCCCATTGCGATACATTCCGCGACAAATATCTCTTCGAACGGCTGCTCTCATCGGAACGCTTCTCTGTTCCTATTTTGCCTACGAAAGCATTCATATTCGCAGAAGCCAGGTACACAAAAGGGCAATCGACCTCCTCCATTCCACAAAAGACACCATGGTAGCAACGAAAGATTCTGTGCCTTGGACCCCATGGAATTACCGTACGTATCACCGATACCAACAAAAGCTCGGTCGCACCGATGTCCCATTTTTTATGGAATTGCCACGAGTGAGTGATATTGGTGTCTTTAAGGAGAAGCTCGGAATGGGTGATGAACGATTGGAGTGCATTTATGACCTGCCGCAGAGCGCCGATGATGCATTTTTAGACAACATGCATATTGAGGAATTAACAACGCTCCTTTTAGTGGACCTCCGTGGGACGAAGGTCACTACAGCATCCATGGAAAAGTTACGCAGCTTACATCGTCTTCGTTACCTGTATCTGGATGATACTGTCATTGGAGACGGGGCGATTCCTGTACTTCAGAGTTGTACGAATTTGGAAGTCGTGAGTGCGCAGAGAGCGGGAATCACGGACAAATCACTGGCCGCTTTTTCGGAGTTGCGCCAACTGCGCGATCTGGTCATCAGTGGAAATTCGGGCATTACGCCGTCCGGTCTGAAAACATGCCTTTCACAATTGCAAGATCTTTATTCCCTGCAAGTTTCCGGCATACCGCTTGGCGATGATGCCTTTTCTGCGCTTCCGGATCTTCAGGATCTTTCCTTCCTGGATGCAAGTGATACAGGCGTGAGCGATGGAGTGTTGCCCTCTATCGGAGCGGCAGGAGAAGATCTGGCTTTACTCTACCTGCGGAATAATCATATCACAGGAGAGGGACTCGATTCCCTTCAGGGTAATACGCAGTTATGGGGCGTTGATCTGAGCGGGAATCCGATCAATGAAGCTGGGGTAAAACACCTTGCTCACATGCCCAACCTCAAAAACCTGTCTCTCAATCATGTACCCGTCACCCCGGAAATGCTGCAGGCGTTGGAACAGTGCGAGATGTTGGATTCTCTTGAGCTGAGACACTCTCCTGGCGTTACGGATGCAACAGTCCGTATTGTCGTTCAATATCCGTCATTACAACGTTTGGATATCACCGGTACCCAAGTAACAGCAGAAGGCATTCGCTATCTTTGCGAGCATGCAGATCATTTAGAATGCATCATACTTGAGCGTAGTAGAATTACCGATGAACAAGAGGACGAACTCCTCGAGAAAACTAAAGTACATTTTTCAAGACGATAGAACTATTCCGCTTTAGTCTCTTCTTCGGGGAATTCTGCTACTCCAAAGATCTTTCCCATTTCTTCTTCAAACCATGAAGGCGAAGGCTCCCGACCATTGATCGGTTTGGGATTGTTGATAACCGTGCTGCCACGCTCTATCCCAAGTTTACCGAACTGGAAGGTTACAGAGACTTGATGCGGCACTCCTAGAAGAATAGTAACGGTCACAGTTTTTTGGTCAGGAGACAAGGACAGGCGAGGATACTCTTTATCCACCTGTACCCGGTCTTCTTCCCCTAGGAGTGTGGCTTTAGAGGCCCATGTCGTCGTTGAGATAAAGGTAGATTTTGCATTGATCAGGAACGCTCTTAACTTCTCCAACTCCTCTTCAGAGTATTCCGGAGGGCTCATGCTGCCGAGCTCGCGCAAATTCTGTACTGCCTCTGTTACATTGCCGCTTGCTCCCACATGTGCCCAGTGAGTTCGCTGTTCTTCTGCCAGTAAATCCAGTATTGCATCGTATTGTGCGATCAATAATTGGCCGGCTGTATCCGGTGAAGCATTCGCGGCTTTCAATTCTTCAGCGGAAGGTTTCATTATTTCCCCAAAATATTTTGCTACCGCACTTTCAAAGTATTCTGGATGAAAAGAACCTTCCCCGACCGGAAAATCATTGCGGATTTTAACGCTCCCTGGAGGAACTCCCTCTTTGGTAATGACAACCTCCACAGTGACTTGATGTGGAATCGAGGGCTCTCCTTCGTTCGAGTGCAACACTACCGTAAATGTCAGCGACCTTTTATCGGGAGAGAGGGATAATTGAGGATAGCCAGTATCCACGTTGGATTCCTTAGCCCAATGTTTAAATGCCCGAGAGGCATTGTCAGCACTGTAAACAAAATGCATTTTCCTCTCCTCTAGGATTGCTTTGATTTGTTCAATTTCAGCTTCGGAAAACTCCGGGGTACTGATCCTTGCTAATTCATGCATGCGTTCTTTGGTTTTGCGAACAGCGGCATTGGCGCCGGCAAAATTCAAATCAACACTCACCTGCTCGTCCAGTTGCTTTGCCAAAGAGGCATAGAGCTTGAAAAGCTCTGCGCTTGCAACATCTCCATACTCATTCGCTCGATCCTTCTCTTGCAGAAGATCAAAATTTTCCGCAGGTGTGTCTGCTTGCACCTCGGGATCATCTTTTTTCTCTGCTACTTGGTTCCCCCGGTTACCCTGTTCTGCAATAGCTGGCTGCTCTGCCTGAGGAACAGAGGGGCCCGACGATAGAGCGCTGTGAAGAGCATCCGCCGTATCCGCCTTCACCCGTGGAACATCTCCCCCCGGCACGCTCGCTACGGGGCGATCGGGCTTATCGAACTTCTCCGCATCTTTGCAACCGGCTTGCATCAATGCTGCTGATGCCAGTGTTGCTGCTGTGCCCCAGTTCCGTAGTGTGTTTCCCATAAAGTTGAAGGTAAGGGGGGTCATTATCCCGCTTGATGCAACCCAGTCAAGCAAAGTTGATGCAAGCGCGCGAGCCTAGCGCTTTCCATATTTTCTCATCAGTTCTTGCTCTGTTTTCCCGGGAAACATCGCCCGCAATTCCCGCAGAGCAATTGCTTGCTGCTCAGGATCTGCGCGTTGGAGGAAAATAGACCATATTTCCGGATCTTCAAAGAGCCAGAGGAGAGCTCGGTCAACGCTGTCTTTCTTGGAAGCGGTGTCACCATTTTTCGTATACTTTTCCTTCATGCGATGTGTTGTATCTCGTACACGGCTTGATTGCTCTGGTGCAAGAGTAAACATTTCCATGCTTTCCAAGAAAGGGAGAGCTTGGATTCCCATAGCATCTAATTGAGCAGTTGCATGTTGTCGAACTTCAGACTTTCCGTTGCCCATCTGAGATACTAGCTGCGTCATTTCTGCTCTGGAAATGTGCGGTTGTCCGGTTTTCTGCAGCAAGCCTTTTTCAATCTGATCCGCGTCTTCCATCAGATGATGACTTGCGATCAACATATCCAAAAGAGGTATGAGATGTTGTCGGCAGATCTCCGGCTCGCGTAGCAGCAGGTGCCAGATGCTTTTCGCAGAATATTTTTGCAGAGCATCTCCCTGACCAATGTGTACTTGTATTTTCCCGAGCGGGTGCTGACGGAATGATACTGGCAGTATTTGTGGATCCTTGGATGCTTGTGTCATCGTAACGTTATTGCCATTAATGACATCAATACCTATATCTTGGGTCTCATCCGTGGTGTGATAACGCACCGAAGGGGTGACGGTATCCCCTGAAATGGATAATGTTTCATACAACCCTTTTCCTTCTATTCCTGAGGTAGCCGTACGCGTTTGTGAGCTCGATATACACGTCGTCTGTATTCGTCCAAGGCAAACATCGATATCCGCCCAACACGACCGAATCAACAAACTCCATTCCTTGGGATTTTCCGTGTCCAATCCTCTCGAAATGCTGCTCTCTTGCGCGCATGCCGTCCGTGATTGATCGCCAAAACCACACGCGAGCGCAGCCAATACGGCGGATGCGTTGCCAACTTTTCTCCAAGGCGGTTCGTGATCTGGAGATGTAAGCATAGTATCCCATTCAAACAGCTTTCCATTTTTGCGTCAAAGTATTCTTGGGAATCATTGAATGATATTTACCACTGCAAGCGATTCTGATTTGCCAAATGAATTCAGCAGTTCTATACCTTCCGTATGAGCTTGATGAAGATGGCAATGCAAGCACATCAGGACACCTCAAGCGATAGACAAGTGTCTATCCCCAAATCGAGAGCGAGTGGGCAAATTTCCGGCATGTGCTACGGCGCCACACTTGCATTAGCATCACTGTTGACGGGTCCAACAGCTACGCAAGCATCCGATGGATTGTCGCAGGAAAGAGTGGCAGAGGAGGAGGTGGATCTCATAGAAGTAAACCATTTTTATGATGACCAGGGACGATTGGTGTTCGATCAAGTGATCTATTACGACTGGTGTCATCACACGAATCGTTTCCAGGTCCGTGACTGGCGATTGCTGAAAAATAACAACCAAATTCCACTACGGAACTGGCGCGATGGCGGCTACAGCTCTGAATGGGAAGACTTTAAGCAACGAGATGGACTACGCAGAGTGAAGAGTACATCTGTGCGAGAAACCTGGACGCAGCACGACCCGGAACTCAATGAAAGAGCATTCCTGGCGCAGGAAAAAAGAGCTGAATTACAAAAAATATTAGCACCAATATGCCATTCTATTTTCCCTAAAAAGCCGCAAATTCCAGAGCATCCTATGCCGTGAGTCCTGTCTCCTTTTTATGATTGCTATTGCGAGACGCTGAGTCATTACGGGGGATTTGAATTATAGCTTAAATTATTGTATAATACTCATAACATCCCATTCCCACACCGCGTATGGCATCCGGACTCGAGCAACTCTTTTCCGCCGCAGCAAAGCTGGGCGCATCGGATATTCACCTGGCTGTCGGCAGCCCCGTCGTCTTCCGTATCGACGGTGTACTTGCAGAGCAGGGCAAGAAGGCGCTCACCGCGGCTGATGTGGAGCGCGCGATCAAAGGAATCCTCGGCGCGGAGCGTTTTAAGGAATTCGAGCGCGCCCGCGAGATGGACGCGGCGTTTGCCGTCGGCGCAATGCGCTTCCGTGTGAACTGTCACTTTGAAAAAGAAGTTCCGGGCCTTGCCGCCCGTATCATTCCCCAGGAAATCCCCTCGGTGGAGGACATCGGCCTCACGGCGGTTGCCACCACGCTTTGCAATCTCAGTGACGGTCTCGTGCTCTTCACCGGCCCCACGGGCTCGGGAAAATCCACGTCACTCGCTGCCCTCCTCAACCGCATCAACCAGGAACGTTCTGAGCACATCGTCACGCTGGAAGATCCCGTCGAATTCCTCTTCCCCCAGGGCAAAGGTATCGTCCGCCAGCGTCAGTATGGTTCCGACTTTCTCTCCTTCCCGGATGCGCTCAAGCACGTCTTGCGCCAGGATCCGGACATCGTCATGGTCGGTGAAATGCGCGACCTGGAAACCATCGCCGCAGCCCTCACGATCGCCGAAACCGGCCACCTCGTCTTCGCCACACTCCACACGCCCAATGCTATCCAGACGGTGGACCGCATCGTCGATGTCTTCCCTCCGCACCAGCAGCAGCAAGTCCGCATCCAGCTCTCGCTCTCGCTCAAGGCCATTGTGGCCCAGCGGCTGCTCCCCAAAGTAGAAGGCGGCAGAGTCGCCCAGCGCGAAGTCCTCGTGATGAACCCGGCCGTGGGCCACATCATCCGCGACAACCGCTCGCAGGAACTGAAGTCTGTCCTCCAGACCGGGCGCGACACGGGGATGACCACCTTCGAAGTAGATGCGAAGAAGCTGTATAAAGAAGGGGTGATTAGTAAGGAGACGTTTGAGTGGGCGAGGCTGTAGTGTTCCATGACCCCATGGAACGTCCAAAATGGCTCAATGAAGCCCCAATTTCCAGCGCAATGTCAAATAGACCTTACTACTACTCCATCATGTCCTTGCACTCTGTAAAGAGCCCGGTAGCATACGAAATTGCCCGATGACCCAGCTCCCCGCCGCCATCGAACAATATCTGTTGGAGTGCGGATTTACCTCAACAGAGATCCTCATTCTCAAGCACCTGCTTGCGGGGGGCTCCATGACGCTCCGGGAACTGGCCGCCAAAACAGGAAAGAGCACGGGGGTGCTCGATAGCGCGAGCAAGAAGCTTCTGAAGAAGGGGATTCTCGGAAAGGAACTCGTCAATGACTCTCCCAAACTCACACTTTCCTCGCTCGAGGCCGTGGTGGCATGGGTGCATGAAGACAGCGAGCGGACACGCAATTTTATGGAGCGGCGGGAAAAGGACCTGCAATCCTTCGTGGATTCTCTTTCCCCCAACATGAGCCGGGCCGATATTGAGCACTTCGAAAAAATGGATGGCCTGGAACAGGCCTATGAAAAATTGCTGGAGGGATGTAACGGCGTCATGCTCCACTTCCTCCCCGTTCGCCATACCGAGGTGGAGGACCCGCTCCGGGATTTCCTCGTCCAGTTCTTCCGCGTTCGCCGGCGTCAGGGAATCATCACACGCGTCATCGCACACGACACCCCCCTCGGCCGCCGCTATCAGTCCAGAGATCCCTTCGAGTACCGCCAGACGCTTCTCGTTCCCGAATCCGTCTACGCCTTTAATACGGAAAAAGTCATCGCGGGGGATTGGGTCGGCACCATCAATCATGCAGATGCTAAAGCCCTGATCATCCGCAGTCCCGAAATGGCGCATACCGAACGCGCGATGTTCGAGGCCATCTGGAAACAGGAGATGGCGAAGCAGAAGGAGAAGGGGGCGTCTGTACCGGCGGCAGTACCAAAAGAAGAAGAGATGAAGACGAGGGTGGTGTCAGCGGCGAGGGAGTTTTTCTTGAGTAAGCGTAGTCTTGCGGCTTTTGGAATGTTTCTGGTCATTGCTCTAGGGTCGACATTTGCTATGTATAAGTATAATGAGAATTTGAATCTTAAACGCGTACAAGAAAAATTGCTCTCGATAGCTGCAACCGGTGCCCTGCAGTTCTCGCCCAAGGATATAGAGGTAATCAGAGATTCAGATGATGCTCAAAAACCTCAGTATGGAAAAATAATTCTTCAAATGAATCAAATACGGAATCAAAATGAAGGAGTCCAGTACATGTATATTTTGAGACCGACAGCCGAGCAAGATGTGTGGGAATTTGTCGCTGATGCTGATTCGTTAGATCTGAATGCTAAAAAAGATTTGAATAAGGACGGAGTTGTTGACGAAGCAGATCACCTTTCTCCGCCGGGAGAAAAATACGAGGCCAAAGATTTTCCTGCGCAATACCGTCGTTCATTACTTGAACCGGTCATTATTAGCGCATCTCAGGATCAATGGGGTTATCTTATTGCGGCTTGGGCTCCGATACGAAATGAACAAGGTGAAACAATAGCAATTCTGGGAGTCGACAAGTTTGCGAGTGATGTAACGAAGCTGGCAGCCGACACTTTTAAGCCCTTTGCATTTTTCTTAGGAATTTTTCTTTGTTTGATAATTGCTAGATTTGCAGCACATAACAGATCCTTGATAAAAGAATTCTTTAGGCTTACACAAACAAAGGCGGCCATTGTTACTATAATTTTTATTTTAATTATAAGCGCCGCAGCCACGTCTTGTATGTATTGGTACACGCTGAGTTTGCTAAGGGAGCAATTAGGTCAGCGTTTAAGATCAATTGCATCAGCTACTGCCGCACAAATTAATGCACAAGATCTTGAACCTTTACGGTTTGCTCGAGACATGAAGCGAGATGAATACCAGCGCGTGTTCCGTATCTTGAATAAAATGCGTGAAGAAAATCCAGATATACTTTGGGCATATGTCATGAGACCTATTGAAGGCAATATCTGGGAATTTGTTGTTGATGCTGATTCTAATTTTGATTTGCCTCCATCCCAAGATTTGAATCTTGACGGTTTAATCACGGAAGACGAGGAAAATGTTGCACCAGGCGTTCGATACAATGTTGATGTGGCACCAGAGATAGTCAGCGCGCTTTCTGAAGCTGTTGCGACCGACGATTTTTATTCTGATCAATGGGGGACTTATATTTCTGGTTATGCACCAATTTTGAATGAAAAAAATGAGCCTGTAGCTATTGTAGGCTTTGATATGTCTGTAGATACTGTTCTATCTGTCACAAACAAAAAATTTATTGCGATAGGGGGGATATTACTTCTTGCTTTTGCAATACTTTTGCTTTTTCTCTTTTCTCGACAGAAGCTGGTATTAATATCCAAATTTTGAGGGGGAGGGAGTGGTAGCAATAAATCCATATTTCCTCTATAATATGTGGATGCATGTTAAAAATTACTTCAAGCGAATATCAGGCCACGGAAGAGTTCTTGTGGCCCTAATGTTATGTGCAGCATTGGCAGCTGCTATTACTTATATTTTGTTCGTTCAAACACAACAAATTTTAAAACAAAGACTCCAAGAAAGAATTGTTGCAATTGTTTCCACAATTGCAAATGAGATTGATGCTGCTGATGTCGACAGAACCACGCAAGAATCAGATTCGAATTCAGTTAGCTTAAAAAAATTGGTACATCAACTTGAGAATCTCAGAGCTGCCAATGAAAATATTCAATATGCATACATAATGAGGAGGACATCTGAACCCAATACTTTTGAGTTTGTTGCAGATGCCGACTCTTTAGACTCTTTTGAAGAATTAGATGCGAACCAAGATGGGGAGGTTTCAGATGATGAAGTGGCTCCATTGCCAGGAGATCCTTTTGATGTTTCTGACTATCCAGCATTAAGAGATGAGGCATTTTACTATCCTGTAGCTGCTGATGAATTGGAAAAAGATCAATGGTCAGTTCAGCTTTCTGCTTATGCTCCAATTTTGGATAGCAGGAATGACGCCATAGCAATTATAGGCATCGACGTTGTTCTTGATGATTTTAATGAGAGGACCCAAGCAATGCTACGGCCTTTTCTACTCCTTATTCTTTTCTTGATCTTTTTGCTTTCCCTTTTAACCACAACGCTTGTTCGAATTTATAATGAACGAGTTGAAGCAGTTAAAGAGTTGGACCGTCAAAAAGATGAATTACTTGGAATAGTTAGCCATCAATTGGCTACACCTATTTCTGCTCTTAAATGGGACTTTGAAATGCTTCTTGATGGGGACATTGGCGAGGTAAATAAAGAACAGAAGGATTTCTTCCAAAAACTCCAAGGAGTTACGGCACACCTTTCCGACCTTGTTTCCATGATCTTGGATGTGTCACGTATTCAACTTGGTCGCATAAAGGTGGACCGCACGGAATTGGATCTAAATGTTTTCTTTGGGGAAGTATTGAATATCATGCAATCAAAAGCTAAAGAGCATAAGGTGAAGCTTACACAAGCTGTGCAAGAAAAAATGAGCACAGGCAATCTCGATAAGCGTTTGATGTTAATGATTACAGAAAACCTCTTGAGCAACGCTATCAAGTACACTCCAGAAGGAGGTAAGGTGAAGCTCGAGGTAAAAGTGGAAAGTGGCGCTCTGAAGTTCTCTGTCAGTGATACCGGTTGTGGTATTCCAAAACAGGATCAGGACAAAATTTTCGGAAAGCTCTTCCGTGCCAGCAACGTACGCAACGTGGATGGTAATGGATTTGGTTTGTATGTTGTAAAAGGAGCTGTTGAGGCACAAGGTGGAACTATTTCATTTAGGAGCCAAGAAAATAAAGGAACCACCTTTAGTGTTGAGTTGCCCTTGCCCCAAAAGAGTTAACAAATTTACGACACTAAATAGACACCAATAATCATAACAATAAGTGCCATATATTTTTTCCATATATTCATAAAGATTTTTGTGTCGTATTTAATCTTAAAGATTGAAAAAACAATCAGTGCAATTAAAAATGTGAAGCCTGGCATTGTTGTTTCGACAGCGGCTACTAAGGATGGTGATCCTTCTTTAATTGATTTTTGGGCAAAAGCCAAAGCAATTAAGTTGGTTATTTCTATTAAAACAAATAACTTAATGGAAGAACTTAAGAGCCCTCCTCTTGTACCCAAAGTAGATCTCACCCTTTTAAAGACAAGCGGAAATACCCCGATCATAATTATGCCACTTGTCATCAGTGTGAAACCGACAATAAAGGAACATTGATCGTAGACTGAGTCTTGGATTAAATATGAAATTGCTTGCAATACAGAGGCGCCAATCATGCATAAAAAAGCTGAAACTCTTGTTTCAAGATTATGATCTGAAAGTAACATTAAGTTTGAAGCAAAAATAAGAATAACAATTCCAATATATTGATTGGGGGTGAAGATTCTTCCAAAAATAAAATAACTAAGAATAGGAAGAATAGCTGGAATAATGTTCCAATAGGCTGCAACAATTCCTGCATTAGTATTTGCCAATGCATTGAAATAGAGCAGCTGACTCACCTGTATTAAGGCACCAGCACTAATAGCCAATAATAAAATAGAATATGTAGGCCATTGCCAGCCCACAAAGGGCAAAATAAAGGGCAGTGGTATTAATACGACGAGAGAGGCGAGCGCACTTGTAATTACGCCAATCCAAGGTTTTTCAAAGATTTCATCAATACAATACTCATCAAGCAGGTGCACTACGGCAAAGAACACAGCTGCCGTTAGAGCATACAAAACCCACATAATAAAAATATAACATTTTTATGAAAAAAAACAAATATTAAAAAATGATTCAAAATGCCAATGCAAACCATTATTTCAAAAACTGTGTTGAGTTCCGCAATGCACCGACCCATACCCCCAGATCAACTCACTACAATCGATGCCAATCACTTTCCTGTCTGGGAAGCAGTTACCCAATACTCTCAAAGCTTCAGCATCCGAATCCTGTTTATAGGTAGGCACCAGCACCACCCCATTTGCGATGTAGAAGTTCGCGTAGCTTGCGGCCATTCGACGCCCCTCGACGGTGAACTCCTTCGGCATGGGAAGAGTGAGGACGGAAAGAGGCGTACCCTCTTCATCTTTCATCATCTTTAGGCGTTCGAGGTTCTCCTGCAGCGGCGCATAGTTTGCGTCTTTCTTGTTCTCTTCCACCACCGTTACCACGGTATTTTTCCCCACGAAGCGCGTGATGTCATCCACATGCCCCGTAGTGTCATCCCCCTCAATACCAGCAGAGAGCCAGAGGATATTTGTAACGCCCAGGAAATCGCGGAGCTTCTGCTCAATCTGCTCTTTATTCATGTTCGGGTTGCGGTCGGGGCTGAGGAGGCAGCTTTCCGTGGTAATCAGCGTGCCGGTACCATTCACGTCAATAGAACCGCCTTCGAGCACAATACCGGCATCAAACCGGGGGTATTTTTGCAGCGGCATCTTGTCCGGCACTTCATTTCCCGGGAGCAGATCATCGTACTTGTTACCGTACGCGTTGTAGATCCACTTGGAATATGCCACTTCACGGTTTTTCCCCTCTCCTTTCACGAGAAAAATCGGACCATAGTCGCGGATCCAGACGTCGCCGGATTCGATGTGGTGGATCTCCAGATTCCCGGTTCCCGCTTTTCCGATCTTCTTAACCGCACGGGCTTCCACATCCTTGCTGGGTACGAGAAGATGGACCTTCTCATGGGGCGTCAGCGCCGCGATCATCTGTGTGAATGCTTCTTCCGCTCCCTCCAGGTGTCCTGCCCATGTTTCTAGATTGTAGGGCCAGGAGATCCATGTTCCCTCATGCGGCTCCCATTCGGCAGGCATGCGGTAGCCGAGGGCGGCGGGAGAGGAGGGGGTGAAGGGGGATTTCATGGGGTGAGAAGGCGGACAAGATGATGCCTATGTACGATGCTGGATGCCAGTGTTATGCAAAACTTCTATTGCGACTCTGTTTTGTTTTTTGCCGACCGTCTTCCTTTCCCAGGAGTTGCAGCTCTGGATTTTGTTACTTTCTTTTTAGGCAATGTGAGGGAGTTTTTGAATGTTTCGAATCGTTCCCTTCCTTTTTCAAAGATGCTTTCGGGTGCCTGGTAAAAAAGCACGACCAATGTGTTGCCGTTTGGAATCCGAATGTCCGTTTCCAACCAATGCACGCTTGCCCAAATATAAGAATACGTATGGGCTCGTGCCTGCTTCCCGGCTACCACAATGGTTTCCTCTGACACTAATTTGTAGTCATGCAGGAAGCCTTTGTTCAAGAATTCAAAATCTGTTCTCGGTTGCGCCGAGAGTTCAGAATGAATCTTGTCCGCATCCTCCAGTGTAGCCGCATGGTCCAGAGCCTTCAGCCCAAACCCAAGCATTTCCATGCCTTCTTTGTGACCCACATAATAGGCCGCTAAATCCGATCCGAAATATTTATCAAGATCAGAGGGTACAAAGAGATATTGCTCCCAGTCTTCAGGAACAAGAACGGACATTCCGTTTCCGCGAGGATGCATGCGCAATTCATATTTCTGCTTGAATCCTTCTTGCATACTTTTCAAGCGTGCCTCCATGCCACTCTTTTCTTGTTCAGCCCCCTTGGTTTGTATGGCACGAACAGAAGGACGGGCCTCGGCACTGAGAGGCAGAGCCATGCAAAGTATAAGAATAACTGCTGACAGGATGCGCATGTACTAGGGGGAAAAGTGCTTTCATTACAAAGGATGATATGAGAATTTGAAATCCACCTCTGAGTGCATAGAAAGCCAGCTATCTGATTTTTGGCTCTATGGAGCCAAAATTATGGTTCCATGGGTGCGTGGAACAGACAGCTTATTGCATATTTTTTGCTTCTTCGAGGCTCACCGGAGCCACACACCCCGTTATTCCAGATCCTCGATGCTCTCTATGGGCTGAATGCAGCTTTGGCAGATACTCGGGTTTTTCCGCAGAGCGGATGCTTCCACGGTACACGCGCTTTTTACAAGCGGAGATTCGATTCCGCTGCAGTGAGACGGATCGGCGTTTTTAAAAGCCAGATCACGCAAACATTGGTCGTGTATATCCGGCGTGTTGATGGATTCGCATGAATGAAAGTTTATTATAAAACGTGCTTGTGCGGCTATGCAGCATTCATGATCATTACCTTCTATGCATTGCTGCAGTGTCGCCTTTCCACCATTTGCCCATGTCACAGATCTGTCACGTCCAAGAGCGCAAGGACGATGATACGTACTTATCGCCCCCCCCACACAGTCCAATCCATAGCTGCTCGGCATTAGGAGTTCACACACGAGAGGATCCTTTTTGAGTTTGGCATATTCATAAATGCAGCTTGCTCTCTGCTGAGCTGGTTGCGGGCCCATAGGATCAAAGACAATGAGGTCCCAACATTCACTCGCTTCTCGATCATGTTCCACCAGATAGGCGGCAAGCTCATCATAATCCCAGTTCACATATGGGCGGTGCCATCCCAATGTTTTGTCATACCATGCGACGCCGGCTATCCCTACCAGGATGGCGATTGTGAGGCCAATGAGGAGAATTGCATTGTGACGCATACGAATGGATCAGGAGGATGTTATCCCTGAATCGGATTTCCCGCTGAGGTGCGTCCGTCAAAGTAATATTGCTCCGCTTTCCACCAATCTTGGCCTGCGCTCTCTCCTTCCGTGTACTTGGACTTCGTCGGATTGACGTAAAAAATCCCCTCAAACTCTTCGTTGCACTCGGCAAGTGGGGACGTGCCGGAGTTTATTTTCTGTGGTGTGAAGAGAGATGCAATCGGATGACTGGGATTATCTTTTGCATTTTGCAACAGCTCTGAAAATAGAGTGACGGCGAATCCGTGCTCCCTCCAGGCATCAAGTAGCTCATCTTTTACTTCGTTTGTCATAGACACGAAGTATTTTTGCTCCAGTAGCGCGCGCAATGATTCAATATCGTTCCCTTCATAGTTTTCCGGCACTTGGATACTGAATGTTTTTTGTGCCGTGAGCGCATTCCTGGCATCCCCAAACATGCTGCTGTGGAAGGCATAGGAAGAATCCGCCACACTGGCGAAATTGACTTTTGAATTGTCATATTTGTCTGCGAGCACAATGTTGTCTTCTGCCGGATCAAGCGCAACTATTGTCCGTAGTCCGCCCGGCAAATGTGCACCGATTTCATATACCACGTAGGAACCCCAGCTGTGACCTACGCCACTGATATTTGCACTGGGTATTTCCATTGATTGCAGCTGATTTGCTGCCCACGCTCCAACAGACTCAATCCATTTGGATCCATCCAGGCTTATTTTGGTCATATTATCCTTTGCAGACGCTGCCCAGTTCAGAGTTACTAACTGTACGTTATTTGAAAGCAGGCTCTGTTCCAGCTCAGACATTTGGTCAGAATTTTCATTGTCGTTTCTTCCATGGACTCCCACCCAGACGGGAAGAGAAGGGTTGAGTGCGGAAATGGCATCATTGCCTTCGGTGGCCTTATAGTCAGTTTTCCTTTGACCCGATGGATCAAACTCCGCCACTCTCAAACTCACTTCCTTCACCTCACTCTCGCCGGGAAGACTTACTCTCCCCACAATCTCCCGCATATTCCACGGCCGCACGTCCATATGGAGCGGAAATTCCAGTGGGCGCGAACGCAGGTCATTGCCATGAGGCATCACTCCATAGTTCGTTTTATCGGAAACAGTCACTTCATATGTTCCCGGCGTGAGCTTCAGACTAGTGGAGCCTGCTGAGGAGTTGCCGTGATCGGAGGAATAGCCGCCTGCAGGAAGGTCGCCCCCAGAAATCGTGAGCGATACGGCTCTCCCTGGGACGCTATTCACCCAGAAGTTCGCCATCACCTCACGATCCAGGGCGAAGCGCATCGTCTGGCTGCTTTCCGCAGGCACGCGTATGGATTCCGATCCGATAAGTTCGCCGTTTTTGATTACGACAGTCGCACCGGGCGCCGCCTCATGACTAAAGCTCGATTTCCCCAAGACCTCCGAATCCGGAGTCCCCGCTTCCGCATGATTCTCCCGTGACACCACCTGGAGATACGGCACCCTTGCCTCCGCATAAATCTCCTGCAGACTGAACGGTGATTTTGCCACGGCAGCTTCAAATTCCCGCCGCACTTCGGCGCCAAGATTTTGGATTTTTGGAGCCGTCTTCACCATAGCTTCTTTCAGCCGATCTTTATTGACCTCGACTTGCCTGCTTTCCTTCGGGTCCTTTTCTTTCCGCGGCGTATCCCCCAGATGCGTATCTTCCCAGTTCTGCCTCTCCACAGCCTTCTGGTTCTCAATGAGCCGGTCGATATTTCCATTCAGAAGCCTCTGACTCTCTGCCAGCACCGCTTGCTTGTTGGGGACGTATACCTGGAAATCACGGGCGAGTTCACCGATGTACCGGCCGCGCGTGCGGGTGCCAAGAACGAAATCGAGCATTTCCATGGCGTGCTGCGTCGGCTCACCTTTGAGGTCGGCGATGTGGTATTCCATGCCCCTTTGCAGGGCATCCCCCACGACGTCCTGGTATACGCCGAGCAGACGGCCGAGTTCCGTGCGGATGTCGCTATCCACCCGATGGTTTCCACCGCCGTAAGCGGGATTGCGGAGCGGGAGGGCATTTTGCATTTCCGTCGAAATGAAGAATCGAGACTCGAGAAAGAGGCGGCTGCGTTCGAAGCTTGCAAGCGGAGCCCCATACTGTACGTTTTTGATGAGCGCGAGCCGTGGATCATCCTTCTCTATCCCCGCTTTTTTCTGCGTGGTGGAGGCCTCCACAGGGTTTGCGTGGCGGATCTCCATGGAGCCGATATCGACCTGGTAGACACTGGATGCATCCACCCTCCGCGCCACGTATTTCTTTTCCTGTGCCGCGACGGGAAGCGCCCCCTGAATTTCCCCGATCACTGTGCCGTTCTGGGAAATCACAAAGCGTGCTTGCGATCCACGGTCTTCCACGGTCACGTCATAGGTGACGCCGAGCGCGAGATGTTCTGTGAAGTTGAGAGGTTCGCCGATGTACCCCTGATGGGCGCCGGATGAATACCAGAGGCTGGCGCTGTTGTAGGAAAGGTGGAACGACAGGCCTTCCTCATACTCGTTATCGAATCTGCCGCTCGAGACGCCGTCCGTGCGGGTAACAAACATGATGCCGCCCTTTTTGCCGTTCATGGTGAACTGCGTGTGCACCACCAAAGGATTTTGCTCCGTCGGCTCCATATCCATGCGGCTCACAAGTTGCTTGCGGTCGTTGATGGACAACGGCTCATCGGGGTTCGCGTCCTGCCAGAAGTCGCCGAATGTCCCGCCGCTTGCATCGGTGGAATACACCGTGTCATCCGCCTCTTCTTGCAGCGCGTCCTCTCTGTCGAGCAGCGACTGCAGAAAGGCCAGATCCGCAAACACCGCATCGACATGTTCCTCCGGCAAGGCCTCCTGCGGACTTTGCGCCGTCGGTTTTTGAGCAGGTTCCATGCCATGACTGAGCGACGTGCCGCTGATATGGACCTGGTAGGCATCAGTTGTTTCCGTGCGCCGGAGCACCGTTCTCGGCTCGCTCGCCGCACGCGGAATCGCTCCGCGGATATCGGCAAGCACCTTGTCCCCCTGAGAAAGGACCAGATGCGCTTCCGTGCCGCGGTCCTCCACCAAAAAGTCATAGGGCACTCCCAGCTGGAGGCGTTCGGGAAATTCCACCGGAATGCCGATCAACGCCCCGCCGACGGGATCGGAAAAATAGATACATGCCACGTTGTATTCCGCCCGGAACGAGAGCCCATTTCTGAATTCATTATTGAAGCGCCCGCTCGTCACCCCATCCGTGCGGGTGATGAGGGTGATGCCGCTTTTCTTTCCTCCAAGCGTAAATTGCGTCTTAAAGATCACCGGTGACTCGGGAGTCGGCAGCACTTCGCCCCGGGAGATGGCTTGGACGCGATCATTGATCACGAGGTCCTTTCCTTCCGGGATGTCCTCCCAAAATTCCTGCTTTTGATCGGAGCTGAACACCTCGTGCGGTTGCATCTCTGCCTCTACCCGGCTGCCCTCGCCTTCCCCCTTCGCCCATTGGGCTTCGGGGGACAAGTCGGCGGACGGGTGGAGAAGATTCCGGACTTCTGCGGATGTATCATTCGTAGGGATAGTAGTAATCGCGGACATCAGATTGCGCGGTTCAAGTGATTCGAAGGAGCTGATTCTGGACAGGGAGGAGCGGCGGTGTGCCATGGCGAAGGGGGGAGGAAGTTCGCTCCCATTCCACGCGTGTCCAAGAGGGGTTGGCAGATGCTGGATGACACTTCTTTCTCTTAATGATGGATTTTTGTTTTCGTGTTGCGAAGGATCAGGTTCTCTTGGCAAAACGAACGCTGAACAATCTTTCTATGCAGAGAACCGAACGGATGGCGGGGGGATGCGTGAAAGAGGGGAAAGCTTTTTGGAGCTGTGGATGTGTGCTTGTCTTTGTATGGATATGGGTGTCTCCTGACGGTTTCCATTTCTATCTTCATCCCCAACTCATTTTACAAAGGAAGAGGCTCAAAATACGGTGAGGATTGTAGAGGAAATTGAGCAGCGTTCGGATGATTCTGTTGCTTCAAAGCAGTACATTAATGGGTGGAGTGGTACTTGAAATGTGTTAAATAAATGTTATAATAAATATAATCACCAATCCGTATGAAACTCCCGGATATTGAATTGCGATCCAACGTGCAGCGTGAAATTGATCCCCTTGTACCTGAGAAGGGGGTCTTTTGGATCGATGCAGGACATCAACAGTATCGGAGAGTACTCATACCCGCTCAGAATCCCGCAATCGCCATCGGCAACATGCAATGCTGGAATGGAAGTGTCACTACATTCCAGCAATACAAGAAAAGAATGTGGCACGTACTCACAGGGGCACCGGACAATGTCACAGCTGGTCCCGGCAACGTCGATGTCGTGGAAGTTCCAGACACGAGAAAAAACATAGCCGTGCTCCTACAAAATGAAGAAGGAGAATGGCGCCAAAAACTGCATGAAGCCTCGGGGCAGTCCGTGGAACACGCAGAAGAGATTGGAACAGGACTTTACTTGATACAGAATATCCAATGGGTAAGCCAGACGACAGCGAAAAAAATCAAAGCAGTGAGAATCTCTTTTCATGAGCCAGATGAGACAAGATTTCCTACGCAGAACATTGATCAGCATCCTCTTCCCACAAGGATGCCCGAACCTGAAAAGGCAATTCTGCCTTATCCAGACGCTTTCTCCTTGGAGAGCAACGAGAGAGTACAAGAGATTTCAACGAATCCTCCAAGTCGCATCGTCCTTTCACCCAATCAGCAAGTGCTGCCACATCCCGAGAGAACGATTGAAGAAGAATGGACATTGATTAAGAATGTTATCGAACGAGCTCAAAGGGAACAATTGATTACAGAGAGAGTTGAAAATCCCGATGGGGCAAGAGCGGCAGTGATGCTGTTCTCTGAACATCCGCCTGAGGGGAGAGTCTTTGTGCCGAAGAGGGAAATGTTAGTTGAGCAAAGCCAACTCTTTCAATTTGTACACTTGCTTCATATTTCAGGCGCACAAAGCCCGCTATCTGTCGAGGGAATTGCGGACGGCGACGCAATCGTTGCTGAACGCAGAGTAGTTGCGGGGCACGCTTCGGCTTATGGGAAGGATTGTCAGGCATTTCTTTATGAACACCCCGAGATACTTCAAAACCTGTTCATAGAGCTATGTCGAGAAGGTCATCCCGAACGTGCATTCTTTTCGCGCTGGACGGCATATCCTCATCTCAGTTGCGGGTACACTCCGCAAGTCGAAAAAAAACTGCGGGAACTGCTCGAGCACACAATGAGACAAGAGCGTGAACTTGCGAGAAAATACAATCTTCCGACCGAATCATTTCAAATGACGGTATTTCCCATGAAGGAAGGAAAAGACTTCTATCTAAAAATCAATGGCAGAAAATTTCTCGTTGATGACATTGAGCGTGATTGTCGCGCCTTCATCTCTCGATTTTTGCCGACAGCACAGGAGTTGCTAAAAGAGCGCGAAGAAGAGCAGGTGGAGTATATGTGCGGAGCACACGCCAACGTAGTCCCTATTGCATGGGCAGGTGCTGCCCATGAGCTAAGTATTACAGAATGGTGCCGTGGAAAAAATATGCGCTTGCATATTATCAAAGCAGTGGGCGGAAGTGATTTTTCAGAACGTCAGGTAGATGACCTCTTCACTCTCGCAAAGGCCACGCTGGATCTCACACGAAGAGCACGGGAATCCTGCCGATAGCAATAGGCCAGCTATACCGCCCTCTTCCTCACTTCTTCATCCGCTTCGCTCTGCTCCTTTTCCTCATGATACGTCCTTCCCACACATTGCTATTTTCCGTCCGTCCTGCAGCGATATTATCCATCGTCGTGAACATGCTGTGATCCTGGTTGTTATAGCGGTTGGGTGAGGGGGGAGTACATCTCCGGTCTCCTCTCCTGCAAAAATCTCCACGACTCCTGCATCTTCTTCGGATAACTCAGATCGCATTCCGCAATCAACACTTTTTCCGTATCGTCTCCTTTAACCAGCATGTTCGCTCCCGGATCAGCGATGAACGAACCCCCCCAGAAGTGCATCTCCCCTTCGTCCCCGACGCGGTTGATGGCGGCGATGTAGACGGAGTTGGCGGCAGCGTGACCCACTTGGGCGGCGGTCCACATGTTGTCCCAGTTCTCCGGAATAGCGCTGTCCACCGGCGCGATCGTTGGTGAGGTGGCGATGGCCGTGGGGTAGAAGATGATTTCGGCTCCGGCCAGGGCTGCAAGGCGTGCGGCTTCGGGGAACCACTGGTCGTAGCAGATGAGGACTGCGATCGCGCCGTAGGGTGTTGCAAAGACGCGGACGCCCGTGTCGCCGGGAGTGAAGTAATCCTGCTCGTAGAAGGCGGGATCGTGCGGGATGTGGGTCTTGCGGTAGGTGCCCAAGGTCTTGCCATCCGGCCCGAAGACGCAGGCGGTGTTGTAGTGTTTGCCATCAGAGGCCTTTTCGAAGATCGATCCGCCAACGAGGACGATCTGGTACTTTTTCGCGAGCTCCGAGAGGCGCTTGGTTGTCGGGCCGGGGATGGCTTCCGCGAAACTGGCGAAGGCCCGGGGGTCACTCGGAATTTGGCAGAAGTAGGGGGAGCCAAAGAGCTCCGGGAGCGCGACGATCTTCGCGCCTTTTTTCACGGCCTCTGCGGTCATCGTCTCGGCTTTCTTGAGATTTGCTTCCAGCGTGTCTTCCATGGACATCTGGACGAGGCCGACGTGTACAACGCGTTTTTCCATGCGCTAATTGTGAGGCGTCCTGTTGTAGCGCACAAGAAATATCATCGGCGACCCCCTCCTCCTAGTCTCCTCCCACCGGGAGGAGGAACCCGCAGGGCATTTTCTGGAAATGTGCGCTGCATCTCGATAGCATGAGGGCATGCAGAAAAAATTCACCAAGCTCTCGCCGAGTCTGAAAAAGTACATCGTGGAGGAAGAAGGCCGCGCGCACGGCACGGGGCCCATCACGGAGCTCGTGAAGGGCAGCAAGACTCCCATCTCCACATTCGGGGAACTCACTCTCAAGCACTGTAACGGTGGCTCCACCATGCAGGCTGCCCTGTGGCTGAAAGATCATCTGAAGAACGGCGGCAAGCTGGTCGTGACGATCGCGGGAGCCCTGAGCTCCTTCCAGGTCGGCGTGACGCTCGCCGAGCTTATTCGCAAAGGAAAAGTTCACCTGGTCTCGGCAACAGCCGCGAACCACGAGGAGTCCTACTACCGCTACGTCGCCCATTCGCACTACGCCTATATCCCCCGCTACACCGAGCTCACTCCTGAGCAGGAGGCGGAACTGCGCGATGCGGGCTTGCGTCGTATCACCGATACGTTCCTTCCCGAGGATGAAAGTGTACGCATCATGGAGCCGCATCTTCTGCAGATGTGGAAGGAGGCTCAGAAGCAGGGGGAGCGATACTTCCCGCACGAGTATTTCCGTCGTCTCTTTGCCGAGGGTCTCATCAAGCCCGATCCCAAAGCCAACCCGGCCGACTGCTGGGCATACGCGGCCTATGAAAAGAACATCCCGATCGTGATTCCGGGCTTTGAGGATTCCACGATGGGCAATATCTTCGCGAGCTACACCTACAGCGGGAAACACCGGAAAGATCAGAGCGTCGTCCTTGATCCCACCATCATGAAAGGGGGACTCGAGTACTTCACATGGCTTTATGACTGGTACATGGAGGAATCCAAGGACAGTCCCATCGCCTTCCTTCAGCTCGGCGGCGGCATCGCGGCGGATTTCCCGATCTGCGTCGTCCCGTCTCTGAAGCACGATCTCCAGCTCCATGGAAAGATCCGCGACTGGGCGGGGTTCATCGAAATCGGTTCCTCGCCGATGTCCTACGGTTCGTACTCCGGTGCGGGCGGCAAAGAGAAGATCACGTGGGACAAGCTTGCGACCACGAGCTACTATCAGATCATCCAGAGCGACGTGACTGTTGCATTTCCTTGGATAGCGGCGGTGCTGCTCGATCTCTAAGGACCGCACACGGCGGGCGACTCGGGTGGAGGCTGTAGAATCTCTATGTATGGCTTCAGAGAGGGCTACAATGGAATCGCGTATTCCTGTATACTGGCAGTGTATCTACACAAACATACGATGTTAGAAGGCCAATCAGAGGGCACCGACGATCATGCGAGTATTCATGATTCCCTCTCGAAATTAGGTATGCCCGTCCATGATCTCGAGCAGTTAGGATGGCGGCCGGGTACGCCCTTGTGCATTCTTAATGATACGACCAAACAAGCTGCTTCCGGCTACCTTGTGGGTAATCTCACATTCGGAGGCTCTGTTGCGCTGAAAGGGGAATCGGCTGCTTCCGATCCCGTGACGATCATTCCCTCACTTGATCTTACATGGCGTCATCGGGAAAACATAAATGAGGTTGTCGCCTTTGATGACGATGGTAACTACTACATCTGTGTGCGTATTGATGCGGCAGATGTTGATCCCAAAACACTGGAGACCTATGTTCCATCCGTACCATCGCACGAACCGAAAATGCTGGAAGCACAAGATCCTTTCGACATGAAGACTATGCAGTTCTTCACAGAAAATGAGACGATCTTCCTGCGATTAATGCATCAGGCAGCCACCGAAGCATTAGCTTTTCGTGAGCAATATTCAGGAAAAGACTTACCTACACCTATTGCCGATTTCCTCCCGCCAACTCTCGAATGGGCGACACGGCCGCGAGAAGAAAGATTGGAACAAGGTAATCCAATGCCTACGGCGATTACGAATCAGTTCAGACCAGATGCACTTGCCCAACAGGAAACAGGTGCGATTGTCTTTGTTGCCTTTGCGCGCATTCCGCAGCGTGCGGGGGATGTCCAGCAGGCACTTCTCGAACAAGGGAAAACGACGCATACGCTCGTCGGGAGATTAATGAATTTGTGGAAGAGATGAGGTGCCAGAAAATTCTTGCAATCGTAGACAGCTGTCGTACACTTTCGGCCTGTTACTTATGCGAAAGCTCGCGAAATGACACCATCTGGGGAGCAATCCCATTTCCCTCATTTCTCTCGGCGACGCAGGCTGGCGGAACAACGGTACATCCGGGACCGCTGGCGCGATTTTCTTTCCGTGGACCACCGCGGGATGATGACCATCGAAGGGGTGCCTGTGGACCGGATCGCAAAGCGCTTCGGAACGCCCGTGTATGTGATGGTGGAAAGCGAGATCCGCAGGCGCCTGAGGCGCTACAAACGGGCGGTGGGGGACAAGGTCAGCCTCGAGTACTGCGTGAAAGCCAACAGCAACCTCCAGATCCTCCGTATCGCTCGCGAAGAAGGCTTCGATCTCGATTGCTCAAGCGTGGGTGAAGTGATCCTCGGCCTTCTCGCCGATTTCAAGCCGCGCCAGCTTACCTACACGAACCTGAACAAATCCGAGCAGGATTTGCACTTCGCCGTGAAAATGGGCGTCCAGAGCATCACGGCGGACAGCATCGAGGACCTGCAGCATATCGCTGCGACGGCCAAAAAACTTCGCACCCAGGTGCGTACGGTGATCCGCGTGAATCCGATGATCGAGATCCGCGGCTACAGCACCAAAGGCAACAAGTACGGCATTCCCTTGAAGCAGGTGATGGAGGCGGTGGACATCGCGGCGAAGAGCCCTTTTGTGGATTTCCGCGGCTTCCACTTCATGGGCGGGTACATCCACAGCACCTGGACGCTTCGCACTGCGGCGCGCGTGCTTGTGAAGATCATCCGTGCCTGCCAGGACCGCAGAGTCCCGATCAAAACACTCTCCATGGGCGGAGGGTTTCCTGCGGCCATCGGTGATGAAATCGCATTTCCCATCGAAGACCTGAAATCTTTCCCGAAGTACTTCCAGCAGCTGATGGATCGCGAAGGCGTAACGATGCCGGTACAGCTCATCTTCGAGCCGGGGAAGTCCGTCGTGCTCAACGCCGGTATCGGCCTCATGTACGTTGTCTCCAATAAAGAGATCCACCACCGCAACCGCATGATCGTCGCCGACGGGTCTACCTATAACTTCATCCCGGATGCGCTGGTGCAGACCGATGTCCGCTATGACATCCTTCCGGCTTCCAAGATGTTCTCGCCGCGCGTGCACAAGGTGACCATCGGTGGCAATACCTGCGACGCGTGGGACCTTATCACCAAGGGCATCGAAATGCCGAAGCTCGAGGCGGGAGACATCCTCGCGGCTATGGACGTGGGCGCCTACGCGCAGGTACTTGCCAACAACTTCAACACGATCCGGCGCGCTCCCGTCGTCCTGATCCATGAAAACGGCACCCTGAAGCAGATCCGGCGCCGTGACCGTTTCAGCGAGATGTTTGCTCCGGAGCTCGACGTGCTCAAAATGGCCGGACCCAACGAGATGGAGTACTACAACAACCTCTACCGCGTGAACATCGACAAGATCTGGAAGGGGGGCAAAGGGAAGAAGAACGGGGCGGCGAAAAAAGGGAAATAAGGGAATGAAGAGATTGAATCGATTTATACAGTTGTCAGAATCCCGGAGGGGATGGGTTGCCGGCAGAGCCGCTCCAGATGCGCCAGCAGGTTCTCGTAGGCATACATCAGCGTGGGCGGTTGGTCCTCTTTGATCTCGCGGAAGAAGGGAAGATAGAGATCGCGGGTGATCTGAAAGAGCTGCTCGCGTTTTTCCCGACTCAGCGCCCGCGTGGTTTCCATATTGTGGATCCGGTCGGCCATTTTAATGAGGAGGATGCCGGGCTCCACGCTCTGCACCAGGCACATCTGCTTCAGATACCGCTTTTCCTGGTCCAGCTCGGATTCGCCGAAAAATTTCTCCGGCCGCGAAAGCCCCAGCACCGTGGTCGCAATCGGCCGCCCGACGCTTTTCACCAGATCCATATACGTCAGCTCCGTATCTTCAATCACATCGTGGAGCACGGCTGCCGCGTAGATATTGCACGGCAGATGCGTGCTTGCGGCCATGAGGATCTCAATCACCGCGAGCGGATGCTCAATGTAGGGGTTCCCGTCGGCCCTGTGCTGGTCGCGGTGGGCGCGCTCGGCGATGGCGGTAGCAAGAGACAATGGGACCATGCGGAGAATTCGGAATGCGGAATGAGAAATGAGCAATAAGAAATTAGGAATGGACAATGTTCGGGGCGGAAGGGTGCAGGGGAGTGCGAATGGGAGCGCTATGGCTCACAAGGGAAAGGACCGCCGCAATGTGGGCGACAAGCAGGAGGGTAAAGAGGGTGCCGGCGAGGAGGGGGGAACGCATGGCATCATCAAATCGGGAATAGGGAGTGGGGAGTAGGGAGTCGGGAGAGGTTAAAAATCGATAACGTATAATTATGGCTTATGTAAGCCAAAAAAGACGTTCTTTGGGGTCGTGGAACGGAGGGGGTACCTTGGCGTTTTTGGTCAAATAATCTATACTGAATCGATGGCAAAGTGTTCGCGTTCCAGCACAGAAGGGCCGGGCGAGCCCGATGAAAGCAAAAATGAAGAAGGTGTTCTCCCGGACATTATTCCGGTGCATCCAACTATTTGGAGGGTTCGCAATGCGCAACGTGAGATGAAGAGGGGATGGAACCGTTCCCTTCTTGGGTATTATAAGGAGCAGCTCGATCAGACGATCGAACGGGCGGTATTCGGCGGAGACATGAGCGCCATCGCGCATCTGCAGACGGAGTTTCAAGAATTTCGTGTCTTGCAAAATGCCATGCAGGGAGATCAACAGGCGCTAGCGACCGTCGCGGATGCGTTTGCGGAACTCGGCCGTTACGATTACGCCAGCGCATTCAACATCCTCGCAGGTCGCGGAGCGTGGTGTTGGGAGAGCATATACCGGAAAAAGATTGATACCCAAAATCGTGCACAGCTTCTGCGGCGTTTGCGAGGTATCATTCCTCAATCTGACAAAGGGACAAGAAAAAAGAACGACTGAGGATATCGACAATGCCGCATGTTTCCGGGGAAAATGGTTGCCATGATTACTCCGCTTTCCACGGCCTACCTGAAGACCGCCATGGGCCCCCTCAAGATCGTCGCTTCGGAGAGGGGGATTCTCACGGTGAACTTTGCCGTAAGCCTGGAGGAGTCCGATGAAGCGCTTCCGAAATTCCTCGAGCAGTGCGTCTCTGAAATAGAAGAATACTTCAGTGCCCGCCGCCGGGCGTTCTCCGTACCCCTTGTGGTGCGCGGGACCGATTTTCAGCAGCGGGTGTGGGACGCGCTTCTGGAAGTCCCCTTCGGGCAGACTCTGACCTACGGGCAGCTTGCTAAAGAGATCGGCAATCCCGGGGCTGTGAGAGCGGTGGGGACTGCGGTTGGCGATAATCCTTTGGCGATCATCATCCCTTGCCACCGGGTGCTTCCGGCGAGTGGCGGCATCGGGAACTACGCCTCGGGCAGCGATAAAAAGGAATGGCTACTAAAACATGAAGGGGTGGAGGTGTGATCAGCGCCACGTGAATTCTTCATCACCATCATCTGACGGTCCTTTCCAAGACTCTCCTTCATCATCGTCCTCTTCGTCATCCATCAGATCGTCATCATCAATAACTTCGAATAGTTCGGAAGCGCTCAAGATGGCGCGTACGGTTTCGTGTTCTTGTATATGCGCGCCGATGATGCGGATATTGAATCCGATTGAATCGTCTGCTAAATACCAGTGCAGATCGTGGTCTTCGTTTTCATACTCGTCTTCATCTGCATTTTCGATCATTTTCACATCGATACGCATCGTTGCAGTAGCCAGCACATCTTTAAGGAGCACGCGAACCCAGTCGGTGATCAATTCTTCCCAGTCGCTTGCGTCCTCGTCATCTTCATCATCTTCATCCTCGACATCCCAATCATCATCATGACCCACCTCCCATTGCTGGAGGCACTTCTCAAGCTCTTCCTCCAACAGATCTTCCGCAAGCAGCAGACTTTCTTTCACTTGCACCGTACATGTGAATCGGTCAAAGGCTTCCATGGAGGATCATTGTTGTAGAGCGCGAGCGGTATCTCAAGCATTTTGTGCGGAATCGCAGCACGGTGCGCAAAGTTGGCCGCCGGGATCAGTATTCCCAAAGACAGCGGAAGATCGTATCTTCCGCTGCTTCAGAATTTCAACGTTAGATAAACAGTGTCGCCAGCGCCAGCGTCAACGTCGAGAAGAGCTTGATCAAGACGTGGAGCGAAGGTCCTGCCGTGTCCTTGAATGGATCGCCGACGGTATCGCCGGTCACGGCTGCCTGGTGCGCCGGGCTTTTCTTGCCGCCGTGCGCTCCCGTCTCAATATACTTCTTGGCGTTGTCCCACGCACCTCCGGCGTTGTTGAGGTAAGCGGCGAGGATGATGCCGACGATTGTGCCGACCATCAGGAGACCCGCGACTGCTTCCGCGCGGAAGACGACGCCGACGATCACCGGAGCAAGCACCGCGACGACGCCCGGGATCACCATTTCCCGGAGCGCTGCCTTCGTGGCGATATCCACACAGGCGGCGTAGTCGGGTTCCTGGGATCCGTCCATCAATCCTTTCTTCTCGCGGAACTGGCGGCGGACTTCTTCCACAATCACGCCGGCGGCGCGGCCGACAGCGCGGATCGTGAGTGACGTAAAGAAGAAGACGACCATCGCGCCGAGGAAGGCGCCGATGAAGACGTTCACTTTGGCGAGGTCCACCACGGTCAGGTTCGTCTCTTCCAGGAATGCCGAGAAGAGCAGGAAGGCGGCGAGTGCAGCGGAGCCCACAGCGTAGCCTTTCGTCAGGGCCTTGGTCGTGTTGCCGCAGGCGTCGAGTTCGTCGGTGACTTTCCGGGTCTCCTCCGAGCCCTTACTCATTTCCACGATGCCCCCGGCGTTATCCGTGATCGGTCCGAACATGTCCATGGCCAG
Organism: Candidatus Peribacteria bacterium RIFCSPHIGHO2_01_FULL_55_13; assembly: GCA_001788925.1. Lineage (GTDB taxonomy): Bacteria > Patescibacteriota > Gracilibacteria > Peribacterales > Peribacteraceae > 2-12-FULL-55-11. Next base: position 36,828 of record MFXS01000022.1, read on the forward strand.
GATGTAACCGACCACAGAAAGCATTCCGATCGTGGCGACAGCCGTGCCGTAGAGGCCTCCGTGCTCCAGCTCGGTTTGCATGCCGAGCCAGTGTGAGACGAAGAGAGAGGCACACACCGCGAGTACAGTCAGCCCTGTGGATTCCATGCCGATCGCTGTCCCTGCGATAATGTTGGTGGCGTGCCCCGTGGTGCTGGCCTGAGCGATAGAGCGCACCGGGCGATAGTCTTTGCCGGTGTAATAGTCCGTGAGGTAGACGAAGGCGACGCTGGTGAGAAGTCCGGTCACGCCCGAGAGGAAGAACCAGAGCGCGGCGTTATCCGTCGTCAGGTTCATCAAAGAAGCGAACACCGAGGCGCTCGGAACCGTCGAGAGCATCGTGGCGCAGCAGACGTAGAGGATCACGGTTGTCAGAAGTGCCGTCACCCAGAAGCCGCGCGTCATCGCGCCCATTGGCGAATCCCCTTTCTTCACGCGTACCGAGTACACGCCGATCACCGAGGCCACGAGTCCCAACGCGCAGATCACGAGCGGGAAAAGAACTCCCTTGATGCCGAAGACCGGGAAGAGTGTGACGCCCAGGATCATCGCGCCGATGTTTTCGGCGGAGATGGATTCAAACAAATCCGCTCCGCGACCGGCGCAATCTCCGACGTTGTCTCCCACAAGATCCGCGACGACAGCCGGGTTTCTGGGGTCATCCTCCGGAATGCCTGCCTCAATCTTTCCCACAAGGTCCGCTCCCACGTCCGCTGCTTTCGTGTAGATGCCTCCGCCGAGCTGTGCGAAGAGGGCGACAAAGCTTGCGCCGAATCCGTAGCCGATAATGAGCGAAGGAATCCGCTCCGCGGGCGTCGAAAGGCCGTAGCGGTAGAGGAGGTAGAGGGCAGAAATGCCGAGCGGCGATAGGGCTGTGATGACGATGGCCGGCACGGTGCCTGCACGCAGAGACATCTTCAGGGCCGCGCCGAGTCCATGCTCCGCCGCTCCCGCTGTTTTCAAGTTTGCCTTCGTTGCGACGATCATCGAAATGATTCCGGAGAGTCCCGAGAGGACTGCGCCAAGGAGAAACGCTCCTCCCACCTGCCACCCCTTGGTCAAGCCCTCGCCGCCTGCAAAGCCGTGCACGAGGACGATACCTGCGGCAACAATCACCGAGAGCCAGGCAATCGTGCGGTACTGACGGCGGACGAAAGCACGGGAACCAGCCGAAATCGCCGCAGCGACTTTCTGCATGGCGGCGGTGCCGTCGCCGGCTGCCTTCACTTGCTTCCAGAGAACGAGGCTCCAGAGGAGGGCTAATACGGCGATGATGGGTGCGATCAGTTCGATGGACATAATAAGGAGGGGGTAGGGCGTAGGGGATTTCGCGTCATTATTGCATGCGATAGCCATCCCTGCGCGGAATTTGCGCAAGAAGGGTACGACAGGGAGAGGGAATGTCAAGATAGAGCGTTATCTCTGCAAGACCGTAAAACACCCGATTATTGCCGCCGTTTCGGCACGCAGCGTCAGCGCTCCGAGTGAAGCGATTGCAAAGCCTGCATCCTTTGCCTTCATCACTTCCTCCTCCGTCCATCCTCCTTCGGGGCCCACCCAGATGCCAAGAGGAGTTTGCTCGTTTGCTGGTTTGCTCGTTTGCTGGTTTGTGAGCGTATGGAAAAAGAGGTTTCTCGTATTTTTGCCTTCCTCTAGTGCTCGGTCGAATTCCATGGGTTCCGATATCACCGGGACAATACCCCGGCCGGACTGCTCGGCGGCTTCGCGGGCAATCATCCGAAGCCGCTCCATCTTGAGACCGGTCTTCACGGTACGCGTAGTGACAATCGGGATGATCGCTTTGATCCCAAGCTCGGTGCATTTCTGGACGACCCACTCGAAATTCTCGCGTTTGAGGACTGCGCAGTAGAGCGTGACTGATCGATCTGGTTCAGCACCCACGGGATGCTGCGATTCCAGCTGCACTGTCGCATGCTTGCGATCCAGAGACCGCAGTGTGCCTTTCACTTCCATACCTTTGCCGTCGCAAAGCACGACAGTATCTCCCGTATGGAGCCTCAGGACTTTTGTCCATTGGTGAAGTAGATCAGGATCGCTGATGATGCCATTGCTCTGCGACAGGTCTAGAGCGGTGATAAAGCGGTGCAGACGCATGGAACGATTGTACAGTGCGGAGTAAGGAGTCTCGATATTTGTGGGGAATGCCTTGCCAGCGTGGATGATTTCTTTTACATTTCACACCTTCTTTCCTCTCTAATATTATGAGCAATGAAAATGGAGTTGATGTCGGTATTCTCTCTCGACATATAGAAGGGCGTGCTCTCGCTTCTGATACAGCTCAAGAATTATTTGATTCCGTAGGTGCATTAACCGATGAAGGTACAATTCGAGAAATATTCTTACCCCATCTAGATGCTTTCATTCGCGCAATTGATAGCTTGAAATACGGAAAAAAGGAAAAATTGTCACACAACGTAGAGGATGGATGGTCTCTTGAGACACTCAAATCTGAGCTACAGAATCAAAACGCTGATGCACAATTAGTTGCTGCTCGTCTGCTACGAGATATCGTTAGAAATGGTAAGACGATTGGCCTGTTCATACAAAGCATTGGTGCTCCGAAGGCAGTTGCTCAAGTGCCAGTAGAACCACCTGCGGTTGCGTCTTCCGATGCTGCGACAGATGCCAGTAGTGCAGGCTCAGCAATAGGTACACCATAGCCTCCGCCGTTTAGTGGTTTCCCCGAAGATACCGCAATATCGCATACGCACTCACAGTATGCACAAACTTGGTCTGAAGCACGTTTTCCAGTGCCTCTTCGAGCGGCAGTTCATGTACCTCGATCCATTCGTCTTCATCCTGCGACAGTGGATCTTTCACGAGGTCTTTCGCAATGAGGACATCATTTTGCATGATTGTGGATGAAGGCATCGTCATCACCAACAAGCACGTCATCGAAGGCGTCGAGCATGTCGAATGCAATACACGGACGAAGGCTGGATAAAAAAAGATGTCACAATGCATCTCCGGGATTTCGTAAAGAGAATTTTTCTCTGCAATGCGAATCGCAGATGCTATAACAGGAGCTATTACGCCGTTTCATCCCATATCACTGAGGGGAATATTCTCCGTACTCCGCGCGAGCACGCTCGTCTTCGGCGTCGGATGCGGGTTGATGTGGAGCGGGGAAGTATACGCCTTTGGCGTGACTGCCGTGGGAGGGCCGCCGGATCTTCAGCAGAATGTTCCGGTGGAGGCGTATATCGATCGTGAATTCACGCGCGCCCTCAGCGGCGCTCACGTTACGACAACAACCGTCCATCTCAAAACCAATACCGGAAATGCCCAGGATGGAGCGCCAACGGGAAGCAATCTTTGCACGCAGCTCAAAATCTTTGCGACCAGTGACAGTAAAGAGAAAATCGTGTGTGAGCATGACAATCTCAGCGCGAGCACCTGGTACACCATCACCTATACGACGGGGATCAAGACGGGGACGGGATTGGCGCTTCCCGCCAATATCTCCTATCAGTTCAAGACCAGCAGCTTCGCCGGAGGCGGTAATTTCATCCGACCGCCGGTTGTCATTGGCTCGGTGCCCCGCCCAGGCTCTGTGCTCCCGCTCAATGCGCGTATCCGCGTCTACTTCAGTCCCGGCGGCAGCGGCACCGGTTCCACCATGCGCACGGGGACATCGTCGGGCTCTGTACAGTTGGGGACCAACGTCCAGGTCTTTGCGACCAGCAACGGCCAACCGACAGGCAGCAATCTTCTCGCCTGCAGCGCGGTAGGAGCTAACCCGGCTTCTCCCAGCGATTGCAACATGGCGTGGCACCAGACCGGAGCGACCCTGACGATTACCCCGGGCAAGAAGGCGCCGACAGCATCTACAGGCTCTACAGGGGGGACCGCGCTCGTTGCCGGGAATTCCTACGTCCTCATCGTCAGAGGACCCCAAGGCGGTTTCGGAGGGACGGGAGGTGCGCGCAACACCGACAACATGCCGCTCATGGGCTCCGATTACTTCGTACCCTTTACCGCGACGGGCAGCGATGCGTTCGGTCCTACGGTGAAGGCCTCTTTCCCGGAAAATAACGCGACGAGCGTCGATCGCGCCATGTACAACATCGGTGTCGCATTCACCGAAGCGGTGGATGAGTCTCTGATTACGGAAACATCGCTCCTCCTCTACGAGGCTGGCGTGAACGGGGCATGCAACGGTGGCGGTGGCGATGATGTCCAGATCACAGGCACTATCGTGGATTACTCCGAGTCGGAGAATATCGCGTACGTCTCGCCGAGCG
>MFXS01000023.1:0-3067 GCA_001788925.1 Candidatus Peribacteria bacterium RIFCSPHIGHO2_01_FULL_55_13
TTGCTGCACCTGAGGCAAAAGTAGAGGAGGAGGTTGCTGTTGAGGAAGCAAAGGCTGAGTAGGTTGCGGAGTTTGCGAAGCAGCGAGCAGCTTCTGTTTTGTGATTGCTTCACCGTAGGGGCATTGCATGCAATGCCCCTACAGCCCTTCGGGTATGCTTGAGCTATGCGATACCTTCTTGTCGGTAACTACGGCGTTGGCAATCTCGGCGATGAGATGCTTCGGGAGTATTTTCTGAAAACGTATCCGGAGACGGAATGGATAGTTGTGAGTGGAAATAATTCGGAATTCGGAACCCTTCGACACGGCTCAGGACAGGTGCGGAATTCGGAATTGCCGCGGCTTCCCTTCGGCCTGCGATCGCTTTTCACGCCATGGTGGAAAACCCTCTCTGCATTGCGGAAATGTGAGGGAATCATCTTTGGGGGCGGAACGCTTTTTACCGATGTCGAATCCATCATGGCCCCTCTCCTGTGGTGGTGGCATGCCCTGTGGGCGCAGATCTTTCGCCGGCGAATTATTCTGGCGTTCCAGGGCATCGGTCCGTTTCACACACGGATAGGGGAGTGGTGTGCACAGTGGGTCGTCACGCGAGCGGATACGGTGATCGTCCGTGACAGAGAATCGCTGAGGCGCGCATCCGCATGGAACAAAAAATGTATACAGAGTTTCGATCCGGTATTTTCTGTATTCCCTAAGCAAAAACATGGTGATCGATCACAAAAATTGTTCATAGTAATTCCCAGGGCAAATTCGCCGGAATCCTTCCAGATGTTTGTGAGAGAACTGTATGAAAAGAGGAAGTCGGAATGGGGCGGCGCCCGAATCATTTCTTTGGAACCCGAAGCATCGGGAGAGAGAGGTGTTTGCGAAAGTTTGAAGAGCGCCTTGAGCGCGGAGATCGTTCTGCCGAAGTCTCCGACGGAACTGGAGCATGCACTTCAGGATGCCGCTTTTGTCGTCACCCAGCGCTATCACGGAGCCATTGCTGCCTTGGGCATGGATATCCCGTTTCTTGCCGTTCCCCAGAGCCCGGGCGATAAGCTGGCGGGGGTGAGCCATATGCATCGCGATGAGGCCTTGCGGCTGCTTAAGGAAGGGGAGGCGGCCCTTCGCACGGCACTTCTCTCCTGTCAGGCATAGCCTCCCGCATCTTCGTAAGATGTTTTGAACGGAGAACATGCTGTTGGGACTTTTGCCCTAGGAATAGGCTCCGAATGGATGGAGAAATAATGGAGAGATCGTTAGTATGGCGCGTGCATGGAAATCAGAAACTTCTGCATTATCGCGCACATTGACCATGGCAAATCCACGCTGAGCGACCGCATGATGGAAATCAGCGGGACGCTCCAGAAACGTGAGCTCAAAGACCAGCACCTCGATATGCTGGAGCTGGAGCGCGAACGCGGGATCACGATCAAGCTGACGCCTGTGCGAATGACTTGGAAAGGGATCCAAATGAATCTGATCGATACGCCGGGGCATACGGACTTTCGCTACGAAGTGAGCCGATCGCTCGTTGCCTGTGAAGGAGCCATTCTTCTCGTGGACGCGTCGCAGGGCATTCAGGCGCAGACGCTGGCCGTGCTCTACATGGCGCTTGAGGCGGACCTGAAAATCATTCCGGTGCTCAATAAGATCGATCTTCCTTCGGCGGATCCAGAGCGCGTGAGCCAGGAAGTCATGAAACTGGTGGGATGTCCGCGGGAAGACATTCTCCTAATTTCTGCGAAGGAGGGCAGGGGAGTCGCCGAAGTTCTGGACCGGGTCGTGGAGCGTATTCCTTCGCCCGTCGCAAAGACAAACCAGGAGCAGGGCGACGGAAGCTGCGGACTGATCTTCGACGCGATCATGGATTCGTACCGCGGAGCCGTGGCGTACGTCCGCGTGATCAAGGGGAGTTTCCGGAAGGGGCAGAAGATCCATTTGCTCGGGACGAAGACGGAATTCGAAGTGCAGGACGTGGGACACTTCAATCCGAAGTACGTTTCGGATCCGGTGCTCGGGGAAGGGCAAATCGGCTACATCGTGACTGGAGCGAAAAACGTCCGTGACGTTCGTGTGGGTGACACCATCGCATCCACCACCGCCATGCACGCGCTTCCCGGCTACGCCGAAGTCCAGCCGATGGTGTTTGCCGGTCTCTATCCGGTAGAGGCCGATGATTACCCGGATCTCCGCGACAGCTTGGAGAAACTTGCGCTCAATGATGCTGCGCTGCGGTTTGAAACGGAGCGGAATGCGGCGCTCGGGAACGGCTTTCGCTGCGGTTTCCTTGGGCTCCTACATCTCGATATCATCCAGGAACGTCTGGAGCGCGAGTACGACTGTAACCTGATCGTCACGGCGCCTTCGGTGCTCTACGAAGTAAAACTCAGCGTGCGCAATCCCGCGGAAATCGTGAGGAGCTCCCTTCTGAAGCTCGACGAGCCTTCGGTTGCACGCATCAGTAATCCTGCCGATTTCCCGGATGCCGCGCTCATCGACGAGGTCCGGGAGCCATGGGTGAAGATGGAAATCGTCTGCCGCAATGAAGATGTCGGGCCCGTGATGCAGCTCACGCAGTCGCGACGAGGCGATTACAAAGGCCTTACCTACTTCGATGCGGACCGAGCGCTCTTGGCGTTTGAAGTCCCGCTGCAGGGCATCGTTCTCGACTATTTTGATCAACTCAAATCGGCAACAGCGGGATACGCTTCCATGAGTTACGAGCCGATTGGCTACCGGGCAGGGGACTTGGTGAAATTGCAGGTTCTTCTGCTTGGCGAACCTGCAGACGCTTTGAGCACAGTCGTGCACCGCTCCGAAGGGCACACCGTCGGAGAAATCATCTGCAAGAAGCTCAAGGACGTCATCCCCAAGGAACAATTTCCGATTGCGATCCAGGCGGCGATCGGTGCCAAAGTCGTCGCGCGTGAAACCATCTCTGCGTATCGCAAAGATGTGACGGGATACCTGTATGGAGGCGATGTCTCACGGAAGAATAAACTTCTGCAGAAGCAGAAAAAAGGGAAGAAGCGGATGAAACAGATGGGGAGGGTGACGCTGAATCAGGAGGCGTTTTTGG
>MFXS01000023.1:3085-5568 GCA_001788925.1 Candidatus Peribacteria bacterium RIFCSPHIGHO2_01_FULL_55_13
AATCAATGAGTATACGTTACAATATGCGTAGCAAATAGTGACATTCTCGTGCGGCAGGGTCTCCCCTCCCGACGGGAGGGGAACAAGGGGGGGGGTCGCCGATGGTGTAGTGAAAATAATTTTGGAAGTGAGAGTCTTGGACCCCCTCCACCTAACCTCCTCCCGCCGGGAGGAGGATTTTTAGATTCGCAAGCGATGATCAGAGATGCGCACACGTACGGAACGTGCGCCGGGAATGTTATTCACCATCGCTATTTTCCTGCGCTTTACTCTCCAGAAGCTTCTGCCGTGCCGCCGCGACAAACGGCTCGAACACGGTCTGCAGGATGCTTCCCGCAAGCGGCTGTACTTTATCGAACGGTGTTGCTTTGCCCTGCTTCAAGAAAAATTCCTGTAGGACGAATGTGGCAAGCTGCAGGATCGTGCCGTCGATATTCTTCTCGTCGAGCATCAGCGATACCAAAATCCTCTCCGGATCGAGCGCCATCACCATCTGCATGCGGGTGATCCATTCGATGAGGACGCGGTTGGTTTCGGCGTCGAGTGTTCCCGTTTTGAGGAGGGGCATATTTTCGTCCACGGCCTCTTTGGCGGTTTTCTGGAGCGTCTCCTGAAGGTATTCCTGCACGGCGACGAAGCTCCCTTCATCGATGAGGGAGATGACCGAGAGGATGAAGATGCTTGGGCAGTCTCGGGCGACGAGGCGCGAGATCAGCAGAAAGAGATGCGTGTTACTGTCTTGCGCGAGAAATTGCAAAATGACCCGTGCGACTTGATCATCACGCTTCTTGCTGCGCTTTTCTTCCCTTCGGATCTGCGCCATGGCCGCCGCGGCTGCGGCAAACCGTTGCTTGGCTTCCTCGGAAAGCTGCTCGGGCGCGCCGGCTATTCCTTCTCCGGGCGCGCCGATGTCGATACCTCCGAATTCAGACATGGAGACATAGTAAATGACCAATGACCAAGAACCAATGACCGGGCAATGGAAATGATCAATGACCAAAAAGCAATGACCGGGCAATCACCAAACACTCCGAGAATGTCTTCTGTGTCATTGCTTGGTCATTGTGTTCCTGGTCATTGATCATCCGCATTGTTTGGTCATTGGTTCTTGGTCATTGGTCATTTGGCGGTAGCCGGCACAATGTGCACGACCGTCGCGCGTTCTGCACGGCCGTTGAACTTCACCAGGCGCTGCTGCGAGAAGCGGACGACGCCTGCGACATCGGCATGGATGGTCCAGTCGCTTCCCAGATGCGTGTTCAGGCCCGGACGGAACTTGTATCCCTTCTGGCGCACGAGCACCTCGCCGGATTCCACGACCTGCCCTCCGAAGCGCTTTACGCCACGGCGTTTCGCTCTGCTATCCCGGCCGTTTGCGGTAGATCCACCTGCTTTCTTATGTGCCATAGTGGAGGCATTGTACGGATTCTTGAGAGGGGTGCAAGAAAAAGAAGATCTGAAAGAATGAAGAGAAATAAGGGATTGAAGGGATTATCCATTCAATACTCATAATCATCCACTGATAATTCCTTGAATCTTGACATAACGGCATCCAAGTGTCTTTCTCTGGCTTCACGTCGAATCTCAGTAATTTTTTCGCGCACGCTGAATTCATCATTAACATCGACTGATATACCTCTTTCTTTGAGCGCATCCTGCAACCTGTTTAGTTGTTTCTTCCTCCAACGATGGCTATTTGCATTGTCATAGACTTCTAAGACGGCAGAAAGGAGTCTGGCGTCGCTTCTCGTTTCCAAATGCCGGAGAGGAGCGTATTCGGGCTGTATCACCACATGAAATTACCGTCATCTTCTCTTTGGGACAAGGAAAATCCATCGTCAAAAATCTTTGGTTGCGGGGGCTGGATTTGAACCAGCGACCTCGAGGTTATGAGCCTCGCGAGCTACCGGGCTGCTCCACCCCGCGGGCAGAGCATAGCGTGCGAAGCCATCACATACCAAATCAGAAACGCAAAATACCAATGAAATTTCACACGCCCCGCCGCAATTCTTCCACCCGCTCGGGCTGAAAGAGGAAAAGCTGCCAGTGCTCCAGGACCGGCATCTGCCGGAGGAGCTCCAGGAACCGCGCTTCCTGCTGCTCGACTGCCGCAGCGTCGGGTTCTTCGCCGAAGACTTCCTGCACCGGCGGCGTGATGATCAGAACCTTTTCCCCGTCACGCATGCGACCGAGGTTTTCTTTGGCGTACTTGTCTTTGTGCTGGAGGGAATGCATATACTCCAGTTCCCGGCGGGCGTCTTCGTTGCTGCGGGCCATGATGGCGTTCTGGCGGCGCATGTCCCCGAGCGTGCGGTCAAAGAGCACGTTTCTGTAAAATGAAAGCGCGAGACCGAACGCCATGAATCCCACGACCGTTAGACCGATGACGATCGTTAGCTGCCGGCTGAGGGGTTCTGCAGTGTGGAACGCCACGGGCGTATGGAAAAACGAGTAATCGGAATCGCGGAGGGAATTGTAACGGT
>MFXS01000024.1:0-281 GCA_001788925.1 Candidatus Peribacteria bacterium RIFCSPHIGHO2_01_FULL_55_13
GCCGTCGCATGGTCGCGGTCGACAGCCGCGACGATGCTGGGACGCCCGGTGCTTTCGGTGAGAGAACCTGCGATGAGGCCGACGATGCCGTGTGGGTAATCCTTGGATGCGGTCGCGATGAGTGGCGACTCCATGTCCACATTTTTCCGCGCGCTCTGGATGAGGTTTTCCGTCTGGTCCTGACGGAGACGGTTGAGCTGGTGCAGCTTTTCGATATGCTCCCCTCCACGCAAGATCGCATGCAGTGCGAGGATAGGGTCATCCATCCTTCCCGCGGCATT
>MFXS01000024.1:315-1649 GCA_001788925.1 Candidatus Peribacteria bacterium RIFCSPHIGHO2_01_FULL_55_13
CTGGTGAGAGCTGCGCGGCTCCCGACGCTATCCCGAAGGATTGCCAGCGGGCCACTCTCTATCGACTGTAAAGAAAGAAGACCGTGCTTCACGATGGAACGGTTCACGCCTTTGAGTTCCACAAGATCCGCTACCGTTCCCATCATCGCGAGCGCGCGATCACTGTGCATGTCTTCCCAGACTTCGCCTTCGAGCGCGCGAACGAGCAGGAACGCCATCCCGGCGCCGGAAGGGTGCGGTGGCGCAAAGCCTGGCGTGAGTGCCGGGTGCAGCAGCGCAAACGCCGGAGGAAGCTCGGCTTGCAGGTGATGGTGGTCCACGACGATCACATCCACTCCCCTCTCCTGAAGCATCCGGATCGGTTCGACCGCCGTGATGCCGGTATCCACCGTGATCAGAAGTTTGATGCCGCGTGTGATCCACTCTTCCGCGATTGTTTTGGAAAGCCCGTAACCATCGTGGATCCGGTGGGGCAGACGTACGATCGGTATCACGCCTCTGCGCTTGAAGCATCGCACGATCAATGCCGCCGCGGTGATGCCATCACAGTCGTAGTCGCCGAAGACTCCGACAGCCTCTTTGTCGCGTACCGCTTTCTGCATCCGCTCCACCGCGCGCATCAAATCCGGCGGCGACGGGAGGGAGAATTGGTCGGTATTTTTGAGATCCCGGGCAGTGCTCAGTGCATCCTGGACGCTGTGCGCACTCAGTAGCGGTAGAGCGTCGAGAGAAGCCCCTCCGCGGCCTTGCCACCGTTTGCCGAGAAAAGAGAGGGTCTGAAGCACGGAGCGAGCGTAGCAGACGGCGTACGGCCCTCTGGAATTTTTTCTGGAGCATTCACAAAAAGGCCTTGTACAAGCCAAAAAAGAGGTTCTATGATCCTATAGAACATCGGGTCTTATGCGCTCCAGGCTTTGTTGCGCTTTGCCTTGCGCATCGTCCATCCCACAGCTCCAAGCATCGTTGTTGCGGCGATCCAAGCCCCCGCGCCCGTGGGAGCGAGCGGAGCGCCCGTGTGCGTCATGCCCGGCTGCGTTACTGGTCCATACTGCAGCACCTGCTGGCGCGTGGAAATGCGGTCGAGAAGTCTCAAGGTGCGCAGGAGTTCGAGATCCGTGGCTGAAAGGTCCAGATCCTCCGTGGCCTCCGTTTCCTCTTCCTCCTCTTCGTACATCTCTTCATCCTCAGGGATCTCTTCCGGAGCAGCGGCGTGCTGGATTTCATACGATTCGCCCTGCGCCTTCTGGCGGCGCTCCGCGCTTGCTTCTGCCTGGCGGGCAATCCGGTCTTCCGTCTCGCGGGCGTTCGGTGGGAGGAAGAATTCGTCATTCAGA
>MFXS01000024.1:1662-7694 GCA_001788925.1 Candidatus Peribacteria bacterium RIFCSPHIGHO2_01_FULL_55_13
GCTGGAGGGTCGGTGTGGGCATCAAAGTAGTATAGCGGAAATGAGGCAAATTCGCAATCGCTAGCATTCAGTTCCACCACCCAATTCACACACATATACCTCATGGAAATCGAGAATGTTATCTCCGTCCGTATCCGTGAGAAGCGGACTACTTTCGCCCTCATCCACAACACCGTTGATGTTCTTGTCCTCGCCACGGAGCCTCTGCCCTTTTTCCACCTTACAAAGACCGTCACAAAGACCATCGCTGTCCGTGTCCCATTTCGTAGCATCACTTTCGTCCAGATCACGGCGTCCGTTCTGGTTGCGGTCTTCAATGCCGTCAATGAGTCCGTCACCGTCGCTGTCACGGAGCACGGGGTTGGTGCCGAGCGTAAAGGCTTCGGGGCCGTCTTTCACGCCGTCCGCGTCGGTGTCGGCATTTTGCGAGTCGCTGCCCACATCGCGTTCCACGGCGGCGTTCGCGCGGTCGCGGTCGTTATCCACGCCGATCGGGAGCGGCGCTTCGGTCATCAGGTAGCACGAGGTACCCGGCAGGAAGATTTCCTGCTGGTGGCGGATGGCGCCGCGGTACGTGCGCTCCTCGTTGAGATCCTCTTCCGTCAGATTCTCTTGCACGGTGAAATCCTCCCGGCGCTGATTTTTCTGCTGCTGTTCGCGCATTTCACGTTCCTTGTGTGAGAAGAACACCGTGCCCGGGAAGCGGCGACGCTGCTGGGCTTCGTCGCGATCGTAGTTGACCGGAAAGCAGTATCCCCAGAAGCGCGTCTCGCGGCCGCGGTATCCCGTAAGCACGTCGAGCGTCATGCGCTCCGCATCTTCGGGAATCTGGATGATCACGTTGGTATCCGCCGGGGCGGTCGCTCCTTTCTCCATGTCCGCGGCGCTGATCGTCTTCCACGGCGTGGCTCCGCGCATGTGCTTCGGGAGCAGTCTCGCATCAAACGACGTCCCCTGTTCGATCGCGGTCACCACCACAGCCAGCGTCAACACACCGAGGCCGGTGGTGAGCCACTGAAGCGTCTTGCGTGCGCCGTGAAGAGGAGGACGGGACATATCGAAGTATTATAGCAGGTTTGAGCGGGATTATGTAGCGCTTCTGTTAGGGGTTGGGTTTGGTGGGTTTAGTGAGTTTGGTGGGTTTATTGGGTTTCGCAAGCGAGAGGAAAATGGCCGAACGCAATAAACCCAAAAAACCCACAATACCCACCAAACCCAGAACACTCGCGAATAATATTTTCAGCCCTTCGTCCTGATGTACTCTCTTCTCCGTGCCCAAAGATTTCTACTCCACCCTCGGCGTTTCTCGTGACGCTTCTCCCGAAGACATCAAAAAGGCGTACCGGAAACTGAGTAAAGAGTCGCACCCCGATAAACATAAAGGAGACAAGGCGGCCGAGCAGAAGTTCAAGGAGATCAACGAGGCCTATGAGACGCTTTCCGATCCCCAGAAAAAATCGACGTACGATCGGTTCGGGTCGACGGGCAATGCAGGTGGCGGGGGTCGAGGTGGTTTTGATTTTTCCGGATTCCAGAATGCGCAGGGCGCGGAATTCGGCGGTTTCGGAGATCTTTTCGAAACATTTTTTGGTGGACGCGCAGGCGGCACACAGAAAAAAGAACAGGACCGCGGGCGCGATCTAGAGATGCGCGTCCGCATTACCTTCATGGAGAGCGTGAGCGGCATCCGCAAGATGCTTTCCGTCCGCAAACTCCAAGCGTGCAAGGAATGCAAAGGCCAGGGAGCCGCAGCAGGAAGCGCTTTGAAGACATGCGCGGAATGCGGCGGCACCGGGCAACTCACGCGCACGGCGCAGTCCTTTTTCGGCGCGATCCGCCAGAGCGTGCTCTGCGGCAAGTGCGGCGGATCCGGGAAAGTTCCCGAAAAACTCTGCTCGAAGTGCGACGGCGAAGGACGTGTACTCGAACGCGAAGAGATCGGTGTCGATATCCCCACCGGCATCGCTGATGGCCAAACCGTGCGGCTGCGAAGTCAGGGTGAAGCGGGACGTCGTGGCGCTTCCGCGGGCGATCTCTACGTGCGTATCGACGTGGAAGCCGATCCGCGGTTTGTACGCGAAGGGTCCGACATCCACTCCTCGGCGAAGATCACCGTTCCGCAAGCAATCCTCGGCGACGAGATTGAGATCGATACCGTACACGGCAAGGTCACACTCGCGATTCCCGCGGGCACGCAGTCGCAGCAGGTGATGCGCCTGAAAGGCAAAGGCATGCCGATGCTTCAGGGTCGTGGCACCGGCGATCACTATGTGACAGTCATCGTTGAAATCCCCATGAAACTTTCACGCGAGGAGCGTAAAATCCTCGAAGAGTGGAAAAGGTTGAGGGCTGAGGAATAAGGAGTTGTGAGTCATTCGAGATTGGATTATCTTTTTGCAGAGGCTTCTGCCTTTGCTACTCTTCTAGGACTTATGCCGTCATGGTCTCTCACGACACTTGGAAAATATGTTTTTGTTACTGCCCTGGCGGTCGTGAGCATCGGGTTGATCGTGCAAAAAAGCATGAACAACTTCGCGGCGCAAACCGGCTACTGCAATGGAATGCGTGACTGTAGCTCCAATGTTGCAGGACCCGGAGAAGCCTGCGGCCAAGTAAATTGCTGCGCTGGTGGAAATCCGGCGATCATGATGGTCACATGCCAGGCGGGATCTACTTGTTCAGGAGGCATCTGTATGAGTCCTTCCTCCTCCAGTGCAAGCTCCACAGCCAACTCTGCGGCCAGTTCTGTTGTGTGTTCCAGTAATACGGATTGTGGCATATATGGTTGCTGTGACTCGGGTTTTTGTGCGGTGGTTGATTGCGGTCCCGGATTTACACAGCAGGGTTGTAATTGCGTGCCCAGCTCCAGTACCTCCGCCAGTTCTGCATCTTCCGGCACTCCAGAGTGCTCGGTAAGAGCATCATGCCCAGAAGATGCCTGTCTTGTATGTTTTGAGGGCGCATGCAGGAGTACCTGTGGTACTGGAGAATACTGTGTGGGGGGCAGCTGTGTCGCAAGCTCCAGTGCCTCCTCCGACCCTGTTGGCTCCACCGCCTCCTCCCCAGCTTCTAGCAACACATCTCTTTCCTCTCGTACGAGCTCTGCTTCTGTAGGCGGTCTCTGTACAAGAGATACGGATTGTGGTGACATATCCGAAGATTGCGGTTCCTGTATGACAACGACTCTTTCCGGTGTCTGCGTACAACCTTGTTCTCGCACGACGTGCGATGCGGGCAGATGCACGCTGCACTGGAGGGATGCTTCTTCTACATGTCCATGTACAGAGAACAGTGATTGCGGACTAACGAGATGCGGCGTGTGCTCTCGGTGGGGATCTGTCATGATGCGAGGATGCATTGAGCCGAGATGTGAAAGCGGTCGATGTGATGACTATCTCTACCAAGAAGTTTGTGGTACATCCGATGCAAGTTCCCAATCCTCTTCCCGATCCGGCGTATCATCATCCCCAGCATCCAATGCATCGTCAGCCGTCACCTCCGGTATCGTATCCAGCGCATCGGCGAGCTTCTTCGGCAGCGATCCAATTGCGTCTTCCGCCTCCAGTGCATCGCCAGCCTCCTCGGGTGCCAGCAGTGCAATTTCCGGCGGAGGAAGCTCCTCTTCGCAGGCATTATGTAGGGAGCATTGTGGAAGGGTAGCGTGCGGCCCTGGAGAGACATGTTATGTCCGCGAGAGCGATTTCGGGGTAAGCGTAGGATGTTTTACGGGACCGTGTCCTGCTTCTATGGCGGTCAGTGAATGCTTCACTCGTAAGCTGGTCCCTCCGGGTCTCAATTACATTTCATGTGCGACGGTTCTCACGAATGCATCGTCCTCCATCCTGAGCCTTAGCAGATGCGGCGACAGCGTTCTCCAACCCGGAGAAGAGTGTGATTCGGGTCTGCTGAACGGGCTGTACAGTGATTCCTGCACGACATCCTGCAAAAAACCCACGGGGTGCGGCGATGGCAGAGTGGAAAGACCAGCAGAGGAATGTGATAGGGGTCGCAACAATTCCAATACGAATGGTGTCGGAGGCTGTCGCACAGACTGTACCGTGATCCAATGTGGAGACGGTGTCGTCGATACCCATGTCGGAGAGGAATGCGAAGATGGCAACACCACAAGTGGCGATGGATGCAATTCTCAATGCAAATTTCCGTTTTGTAATGATCGCTACGTCGATCCGGGTGAAGAGTGTGACTGGGGTTACGAGAATTGCAACGTCAGCCACAATACAGGCGCGTCCAATACCTGTAGTTGTCGCGCAGACGAATGTACCGTCCCCCGCTGCGGCGACGGCATTCTCGACCAGTGGGTTGCCCCCCGCATCAGCAGGTTCACCTTCCAGGGCGAACAATGTGATGACGGGAACATCAATAATGGAGACGGGTGCGAAGGCGATTGCACGCTCACAGTGTCGTGCGGCGATTACGTGTGCAACGGAGGCGAAAACTGCGGCGTGTGTGCCGCGGATTGCGGCGTGTGCAAAGCGGAATGCGGAAACGGCATCCTGGAAATCCCCGAACAGTGTGATGACGGTAATGGAGCCAATGATGATGGGTGCGATGCGCAATGCATTGCCGAACGAGGTTTTCACAGTGAGTGCAACGCCTTCGGCAGATGCATTGTTGTCGAAGGTCTGGCAGGAGATCCCGATACCTGCAGTGCACATGTTCCCTGTGGCGGTCCCACGCACACCGTCTGTGACCAGGCAAACAGGCTGTGTAAAGACGTCGACGGCGCAGGGCAGAACGAATGTGTCGACCTTGGGGATTGCCCTGTATTGGGTGGAACCAAATGTGAAAACTTCCAGTGCGTTCCAAACCCGGGCGGCGATGCATTACTCTGCACCAACGATTCCGACTGCGGTCATCTGGAATGCGCTTCGGATGACAGTTGCATACAAGTCGCCGGGAAAGCCACCGATACCTGCGGCTCCTCTCTTCCGCCTTGTGGAGGACCCAGTCACACCGTTTGCAATTACATAGCGCAGACGTGTGACGTGGTGAATACCGCCGGGGTCAATGAATGCGACACATTCAACGAATGTCCTATCGATGAAGAGCACCTCACCTGTATCGACAACACCTGTGTCTCTGTTTCCGGGAAAGGTCTCGACACCTGCAACACTTCTACTTCGTGTGTTCCCGACAACAAATATACTGCCTGTGAAAACGGCGCGTGTGTGGAAAAGATCGGAAATGCAGACAACGGCTGCACCCTCACTCCCGACAACTGTCCTCCTGCAGGCACCCATCTCGCCTGCGTGGACAGCAGCTGCCAGGTCGTACAGGGCAACGCATCCAACGAATGCACCAGCGACAGCGAATGCGGCCATCTCGACTGCATCAACAACGCCTGCACCCTTGTGTCCGGCGGAGGCTTCGACACGTGCAACGATTCCACCTCCTGCATCCCAGATCAATGGTACACAGTCTGCGAAAATAGTGCGTGCGTACAAAAACTTGGAAATTTGGACAACGGTTGCACTGTCGATCCCGATAACTGTCCTCCCGCAGGTACCCATCTCGCCTGTGTAGACAGCAGCTGCCAGGTCGTGAATGGCGATGAACCAAACGACTGCACGAATGACAGCGAATGCGGCCATCTCGACTGCATCAACAACGCCTGCACCCTCGTCTCCGGCGGCGGCAGCGACACCTGCAACGCTTCTACATCCTGTGTTCCCGACAACAAACACACCATCTGCCAAAACAGCACCTGTACGGAAGTGAATGGCGAAGGAGACAACGGCTGCACCCTCACTCCCGACAACTGTCCTCCCGCAGGCACCCATCTCGCCTGCGTAGATAGCAGCTGCCAACTCGTACAGGGCGATGGCGCACCTAACACCTGTACCAATAACAGCGAATGCGGTCATCTCGAATGTCTCAACAACGCCTGCACCCTCGTCTCCGGCGGAGGCATCGACACCTGCAACGATTCCACCTCCTGCATCCCAGATCAATGGTACACAGTCTGCGAAAATAGTGCGTGCGTACAAAAACTTGGAAATTTGGACAACGGT
>MFXS01000025.1:0-1038 GCA_001788925.1 Candidatus Peribacteria bacterium RIFCSPHIGHO2_01_FULL_55_13
ACCGCGACCATGCGACGGCATCATTGCGCAGCCCCGTCTGCTACCACGTCACGGAAGGGCTTTCTCGGATCGAAGATCTCTTGATAAGTTACGGCGGACACGCACAGGCCGCAGGCTGCTCCTTTGAGATGATCCACTGGAAAGAAATCCAGGAGCGTCTCGCAAGCGACATCGCCGGAAGTGTCGCACCCGAGGCCCTTACGCCCTATGTGGAAATCGACGCACGGATTGATTCCAACGCCGTATCTCTTCCCTTTGTACGATCCCTTCGTGATCTGGAACCCTTCGGGCAGGGAAATCCTGAGCCGCGCTTTCTGCTTTCCGGCGTGCGTGCGGAACAACTGCGGCGCGTAGGCAGCGAAGGCAATCATCTGCAGGCGCGCATTGCGGGGCACAAAGCGGTGGGATTCCGGATGGGACAATTCTTCGGGCAACTAGACGGCCCGCTCGATATCGTCTGCCGGGTGGGGCTCGATACGTGGAACGGTAAAACAGGCGTGCAGTTGTTTGTGGAAGACGCACGGAGAATTAGCAATTAGAAATTAGGAATTAGCAATTGGCCCTTCATCGACATGAATTGCTCATTGCTAATTACTAATTGCTAATTTTTAAACCGGTGCGAGTGCCCCCTCCATCTGGAACACCTCAGTGACCGCTACGCCCATCGCTGCGGAGATTTTGAAAGCAAGAAGGACCGAAGGATTCGTCTGTCCGCGTTCGATGGACATGATCGTCTGCCGGCTCACGCCCGTGCGAAGTGCCAGTTCCTCCTGTGTCATGCCGCGTTCAAAACGCAGGCGCTTGATGGCATTGAGGAGCTGGACGGAAGACATGGGAGAGCGTGGGAAAATGGAACGGACACGACTCGCAATAGGCGAAGTGCGTCACAGGCACAGCATCTTGTCTCAAGATAGCAAGCAAAGCAAGAGACCCATGGGAATGAGATACCACGCGAAGAGCGCAAGACTTTTTTTCGCTACAAATTGCCGTAAAAACAGGATCGCGACAATACTTGCGAAAACTGCAGAGGTGATGCCC
>MFXS01000025.1:1115-22122 GCA_001788925.1 Candidatus Peribacteria bacterium RIFCSPHIGHO2_01_FULL_55_13
GATGATGGGTGTCGCCATCAAAAAAGAGAAATCCAGAGCGTCCCTTCTGCGCAACGTGAGCGCGCGTCCCGCGGCGATGGTGAGGGCGGAGCGCGAAAGGCCCGGGGAAAGCGCCAGCGCCTGCGCGCACCCGATGAGAAGCGCGTCGGATACGCGGAGCGTCTCTTTGGCACGCGTCTGTGTGAAGCGTTCCGCAGCAATCAGAATGATGCCGTTGATAATGAATTCCCAACCGATGCTGCTTGTCGTGCGCAGAGAACGTTCGATGATATCGGCAAGGAAGTACCCGGCAATGACACCGGGAATCGTGGCGAGTATGAGGAGAAGCAGCAGGCGTTGCGACGTGCGATCGCCACGGAAAGGGGAGAGCGCCATCGTCCACCACTCGCGGGCATAGCAGAGGATGAGCGCCAGAAGCGTGCCGCCGTGCAGAAGTACATCAAAGTCCTGTAAGCGGTCCTGTGGAAGACCCATCCAGGACTCCGCCAGAAGCAGATGCCCGCTGCTGCTCACCGGCAGAAACTCGGTAAGGCCCTGGACGATGCCGAGGACAATCGACTGGAGAAGAGTCACGCGGTAATAGTATCACCCCGTGCGTGCGACGATCCTGCTTTGCAAAACAATCAACAATACGAGTAAGATTCTCGAAATGGTTCCCTCTCCCTTCCACGGGATCTTCTCCGCATTCCAGTCGTCTGAGGATTTGACGGAGCGTCAGGCAGCGTCCGAGCCCCAGAAAAGCACGCCGACCCAGGGCGGAAAAACGGTAGGGCAGATCGCTGTGGACATCTACGAAATCGACAACTACTACATCATTCGTGCGCCCATTGCGGGTGTTCGCTTAAGCGACCTCGACATTGAAGTGGATGAGCGAACGCTGACGATCCGCGGCTTTCGCCGCCTCACCGATGAGATCCCCGAGAGCCAGTACTACCTGCAAGAATGCTTCTGGGGAGAATTCAAACGCACAGTGACACTACCCACGGTCATCGATCCCCGGAAAGTGAAGGCCACGTTCAGCAAAGATTCCATCCTGAAAATCCTCGTGCCGAAAGAGGAGAAGGTAAAGATCGTGCGGATCAGTGAAGTGTAATTGTCCATTGGCCATTTGCGATTTACCATTTTGAAATGGCAAATGGTAAATGCCAAATGGCAAATCGTTTAGTGCCTCTGTGCCACCTTTCCCCGCACGCCAGAGATCGTCCCTCGTCCGTTCAATTTCCTCGCTACTTCCGTCTGTACTTCCTTAAGAGCGCTATACACATCCTCACCACCCATCACACGCCAGTCGGCTGCACGCAGAAGTGAGGAGAACTCCTTGAGATTCTTTTTCGCCTCTTCGCGCGCATTGGGGCTCAAGTTCTTCGCATCAAGAACATTCCAGAGCTGTGCCTGCAGCATGTACAGGTTCTGTACCTTGGCGAGTGCGGAATCGGTATTGGACATAATGTGTGTGGGTGTAGGTTTCGAAGTATTGTAGGCGATTTTGCGCCTAGAGTCAAACCTGCGGGTGGAGTGGAGTCTTCTCATGCTGAAGGAGACGCGGCGTTTATGCGCTTCTTACAAAGTTTTTCTTTTGCGATTTCCTGGCTCCGATCCGCGGTTTCGCCGTATGCTGCGCGTATGAAGATCACGCAAGCCATCCTCCCTGTCGCCGGACTCGGCACGCGTTTTTTGCCGTGGACAAAAGTGGTGCCGAAAGAACTCCTGCCGCTGGGAAATCAGCCGATCATCGCACATCTGGTCGATGAATGCCTGAGTATCGGCATCAAGGACATTTGCTTTGTCATCAGCAGAGGCAAGGAAGCAATTCCACAATACTTCTATAAAGATGCCGCCCTCGAAGCGGAATTGGAGCGCCGAGGGAAAAGTCATTACCTCGAGCAGCTCAAGCGCTATGACGAGATCAATCTCCATGTGGTCTATCAGGATGAACAGCTCGGGGACGGCCACGCTCTGCTGCAGGCGGCGGACTGGGTGAAGAGCTCCACGGTCGCCGTACTCTTCGGCGACGATCTCTTCATGGGAAAGAAAAGCGGATTGATGCAGCTGAAGGCAGCCGCAAAACTGACCAAGACCGACCATGGAGCGTTCGTCGCTCTGGAAAATGTACCGCAGGAACACACGCACAAGTACGGCATCGTCACGGTGGAAAAGATCCATCCGAAAAACGACCGTGTCCTGAAACTCAAAGGCATGGTGGAGAAGCCGCATCCTTCCAAAGCACCTTCGACTCTCGGCATCGTCGGGCGTTATCTGATTCCGAAGTCACTTTTCAAGACGCTCGAAATCATCGGCAAATCCCCCGTGAAGTCGAAACAGAAAGAGATCCGCCTCATCGACGCTCTCATTCACGACCTCCCGAAAATGCCTATCCACGGCGTGCACTGCGAAGGCGTGCGGCTCGATACGGGGACACCGGAAGGATATAAGGAAGCAGTGAAGGTGTTTGAATAACAATGGAAAAGAAATGGCCAATGACCAATACTACAATGACCAAGCAATGACAAAGTCGCTATTGGTTATTGGTACTTGGGAATTGTTTGGTCATTGCTTTTTGGTCATTGGTCATTCCCATTGTTTGGTCATTGGTTCCTGGTCATTGGTCATTTACCCGCACCTGTACCCAAACGGCGGCACTCTGTAGTTCGGCTTCTTGAAGGTGTAGTTCATGCAGTCGGACCCCACGGCGGGCTTGGCCGAAGACTTGCTGCCGCGGATCCAGCGTCCGCGCTCTGCATCGTACTCGTAGATCTCTGTATCAGAGTAATCGCCGAAGAGACCATAGTCGCTGAGGTAGGTATACGGGCGCGGGTTGTAGTAGCGACGGCGGTTTTCGGGGTGAAGACCGTGGGTGACCGACCGCTGGGGACTGTTGTAGTAGAAGTCGTAGATCTCGGCATCGGAGACACCAAGGGAACGATGCCCGGCCGGGCGGCGCTCATGGAATTCCCATGGGTGCACGGTATACGCGCCTTCGGCATGAGCAACACCTACAGAAAGAACGGAACTAATGAAGGCCGTAGGGAGAAGGAAGGCAATGGAATTCGGATTGAATTGCATAGTATTTGACAAAATGGCAATGAAGGTACCACACAGTATTCTGGCGTCAAGAATTCTCTGGAGAATGCATGGGGAAGAGGGGGTATTGATATATTTTGTAATTATTGTATAATGTTCATAATATCCATACCCCCCATTCTTATGAAGAACCGTCAGATGGTTGTTGCTGCACTCGCAGGCATTCTCACCGGAACTGTCATTGGTGCAGGAACGTATTTCTCCGCCCAGGTGGTCTCTTACCGCTATAGCGACAGGGACACATTCCGCATCATCCGGATGAATAAAGACCTGCATTCTACAAAAACACTCCCTACGGCCTTTGGTCGCCACGCTGCAGCAGGCAAACGTAATACCATTCCTGAGGAATGCCAGAAATTCACCAGAGCACGACAAACCCGCTGCATTGAAATCACGAATCAGGGAGCGGACTATCAGGCAGGACACGAATAAGCCGTAAATGCCCTTATACCCCAAAGGGAGACCAATTTCGGGTTTCCCTTGGGTTTTCTGAGATCCTTTGCGGTGAATATTGCATAATATATGAAAATATGTTATTATAATAATAACATTCATACCCATTTCCCCCTTATCCGTATGAAGAACCGTACTACCCTGGCTGCCGCCTTGGCAGGTGTCCTCGCGGGCACGGTGATCGGTGCCGGCACCTATTACTCGGCACAACTCGTTTCCTACCGCTACAGCGACGTGGAAGGCTCGCGGGAGCAGTACCGCCGCAGCGATAACAGCCCGACGGATCGCGCGAGCATCCGCACGGTCAATAGTCACCAAGCTGCGGAAGCGCAGGACAACGAAGACCCGTGTGCAGATGTCCACCCGCGCCGCAAGGCACGCTGCATGGAAGCTGCAGAGCGTGGCGCTGAATACAACGACGACGCATACGACGAGAATTAATCGTTCTTGCCATCGAAAGACCGGGGCAGATGCTCCGGTCTTTTTTTGAGCCCTCACCCAACCCTCTCCCACAGGGAGAGGGCTATTGTTAGATGCGCAAGCGAGACTAGAGCTTCTGCCTTGTAGAAAAACGAGGTGAGTCGCATTGCAAAAGTGCCGTCACGCATCTCGTGAGCGGGGCGAAGAAAACGCGTGGTGGGGCATGCGGAGTGGGGTCGCGTTTTCCGACCCGCGAGCGATGGATGCGTAGGCACTTTTGCACAAGCGACACGCTTTTCTTTGTGCAACTTTCTTTTGGCAAGACAAAAGAAAGTTGCAGAGAAAAGAGCGGAGGAAGATGGGTGGGTTTGGGAAACAGGAACCGCGCACGAAGGGATCGTGCGCTGGGAGAATTATTTCGATTTCCTCCGCAGCATCTCAATTTCATCTCTCAGATCCGCAGCCTTCTCAAACTCCAGATTTTCCGATGCCAGCGCCATCTGGTTTTCCAGTTCTTCCATGAGCCGCTTGAGTTCGTCTTTCGGAATCTTCTGCGGGTCACGATGCGGGCGCCGCAGCTCGAGCTTGTTGTGCGCTTCGGCGATGTCGTGGATCGCCTTCTCAATGGATTTCGGCGTAATGCCGTGCTTGATGTTGTATGCCTCCTGAATGGCGCGTCGGCGGTTGGTTTCATCGAGAGCCGCTTTGATCGCGTCCGTCTCGCGGTCGGCATACAAAGTGACATGGCCGTGGAGGTTTCTCGCGGCGCGGCCGATCGTCTGGATGAGCGCATCGCGGGAGCGCAGGAAGCCCTGCTTGTCGGCGTCGAGAATGGCGATGAAGCTCACTTCCGGAAGGTCGAGTCCTTCGCGAAGCAGGTTGATGCCTACAAGCACATCGATCTCGCCGGTCCGCAGCTGCCGCAGAATCTCGATGCGTTCCATCGTCTCGATGTCGCTGTGCAGGTAACGCACCTTCTCGTCTTTATCCGCAAGGAACTGCGTCATATCCTCGGCCATTTTCTTGGTGAGCGTGGTAATGAGCACGCGCTCGCCGCGCTTCTTCGCCTGGGCAATCTCTTCGGTGATGTCGTCAATCTGGTGCTTGCTCGGCTTGACCGTGACGATGGGGTCCAGAAGCCCTGTCGGGCGGATGATCTGCTCGACGACAAGATTGTTCTTCGCCTCGCCCTTCGGCGGCATACGCGTATGGCGGTACTCATACGGGCCCGGAGTGGCCGAAACGTAGACTGTCTGATTCAAGCGCTCCTCGAATTCCGGAAACTTCAGCGGCCGGTTATCGTGGGAAGAGGGGAGGCGGAAACCAAAATCAATTAATGTCTGTTTGCGGCTGCGGTTGCCTTCGTACATGCCGCCGACCTGGGGAACGGAAATATGCGACTCGTCGATGAACATCAGGAAATCTTCCGGGAAGTAATCGAGGAGCGTGGAGGGGGGACACCCTGCAACGCCATCGTTATTCAGATAACGCATGTAATTTTCGATGCCGGTGCAGTAGCCCGTCTCCTTGAGCATTTCGATGTCGTACTCGGTGCGCTGGCGGATGCGTTCGGCCTTGGCGAGCTCGCCTATTTTCAGGAGTTCCTTTTCGCGTTCACCGAGCTCCGTGATGATTCCGCTGCACGCCCCATCAATCTTCTCCTTACTGGTGACGTTATGGCTCGCAGGGAAGATGGAGACCGTCTGGAGATCGGCGATAAGTTCGCCTGTGAAGCTGTCCACCTCCTGGATGGTTTCGATTTCGTCGAAAGGCATCTCCATGCGGATGACCGTGTCGCCGCCGGGAGGGAAAACTTCGATAGTGTCGCCGAGCACGTGCACCATGCCCTGCTTGAATTCCATGTTGGAGCGGCGGTACTGGATATCGATGAGCCGGCGGATGAGTTTGTCCCGCTGCACCGGTTCGCCGCGCTCGAGATGAATGGCAAGTGCTTCGTAACTGTCCACATCGCCGAGACCGTAGATGCAGCTGACAGAGGCGACAATCAAAACATCGCGTCGCGTGAGAAGATTCATCGTCGCCGCGTGGCGGTACTTGGCGATTTCTTCGTTGATGGAGGCATCTTTCTCGATGTACGTGTCGCTACTGGGGATATATGCCTCCGGCTGGTAGTAGTCGTAATACGAGACGAAGTACGAGACCGCGTTCTCCGGAAAGAACATCTGGAATTCGTTGCAGAGCTGCGCGGCAAGAGTTTTATTGTGCGCCAGGACCAGCGTCGGACGATTCAGTTCCGCGACGATATTTGCCATGGTGAATGTCTTTCCCGTACCCGTAGCGCCAAGCAGCGTCTGGTGCTTCTCTTTATTCTTCAATCCTTTCAGCAATTGTTCAATTGCCGCAGGCTGATCGCCCGTAGGTTTCCAGGGGGCAACGAGCTTGAAGGGAGTTTTGGAGGAAGGGGAAAGCATGACGAAGTATTATAGAGCGCATTTGCACCGGGTCTAGTCCCAAGGCAAGTATGTGGCCTTTTTTATGGGAGGGAGGGCTGTGGAGAGAATTGACATATTATAATAAGTTATTTATAATATTATTAATGGTTTCTGACACCACCTTTGAAGGCCCTGGAGTCACAATCACTCTTGAAACAGACATGGACGCAACTGAGGCAGTTGCTGAGATTCGTCAAACGTGTGCAGGATTAATTTATCATCAGATGCTGACGCGTGAGACCTCTGACGGCAAAACCCGAATTGGGATTTTGGTTCCAACGAACCAAACGATAAACGATTTGCTCACCATACAATCGAGACTGGAATTTAGATTTAAGATTCTTGCAGGCACAATGGGCAACTGGAAATTTGAGGCCTCTCACGCGCCCACACTATAAAAATGCTTTCCATAGAAATACTTGGGGACATCTGTGGTTGAGGGTCATTGCCTCCGAATTTGTCCCTTTCCGCCATCAACCCTATACTTCGCCAGATGATCGACCTTGATGATTTACGCAAGCGCCCCGACGTCTACCAGGATGCCGCGAAGAAAAAGAACATCGCGATTGTGGTAGCCGATTTCCTGAAGCTGGATCAGAAGCGCCGGGATCTCCAGAAAGAAGTGGATGGCATGCGCAGCACCCAGAACACCGCAAGCAAGACCATGCCTTCCCTCAAGGGTGACGAGAAGGCTGCGGCGCTCGCGGAGATGAAGACGCTGAGCACCAAAGTGAAAGAAGGGGAGGAGAAACTGAAGGCACTGGAAGAGGAGTGGAAGACGATGCAGTACATGCTCCCGGCGATTCCTTTGGATACGGTGCCCGTGGGGAAAAGTGATAAGGAGAACGTCGAATCAAAACGTGTTGGAAAGGAGAAGAAGTTTTCATTCACACCGAAGGATCATGTGACACTCGGCGAAGCACTCGGAATCATTGATATCCCGCGCGGTGCCAAAGTCTCGGGCGCACGCAGTTATTTTTTGAAAGGCGATGGCGCGCGGCTGCATCAGGCGGTGCTGCGCTACACGATGGATTCCCTCGTCGCAAAAGGCTGGACGCTCTTTGCACCGCCGCTGATGGCGAACGAAGCCTGCTTCATCGGTACCGGATTTTTCCCGGGCGCGGACCAGGCCAATATCTACGCAGTGGGCGGACAGGAGAAACAGGGCGGCCCGATTGAGGCGGATAATCTGCATTTGATCGGCACATCGGAAGTGACCGTCTGCAGCTACCACAGCGGAGAAGTGCTCACGGCCGAAGATCTTCCGAAGCGCTACGCCGGCTACAGCGCGTGCTTCCGCAGAGAGGCGGGAACGTACGGCAAAGACACCAAGGGCCTCTACCGCGTCCATCAGTTTGAGAAGGTGGAGCAGGTGGTGCTGTGTGAGGCGAATGTGGATACCGCACTCGCGCTATTCGAAGAGATCCGCAAGAACGCCGAGGATCTTCTTCAGGCAATGGAACTGCCGTACCGCATCGTGGATGTCTGCACGGGCGACATGGGGAAGGGGAAAGTCTTCATGCAGGACATCGAAACATGGATGCCGAGCAGAAACGGATACGGCGAAACCCACAGCTGCAGCTACCTCGGCGACTTCCAGGCACGCCGCTTGAATATCAAATACACGACGAAGGAAGGTGAAAAGAAATTCGTCCACACATTGAACAACACCTGCATCGCGTCACCCAGAATTCTGATTCCGATTCTGGAAATCTATCAGAATGAAGATGGAAGTGTGACGGTGCCGGAGGTGCTGAGGCCGTATATGGCAAACCAGAAGACAATCAAAGCACAAGGATAGTCATGGCGAGTATAGGAGAGGCCGCCAACGATGCCCGAAGGTGTGTAGAGACGCACCTTTGGTGCGTCTGCGATATAAAGAAAGACGGACCACAGGTCCGTCTCTACGGATGCATCTTCACGACCATTGAAGTGCATCTTTGGCTTCCCCAAGCCCTCCTTGGGTATTCCCAAACGAACACTAAAATGATATAATAATATGTTAACTCCTCTACACATGCTTCTCCTGATTGCCGGTGCCACCGATACCGTCCGCGAGCTGCTTGCAGCCACCTTTTTGGATGATCATCCGGACTGGAAACATCTCGCGCTCGAGGACATCAATGTGATGGACGGCGAATCCGCGGAAGTCGATGCATTCCAGATGTCCTTCAATACGATTGTCGCCTGCGAGTGCGTCCGCGATGCGCGCAAGGAAGCCCAGTGCCCCGTACTGATTACCTGCCCGAATCCGGCGATGCTTGAAACAGTGCAGGAGGAGTTTCCGAAAGAGCTTGTCTGTATACGCATCGGCGCAGGAAAAGAGTGGGACGGCATGAGTTTCCACCATGAAGTGGATCCGAAGCGGTGTTCGATGAAACAGATCGGCAGTTTTTTGAAGAAATTGGCACACGCGTAAGGCGAATGCATAAAGCAAAAAGAATAATGGATAAAGATTTTTTGCTTTATCCTTTATGCTTTATGCATTCGATCCCATGTTCCCAAAACTTCTCATCGCCGACGATTCCGATGCCAAGCAGATGATGCTTGAAGGGTTTGTGCGTCATCATCACTGGAAAGTGGAGATTCTTACAGCTGCATCCACAGACGAAGCGAAGAAATTAATTGATAAGCATCCCGATATCGCCTTCGCATTCGTGGACTATGAAATGCCCATGGAGAACGGCCCCGCCGTGATCCGGTATCTGAAAGAAAAGAACCCAAGCGCGCGGATCGCACTGGTTTCCTCCAGCGACAGTGAACGCTATACGTCGGATGCGACTGCTGCTGGTGCGGAGAAGTGTATTTGTACGTCGTATCAGAGCGACATCCTTGCCAAAGAAATAGGGGATTTGATCGATGCCTGGAAGAACACCTGAGTGATAGGATCATCGGGATGCGCATCCTCTTCACCCGCTTCCCCCTCGAAAGCCGTTTCGGCGGCGCGGAGGTACAGACCTTGGCGTTGATGAAGGGACTTCGCGATCTCGGTCATACGGTCGCGTTTTTGGGAAGCTGCCCTATATTATTGAAGAATAATTCGGAATTCGGAATTCGGAATTCAGAATTACACATTGGTCGTCCTCCTGTAACAAAATATGACGCAGTAAGTTTTATATGGAGGCAGTTTTCTATAAAAAAGAAGCTCCATTCCGCATTTCGAATTCCGCATTTCGAATTTGATGCCGTTCTCATGCTAAGCATGACGGAAAAGTTGCTTCTTACACCTCTGTTGCATGCACAAGGCATCAAAGTGATCTGGATCGAGCACGATCGCGTCGGCCGTTGGTTGACATGGAATCCATGGCTTTCGAAGCTGCGACGGTTGAGCGCGATGGCAACGACGATTGTCGTTTCGGATCTCAGTAAAAAGATCTACGAAGACTTGGGATTCAAGAATGTCATTGCAATTCCTAATGGAATAGATGCGACCCGACTGGAACCTCTCAATCGTAAATCAGAAATCGTAAATCAGAAATCGTTTCACATAGGCACCCTTTCCCGTCTCTCGTACGACAAAGGTA
The DNA here is from genome assembly GCA_001788925.1 of Candidatus Peribacteria bacterium RIFCSPHIGHO2_01_FULL_55_13. Classification (GTDB taxonomy): domain Bacteria; phylum Patescibacteriota; class Gracilibacteria; order Peribacterales; family Peribacteraceae; genus 2-12-FULL-55-11. Next base: position 11,047 of record MFXS01000025.1, read on the forward strand.
TCGATGTTTTGATTGAAGCTGTTAAAGACCTGCCGGATGTTTCCCTGACGATTGTGGGAACAGGACCGGAAAAGGAAAAGTTTGAAGCTCAAATGGCAAATCGCAAATGGAAAATGGCAAATCATATTATTCCCCATATAGATGATCTCGCCTCCTTCTACCACTCCCTCGATGTTTTCGTCCTCCCCTCACGCGAGCACGACCCCTTTGGCCTTGTCGCCGGCGAAGCGATGCTGATGGGCGTTCCGACGATTGTGACGGATGCCTGCGGAATCGCGGGATATTTAACGAATGAGCACGATGCAACGATCATCCCGTCCGGTTCAATCGAGGAACTCCGGAATGCGATCCTCAACCTGAAAAATACTCCTGAGAAACGCGCATTGATGGGCGAAAATGGAAAAACCACGGCTCAAGAACTATTTTCTATCGACAAAATGGTGGAGCGCTATGACCGAATTTTGGCTGAAAATAGGCACTGAAATCATTGATTAAGGTAGAGAATGGCGGATAATTACTGCCAATTTCCTTTTTCTTTATGAGTGAATCTATAAGTCGCGAGGAATTAATGAGTGCGGACTTTTTCCATGGCGCAGAGCTTGCAAACGAATATTTTGTACTACGAAAATTTATGAAACATGAACCGAATACAAATACACGGCGGGTCATGCCTGACCAGCTGGATAATTTTTTGAGGGAACTCACCAGGCTTGAGAGGACAACGGAAACTCCTGAAAATCTCTGAAGAAAAAAGAAGGAATAATGGAAAAAATTTATAAAAAGAACGACAATGATCTCCGCATGAAGAAACTGCTTGCCACAGGTCGTTTCCAAACGCCGTGGCTCACGAGAATTTCGTCCGGCCTCCTCTGTACGATCATTCTCACGTCTTTCCCTGATGCCGCATCCGCTGCGAACCCCTATCGCGTGATTTCACGCTCGGAATGGGGCGCGGACGAGTCGTTCCTCTATACAGATACACCGGAGACCGAGATCACTGATATCAAAAGCGACAAAACCTCAGAGCCAGAGACGAAGCGCGAAAAGGACTGCTCGCAGGCGCATGAGAAGTACCCCGATGAGTTCGTTCCGGCACGCACGGTGCGCAAAAACGGCGACAAGACGTACCGCTGGGCGCTGCAATACAGCAAAGACGTGAAGCTCCTTGTGGTGCACCACACGGCCATCCAGGTGACCGGCGACGACCGCAGCTCCGAAGAGCGGATGCGGGCGCTCTACAACATGCACAGCAATACACAGGGCTGGGGCGACATCGGGTACCACTATGTCGTCGGCGATGACGGCAAGATCTTCGAAGGAAAGACTGGCGGCGATTACGTGGCGGGCGGACATGTGTACTGCGGCAATCTGGGAACGGTGGGAATTTCCTTGATGGGAAACTTCGACATAGAAAAACCCACGCAGGCGCAAATGCGTTCCCTTCAATGGCTTTTGATCACGCTGAGCAAGCGCTATCACATCGATCCGGATGGAACGACCCGGTTCCACGGCAAGGAAGTCCAGACGGTTCTGGGGCACCGCAATCTTCTTTCCACGGATTGCCCAGGCTATTACGTGACAGAGACATTGAATCAGATACGAACCAATGTGGCGCGCAACGACTACAGCACCGCGATCCGCTTCCCGGTCGTGGCCAAAGCCAAGAGCGCCGGAATCCTCGCGAAGCTCCAAAAAGCACGTCTGGGAGTAAAAAGTGATGAACCGCTCACTGGTGTCATTGCTTCCGGCCCGACAAATATCGAAGGGCGACCGGGAGATTCGGCGATCTTTGTGATCCAGTACCGCAGCGGCAACGCGGGCGTGAACCGCCGTACACGCATCGCGAACGTGAGTCGCAGCTCTAATCGTTTGGGATTGAGTCAGGAACTCGGCAGCCGCGATATCGCGATCCGCAACGATCTGCTTTTGCCCGAGTATCTTCGCCCCCGTTCCGTGCAGACGATTCGCTTAAAGGTGCAGTATCCCATCGAGCCCGGAACCTACACGGCAACGATTGGGGGAGTGGAATACACATTTAACGTAACAGGAAGAAGAATGAGGAATTCGGAATTCGGAATTCGGAATGAAATCATTCGACCTGATACGGGAAGGGTATCTCAACGAAAAACCGATACCGAGGAGCCCTCAGTATCAATTCCGAATTCCGAATTCCTCATTCCGAATTTGATCCGAATCCGCCTTTCCACCCGCGAAACCGGCGCCACAACCTGCACGACGGTGAATTTGAATGCATTGAAATCCCAGTACCGTGGGACACTCGAATGCAAGGTTCTTGATGGAAAAACCGCAATCATCAATGAGATTGCGCTCGAAGATTATCTCGCAGGCCTCGCTGAGGAGCCCGATACGGAGCCCTACGAAAAACAGCGCGCATTCGCGATCGCCGCGCGCACCTACGCCGCATTTTATCTGCAGAAGGATCAACGCAAATTCCCCGGAATGCCCTATGACGGCGACGATTCCCCGGCGCGGTTCCAGTCCTACAAAGGCATGTCGTTTGAGCTAAAAAACCCGAGCTGGGTAAAAGCCGTCCGAAACACCGCAGGAAAAGTGATGATGATCGGTGATGCCCTGATCAAGCCGCCGTATTTTTCTTCCGATGACGGACGGACGCGAAGCCCTGATGAAGCGGGATGGAACAATTTCCCCAACGCGGAGATCTTCAAAAGCAAACCCGACCCATGGTGCAAAGGCATGCCGATGGCCGGGCATGGTGTAGGCATGAGCGGCTGCGGAGCGGAGGGGCAGGCAGAGGAGGGAAAGAAGGCAGAAGAGATTTTGGAGTATTACTATCCGGGAACGACGATAATAATGACCAATGATCAGGAACCAATGACCAGGCAGGGAAAATGACCAAGCACCAATAACACAATGACCAGGTAATAACAAAATACCAAGTGGCTCATTGTATTCTTGGCCATTGGTCGTTTGCATTGTTTGGTCATTGCTATTTGGTCATTGGTCATTTCTATTTGACATAATATAATATATAAAATATTATGTATATCTATGCACTCCCTCCTCCCCATCATCCCCATTTCCGATCTGCAGCGCAGTGCAAAAATCGCACTCCAGAACGTGGAAGACTACGCCGTGATCCGCAGCCACAACCGCGATGTCGCGTTCATCCTCACTCCCGCGCTCGGGAAAATCCTGCAGGAGTCGGGGATGCTCGAAGAGCTCCGGAAGCGCTCCAAAAAGAAGCGGCCCGAACAGGACCTCGGCACGCTCATCGGCTCTGTCCTCCGTGAATTGAGTAAAAAATAATCCGTTTTTTTCCACTTTCCGTTTTCCACTTTCCACTTTTCCGTGCGTTACCCCACCATCACCGCCGCCCACGAACTTCTCTTCCCGCTGATCCGGGAGAACATGGCAAAGTCGGAGCCCGCGCCATACTACGACGATGAAAGAAGGGGAATCGACCGCCTCGCGGCGACGTTTGATCTGATGCAGCGCGATGAGTATGCCGATACCTTGAGCAAGGCCGCGTATCTCTTCTGTTCCGTGATCGACGGACACTTCTTCAGTAACGGAAACAAGCGCCTCGGTGTCGCGGTCCTCACGTATTTTCTCGTGGTGAACGGCTGGAAACTGTCTGCACCGAATCTGGAAGACCTCAAAGCCGAGCTCCAGCACTTCTTCCCGCACTTGAGATGGGAAGAGGTAAACGCGTTCCGCTACAGCCACGAATATTTCTTCTATCACCTGGCGCTCATCGTTGCGGACCGCAAGCAGAAGGGCTCAATGAAATTCACCGAAGAGCAGAAAGCAGTACGGGAACTACTCGCGTTTATTGCGATTGAGCCAAGGTAAATAAGGCACTACGGCCATCTGTTCTTCGGCACTTTCAATGGAGGAGGATATGATTGCCCCCCTGTCGGTGGACGAACGGTCGGCGCCGGATTTGGGGGTGGTGGGCTCGGGGATACACTGGCATTGGGCGGAAGTACGCGTGGCATTGCTGGAGGCTTCGCGGGAAGCGCGAGTACCTGATTCACTCTTTTGGTGATCTCTCTTTTAAGAGTTTCGACGTTCATGTTGGACCCCAAGCCTTTAAACACTTCATGGACGCCCTCGGCTCCACGATGACGAAATACAGTAGTACCAGCCTCTTTTGCGCCATCACGAATGGCGGCATGACCTTGGTTCACAATCACAAAATATGCACTGATACCATGTGGATATCCAAATTTGGGAAGCTCCTGCAGTTTCCGCATTTGAGCGAATGCCTGTGTATCTTCGATTTCCATAGGATTTAAGAAAGTGCCTGTAGAAGAGCTTCCACCCTCGGCGTCTGCTCCCACGCGACTCCCAGATCTTCACGACCCATATGACCGTAGGCCGCAAGTTTTTTATACTGCGGACGGAGAAGCTCAAGATCGCGGATGATCGCAGCCGGGCGGAGATCGAATACTTTTCCGATCGCCTGCTCGATGCTGCGGTCTGTAAGGGCTCTTCCTCCCTGCGCCTGCTTTATGGTGCCAAACGTATCCACACGAATGGAGACTGGTGCGGCGATACCGATGGCGTAGGCGACCTGCACTTCACACTTTGCGGCAAGCCCCGCTTTCACGACGTGCTTGGCAACCCAGCGCGCGGCGTAGGCGGCACTGCGGTCCACTTTGCTCGGATCTTTTCCGGAGAAAGCTCCGCCTCCGTGGCGACCGTATCCTCCGTAGGTATCCACGATGATCTTGCGGCCGGTGAGTCCGCAGTCGCCCGGGGGGCCTCCGATGACGAAGCGCCCGGTCGGGTTGATGTGAAACACAGTCTTTTCATCGATGTACTCTTTGCAGATCGGGTTGATGATGTGGCTTTTCACATCGGTACAGATCTGTTCGTAGGAAACACCCTCGGCATGCTGTGTGGAGATAACGACACAACTGATGCGAAGTGGCCGGCCGTCATCGCTGTATTCCACGGTGACCTGGCTTTTACCATCCGGGCGCAGGAAGCCGACTTCCTTGTTCTTGCGGGCTTCCGAAAGGCGCTTGGTGAGCTTGTGGGCCATGGCGATGGGGAGTGGCATCAGTTCCGGAGTTTCATCGCAGGCAAAACCGAACATCAATCCCTGATCTCCCGCGCCCTGCTCTTTCTGCACGTTCGTTTCACTGTCTACACCAAGTGCAATGTCCGCGCTTTGTGCGCCAACACAGACGACAACTGCGCAGGCTTTGTGATCGAATCCGTAGATGGCGTCGTCGTATCCGATTTCGCGGACGGTTTCACGCACAACTCCGGCGATATCGATGTAGCCGCTCGTGCGCATTTCACCGGCAACAACCACGAGACCCGTGGTCGCGAGGCATTCACACGCAACGTGCGCATGCGGATCTTGCCTCAGCGCATCATCGAGGATGGCATCGGAGATCTGGTCACAGAGTTTATCGGGGTGACCTTCTGTTACGGACTCGGATGTGAAGAGGTGAGACATACGGATATGGGAATGAAGATGAAAATTTAGATTCAGGGGAATGTGGTTCCGTAGAGACGCAGTGGTGAGCCTGTCGAACCACGTTGCGTCTCCTTCGTGAACAAAAACGCTTCCTGTGTAGAGGAAGCGCGGGCTGCGGACTATCTTCCCCTAGTCGGGGCTGGAATTCCCACTTGCTTCACGCGGTGAAGAGTTGGGGGACGGATCAAACGAGCCAGGTCTCTTTCCGTCGCTCTGGATAGCGGTGATGTGGGAGGATCTTAGGCGGCAGCCGGGGAGGGCGCAAGATCAGGCGAAGACTTTTCTTTGGATTCCCAGCCTCTGCTGAGCACATGCCAAAGATTTTGACGGGCCCTCAGGCGCTCTTTCGCCTCACGAAGACGTCGGTCATCAAACAGATAAATTCCTCCCACATTTCGGGAAAGATGAGGACGCTGCCAAACACGTTGTGTAACGGTATCCAAAGCCTGGGGTTCGACGAATAAATCTGTTTTGTGTCCGCTTGCAAACTCTTCCGCGACGATTGCATTGGGGCAGGGTTGCATAATCACATCATGGAGATAACGCCCATACTGATCCCCCGAAAACGGGACCACGGAGGCTACTAGTCCATGATTGCACTCTGCAACAAAGTCCACATCTTCTCCTTGAGCATCCGTGATGAATCCGCCTCCACTCGTATCTCCACCAAACGAGACCAAACTCGTCTGCATCAGAGTATGCGGACACATGCGATTTATCTGCAAACGCGCCTCACCCACGAAACGCAAAAAATGATCATCGCTTGGCATGTTCAGCTTCTGTCGGTTACACCATATATTATAATGTTCCTGGATTCCCCAGATCTGCTCCCTGGAGCCAAGGGTGCTGATGGGCATACCTCTACCATATTCCGAAGCCAGCGTACTTCAAGACAACTATCTTTTACGTTAGCTCTAGAGCTAGCGGCGAATCGGAATGATATCGAAGCCACATAAATACATCTGTGCAAATGCAAGCAGGCGACGTTTTCGCAGCATGGCATCCGTATCTCTCTTGGGGTACGGTACTCCTCCTCTCTATGAGCATGCCCCGTCTCGCCACCGTCAGCCTGGTCCGCAATGAAGCGGACATCATCGAAACATTCGTACGGCATAACGCGGTGCATGCGGTGCGGATGGTATTCGTGCTCCACCGTTGCATCGATAACACGAAAGAGATCTTGGAGCGCCTGCAGGCGGAAGGGTTCCCGATCGAACTGCATGAAGAAATGGATCCGGGATATCTGCAGTCATCGATTGTGAGTGGACGGTTGGGAACCCTTGCGAGGCAGGGCGGGGCGGAGTGGTTGATGTCGCTGGATGCCGATGAATTCCTTGTAGCCGCAGAGGGAAAGACCGTGACGGAGACGCTTGCGGTTTTGGGAACGGATCGTGTGCAGTTGCTCGCGTGGAAAACATATGTGCCCACGCCGGAAGACAATATGAGTGACAGTAATCCACTGCAGCGCATTGTGCAGCGGCGGAACGCGGAGAACCCACCGATCCGCAAGGTGCTGATCCCGGCAGAGATTTTGCGCGGCAGTGACTGGCATCTCGCGATGGGTTGCCATGAACTGACGCGCACGTCGACGGGCGAAGTGTTCCCGGCGATCGCGACGGCAAGCATCGGCATCGCACATTTCCCGGTACGCACGCCAGAACAGTTCATGGGAAAGATTCTGGGGGGATGGGCAGCGTTGCTGGCAACGCCGGGATGCGATCCGCGGAAGGTGTACCACTGGCACGCTCTCGCGGAGCGGTGCGTCTCTGGCCGGCCGCTTTCGCTGGGCGAACTCCGGAACATCGCTCTGCGGTACGCGTCACCCGAAGGAATGCTCTCCGTGCCGGGTCTGGTCTATGACCCTGTCCCCACCTCCACCCATCGACCGCATCATCTCATCCGCACCGCGTCGCCCACTGCGGTGTTGATGGACAGCGCGCTCGCATGCGCAACAAAATCCGTCGCGTTTGCTGAAACGAGTGATGCGACCCCGGATCCCCTCATGACCTTCGCGCGGGATTTTCGCAGAGCGGTCGACCGCATCCGGCACGCACTTTTGGAGGAGCAATCCTCGCCAGATTTCCCTGCCGTGGCAGACACGAAGCAACATGAGGAAGCGGCATATGTGTTTGCGATCGCGCTCTGTGCGGCGATGGCGTCGCACCCGCGGCCCCTGGAAGGATCGGCGCTTGCACGGCGCCAGACGCTCGGATCGCTCATCGCCATCCTGCCGCCGGAGCGGGCATGGATCCGTTCGATAGTGCAAGCAGGCAAGCTACCGCTTGCGATTGAAGGAGCGCTACAGGAACTCATCGGCATTCTGCAGAGGCAGGACTTCCCGATGCTGCGCCAGCAGTGCAGAAAGGAATGGGCGAGCGACGATGTCGCGCTTATCGTCAGCCAGATGTGCACCGCGGATCTCCGCCCGCCCGTCCCCCTGAGCTTCGGAACCTTTCTTTCGCAAGCGGTCCACACGCTGCTCAAAGAGGAGACAGGAATGGAGCTTGGCATCGCCGATCCCCGCGTCCGCGTGACACATCTCAGCAGCGGTCGCGGAGAACTTGCGGGAGAATTTTTGCGGAGGATGGTGAACGCGGGCATTGAGCGCGGCGCGAATCCGGATGCCCTCCGGCATGACGTACTCGGGAGGATGCACATGGAAGAATCTTCGCCGGTACTGCGGGCGATAGCCACGGCCCGCCTGAGCGCCCTGCTGCAGGCATTGCGCATGCCCCTCTCCGGAGACGAGTTGCTTCCGATCTCCGCGAATGTGCTCGGCACGGATGATGCACGATCGACGGTCTCCGTCATCTGCGCGGCGCTTGGAGAGGACGTTCCGGTCACGATGAATGCCGCTGCGCACGCGCTGCTCTCCCGCTACCTCCATGCCCTGAAACGCAATGGAATGGAACGGGACGCCGTAGCATCGCCTGCGCTCCGGGGCATCGCCTGCGTCCATGCGCTCCTGCAAAAGACCGTTACCGGCATCGGCGCGGTGATCGCGCCACGTTCTCTATTGCATGGATATGCGGGAAGCGGCATGCGCGAGGCTCTTCTGGAACATTTCGAGCATATCCGCATTGTGGATCTCCATGGCGAACCATCGGAAGGAGGGGGGGATGAGCCGCTGGATGGAGCGGACCACAGCGGCCTGTGCCTGCTGCTGCTGGTACGCGCTCCATCCGCAAGACAAAAGACCCTCTTCATGGAATGGAAAGGACTGAAACTACAGAAGTATCATGCGCTGCTCTCGCGTGCGCTGCCTGATCTGCCATGGCAGGTGATCGCTCCGGATAAGCCGGGATACGTTTTCCTGCCCTAAGCAGGCGTGCTGATCTCGGCAACGACAGCATCTACTTCACGCCACATGTTGCCGACCTCTTGGTGGTGTTTCTGGATACCATGATGGATGCGTGTGAGCAAAGGTAATCTTCGCGCTTCGGCGCACAGGAGATCCACGGCTTCGGCGATCTGTTCCGGAGATGACGGAAGATCGATGAGGTATTCCGGACATGCATAGAGGGAATACAGTGCGTCATACTTGTGATGCCAACGCGTTGCCAAAGCAGGAACACCTTGGGAAAGCGCGTTAATGAGTGCGTGGTACCGAGAACCGACCAGCGCTTCACAGGCGCCGATAATTCCTTTGGTCACCTGTGCGTCCTTGGGCTGCACCAGAGCAATGGGGGAATGACATCGTTCTTGAATTGCTCTGCAGAGAGGCTCATCACGCTCCTCGTGGACAAGTAAAAACGGCGTGAGACCGTAATCACGCGAGGCCCGTATCACTTCCAACAGAAAGGGGACGTAGGATTCGGCAATTGCCGGAAGGGTTTGGTCGAGCATCCGCATGTTTGGCACGATCGCGATGGGTCTCCCTTGCGGATACCACTCCGCAGGAAGCATCCCGGGCACATCAATGGAAAAATCGGGCGCAACGCGCACTGGCGTATGCCCCCGCGAAAGAGGATACAAATGCTCCAATGAGGACTCTTCCCGCGCATAGACGCGGTCGGCATGTTGGAGAATGCGTTCCATCAAAATTTCTTCTTCCGGAGAGAATGGGCCGAAGCTCTGGGGAAGGAAAATAACGCGCTTGTTCTGCTGCCTCCATCCGGGCATTGCTTCTGCAAGCATATGTAACCGCTTCTGCCCCCAAGGAGCGCCGAAAAAGTTTCCCGAAGCATCAAAGAGGATGTCGCTATCCTGAACCGGTCCGGCATTGTACGTACACCGTGCATGTGGAAAATGCTGCTCAACCGCGCGGTACATCAATGCATCGCCGGTGTTACCGGTATACCCCACAAAGATATCTGCGTTGAATGTTGCATTGCATACGAGTGGTGTCGCCGGCTTTGCAATAGCTTTGGCAAGGATGGTACAGACAGCTTGATGTTGCCGGAGCAACAAGGAGCGTAGCGCTCCGGAATGGTGTAAAAATTTATCGGGGTGCAGAGCGGCATATGCCTGATGTGTGTTGTCGCGCAGTTCCATCCATTCCGATGCGATCTCCGGATGAGCTTTGGTGGGAATCCCCAGTGTCTGGCATGCTCGATGCAACAGCCAGTCCGTATGAATGCGCGGCGGTCCGGGGGGCGTAAACCAAGTCGGCTTCGTGACAGAAAAATACGAGGCCCAGTGTTTCATCGGGTCACCGTAGAGAATGCCCGATGCCGACAGGCGCTGAGCGACGCGCTCCGGGATAATGATGCATCCGCCCTGGATAAACCCGGACGCCAGCCGGCTTCCGCTGACGGAATCGGAAGGTGGCATCTGTGTAAATGTACGGTCGATGCGCGTGTCCGGATCAATTTTTACAAGGAACGCCGTGGGTTTTTTCAAGTACAGATCAAATATCCTCTGCCACAACTTTCCGCCGTTCTCCACACCATAAAGCGCCTTGCCGGCGTGCATCTCTGCAGCAAACTGCTCGCCCAAAACTGAAAGTGCCAGCGGGTCTCCTCCGTCAGAACAAAGGACAAGACGGGCTGCAGGATAGTGCCTGCGCAGGCGAGACAGTGAGGCTTCGGCGAGTGCCTCGTCACCACACACCTGCATGTAGAAGGTGAACAGATCATCGCCCATGACAGAGGGGGAGGGTATGCACGAAAGGAATGTATCAGAACAATGCGACGTGTAATCCCTGGGCGCCCCTTCTTGTGGATATGGAGCACGATACAGGCTGACACATGCATGTTCATGCGGTAGAATGTGGTATCGCCATGCTTGCTGCTTCCCGCCCCTTCAGCCTGGTTATCTTCGGAGCCTCCGGGCATCTGGCGAAGATAAAGCTGTACCCTTCGCTGTATATCCTTGCACTGAAAAAGCGGCTGCCCAAGGACTATGCGGTGATCGGCTTTGCGCGGTCCAAAATGGATGACGCCAGCTTCCGCGCGATGGTGGAGGCGTCCGTGCGGGAATCGATGCCGGAAGTGACGGAGAAGGCGCTCCAGGAATTTCTCGGGCATGTGCAGTACCACCAGGGGCAATATGACAAGACGGCAGACTTCAAGGCGCTTGCCAAAAAAATCGACACTATGGAAAAAGGTTGGAACCCTTCGACGAAGCTCAGGGCAGGGCAGCCGGTGCGCCTCGCTTAT
>MFXS01000025.1:22167-25362 GCA_001788925.1 Candidatus Peribacteria bacterium RIFCSPHIGHO2_01_FULL_55_13
GGGCGGGATTCACCACCACAAAGGCGAGGACAATTTCCGTTGCATCATGGAAAAGCCCGTGGGGTCTGATCTGGAAAGTTTCGAGAAAGTGAAATCAGCGCTCACAAAAAGTTTTGGAGAAAAAGAAATCTATCTGCTCGACCATTACCTTGGCAAAGAAGCCGTCCGCAACATCTACTACCTGCGCTACGCCAATCCGATTCTCGAGCGCATTTTAAAGCACACGATGATCCATCACATCGAGGTGACCGCTATGGAATCGGCGGGACTGGAGGGGCGAGCGGGCTACTTCGACGCCGTGGGAACGCTTCGCGACATGGTGCAGTCACATCTTCTGCAGATTTGCGCGCTTTTAACGATGCGGCTTCAGGAGGATGACAGCATCCAGGCCGCGCGCATCCATGCGCTCGACCAGTTCTATCTGCCGCACGCCGTTTCGCTCGATGATGTGATCGTGCAGGGACAATATGACGCGGGGACGATCAATGGAGAACGCGAAGTGAGCTATAAAAGGGAAGAAAGCGTCGCCAAAAGTTCACGCACGTCGACCTATATCGCATTGCGGCTGATGTCACGGTCCACGCGCTGGGAAGGCGTGCCTTTCTACCTCCGAACCGGAAAACGTCTCCACAAAAAAGAGACCCGGATCTCGATTGCTTTTCAGGAACCCCAGAAAATCGGCAAAGGCGCGACGCCGAACAGGCTCGATATCATCCTGCAGGGGGAAGCCGGCATGCGGCTCCATCTGCAGACGAAACTCGGCGGCACGGAGCCAGAATTCCGGCCTCTGATCATGAATGATCCACTCGTATGCATGGGAGACTGCCTTCCGGAACACGGACTGCTGCTTCTAGAAGCGATCACCGGAAAGCAGACATGGTACCTGTCGTTTGATGAAGTACGCACGGCCTGGCGCATCATCGAGCCGCTGCAAAAGCATCTGGATAAAAAGCAGACGAAGTTGCATCTGTATATCGCAGGATCGCATGGCCCGGACGCGGCGGATCAGTGGATGGAGAAAATGGGGGTGAAGTGGTTTTGATCGAAAATGATCCCCCATAATCTATTATCGAACCAATTGCTCATGAACTTTTTCTTCGAGCTGAGAGAATGATAATGAATTTGATACAGAATGCGGGATGCCAGCCACTATTTTCCCTGCACCGAAACCAACAGACATTGCCGCCATTGCTTTGAGACCAACCCCGGCCACTTGCGTTGCTTTTCCCGCTGTTTCCGTAGCTTTCACCATTGCTCCAGTACCCCATGTCGCAGCGATAAGCGCAACATCGAAAGCTACGGTACCGGCAAGCGACGCCATCAACTCCAGTAGCTCGCTATTGCTGAGACTGACGTGATACGCAGTGCGACAAAGATCGCGGAGAATGGGGCCGAATTCCTTGAGTGCATTCACAGGTCCCATATACGTAATCGGAGTCAGGCCACTCGCCATTCTCTCTTTTGCCTCGCTATCAAAAGGGGTTGCGACCCAGTCCTTTGCAAAATTTGCCGTTTGCTTCGCCCTATTGATAAAGGATGTAGCAAATCCTCGTTGTGAGAACTCTCGTATTTTAGATTCAAGAATCGGTAGAAAATTTTGTTGTGTGCGGGCTATAAGATTCTCAGCCAAGCCATTGACCATTTTCTCAATTTTCTGATCAATGGTATAAGATGTGCCAATACCCAGAATGGATTCCTGAATGTATTGCTTAGCTGCATTCAGAGCACCTGCATAATCCTTTCCCACCAGTAATCCTGCAACTTTCATCTGTGTACTTAGTACATCTGTCTTATAGACATCTTTATTTCTTACATAACGTTGACGATCATATGATTGGAGGCTTTCTTTAGACCCGTTATCGCTAATAAATTGTCGCAAGAGACGATCTGCAAACAACTCGGATTTTTGCGCCAAAGCTAACAATATTTTCTCCCGGGATTTTTTATCTGATGTCTGCTCGTACTCCTTTAGTCCTCTCTCGAGTTCTTCACCACACTCAATCGCTTTGAGCATGAGATCTTGTGAATAGACATACTCTCCCATGGGGAGACCGGCCTTTCCCAATAACTGATCAATGCAGGATTGCTGTACCTGCGACGGCAAGTAACTCGCCATTCGGGCAAGACTCATGATGTTATCAAGCTTGCTGCTCAAATCTGTTTCTTGCTCTTTCGGGAGGGGTGTATTTTGGCTCTTTGGAACAGGGGAGGGGACGCTTGGGTCTGATTTTACCTCTTTACGTTCGCTGGTTCCCTCCACAGGAGCTGGGCCGTTTTCACTGAAAGGCATATGGTATATAATACCATATTATAGTATATTTTGCAATTCCTCGGCCATTTTCGCTGTCGCCATTTTGGCTGCCTCTTGCCAATCCGTACCCTTCGATGCGTAAATGATGCTGCGTGAAGCATTCACGATCGCTCCGGTGCCGTCCGGAATGAATCCGTGCTTCACATCTTCCGCTGTTCCCCCCTGCACGCCGTAACCCGGAATGAGAAAGGGAATATGCGGCATGAGGGTGCGAAGATATTTCATCTCTTCCGGATACGTCGCACCGACAACAGCACCCACGCAGGAAAGATTGCTTTTCCCCAGATGCTGCGCGCCCCAGCCTTCCACAAGTTGCGCGAGATGCTCGTGGACCACTTCGTCGCCGATGGGGAGATCCTGGAGTTCGCCTGAAGAGGTGTTGCTGGTTTTCACAAGGACGAAGAGGCCTTTGTCGTTGTGTACGGCAAGATTGATGAATGGGTGTATTCCATCGGACCCCAAATACGGACTGACCGTAAGCGCATCAACGGGTTTGCCTTTGCCAAGATATGCCTCGGCATATGCCTCGCAGGTGGAACCGATGTCATTGCGTTTGCCGTCCGCAATAACCAGGAGATTTTTTTTCTTCGCATATTCGCAAGTTTCCCAGAAGATTTTCATGCCTTCCCAGCCGAGCACTTCAAAGTACGCGAGCTGCGGCTTTATGCAGCTTGCATACTCAGCGGTCGCATCGATGATGCCGCGACAAAACGCAGTGAGGCCCGCGGAGGTATGATCGATTCCTTCCGGAAGTTTGCTCACAACGGGATCGAGACCGACGCAGACGGGGGAGGTTTTGCGGGTGCGGGTAGTGAGGGCGTCTGCGAAGTGCATGGGCTTGGATAATAGCTTAATCCTCTGGCGCTTGTCTGTACTGCAACGCC
>MFXS01000025.1:25415-35957 GCA_001788925.1 Candidatus Peribacteria bacterium RIFCSPHIGHO2_01_FULL_55_13
CGTCCGGTGATAGGCCCGAGCGGATAATCCGAGCTTCTCCGCCGCCTTACGCAGAAGCTCCGAGCAGGCCTTGTCGAGCGGACACATGCGATCGATATGCCGCACGTCCATCGCGGCATTCGTCACAAGAGACGTGCCTTCGAAGCGTTTCCGTTGCCATCCCCGGGCCGCGAGGATACGCTTACGGATCGCCTCACTCGTCTCGGCATTCTTCGGCCGCGTTCCCTGAAGATCGGCGATCTCTACAGGATCCACGCCGATCGTGAGATCAATCCGGTCGAGGAGGGGGCGCGAAATCCTCGACATTTTGCGCTGCGGACCGCCCGTCGCCATCGGAGGATTCATCGCGGCGACGAGTGTGAAATCCGCAGGAAAGGTGACGCTGCCTTGGGCGCGGGTGATGGTGATTGTGCGATCTTCGAGCGGCTGGCGGAGAACTTCGAGCACTTGCGATGGAAACTCCGCAAGTTCGTCGAGAAAGAGAATACCGCGGTGCGCGAGGCTGATTTCGCCCGGGCCTGGGGTCTGGCCGCCGCCGACGATGGAAACAGCGCTCGCAGTGTGATGCACGACGCGGAACGGTCGTTCAGAAATAAGCGGGGAATCTTCTGGGAGGAGATTGGCGACGGAATAAATGCGCGTCACGTCGATCGCTTCTTCTGTCGTCATCGGCGGGAGAATGCCTCGAAGCGCCCGGGCAAGCAGCGTTTTCCCCGCACCCGGCGCGCCGCTCATGAGTACGTTGTGGCCGCCGGCCGCCGCGATCTCGAGCGCGCGCTTGGCGGCCTGTTGTCCGCGAACGTCGGCGAAATCCGCATAGTGTTCTTCGAGAGCCTTGGTCTCCTTCATCGGACGCACAGCAGGGCAATCCATTTCTCCTGCAAGAATGGAAACGACCTCGGAGAGATGAGAAACACCGATGACTTCGATGCCGGGAATCAACGCAGCCTCGGCTCCGTCCATCGCCGGCACGACAATCGTGCGGATTCCCATGTCCCGGCATGCAACGGCGGCAGAAAGCACCCCCGTGACATGCCGCACCGATCCGTCGAGGGCAAGCTCTCCAAGAAAGGCGATTTCTTTGAGCCGCTCCGGATCGATCTCGAGAGCACCCCTGATGATGAGAAGGCCCAGAGCGATCGGCAGGTCGTAGCGGGGACCCGCTTTGCGGAAACTTGCGGGCGCAAGATTGACCGTGATCCGTCGCCCTGTGGGAAATCGGTACCCGCTTGTCCGAAGCGCAATCCGCACCCGTTGCTCGCTTTCCTTCACGGCGGTATCGCCAAGCCCGACGATAAACATTTTTCCGTCACCCGGCGGAGCGCCGATTTCGACGTTCACTTTCTGCGCGCCGACGCCGTGAGTGGCAAATGATGTGAGCTGCGTGAGCATAGTGGGGCAGTGTAGGGAGGAACGAGACCCCGCTGCCCGACTTTTTTGAATGCAGTTTTAGGAATCTATTAGTCGATTGGCCTCAAAAAAGGCTCCAATAAAAATTTCAGGTGTACGTTTGTACACTCGCCAAAGTTTGTGGCCTCAAAAACAATACTCGCCACGATGGCAGATCACCTCATCACCGGCATGAATGGAGAGAACATCGCAATGCGGTATTTACTCACGAGCGGCTACAGCCTCCTCGGCCGCAACGTCCGGATTCTCAAAGACGAGATCGACCTCATTGTCTACGACCCCGTCGATGGCGTGATTGTTTTTGTGGAGGTCAAGGCACGCACAAAGAATGATCCCGACTACACGCCGCTCCTAAATTTCACTGAAGATAAAAAGAAATGTGTCGTACGCGCGGCCGAACGCTGGATTGCTGCCCAAGAACGGGAATGGGGGTGGAGGGTGGATTTGATTTTGGTGGCGGAGGGGAAGGTGGTGGATCATTTGAAGGATGTGGCGAATTAAGGTTGCGGAGGTTGCGAAGGTTGCGAGGGTTGCGGTGTTCAGTCTTTCTTCTTAATGCGCGAAGCTTCGCAAACTGCGCAACCTCCGCAACCCTCGCAAACTTTTCATCCCCAAATCACCGTCGTCTCCGTCGACTCCAAGACTCTCTTTGCCGGCCAGCGTCGTTCATCTGCAATGTTTATCGTCATTTCATCCCATACTTTTTTCTTGTCTGCACCTTTGAGCAGGAACACAGCATGATTTGCCGCAGCAATCGGATTAAGGGTAACGGTGATGCGGTCATGCACGGCGAATTGATCGGTCTTTGTATGGGCGACCATCCGTGAATCGTCCATGAGAACTTGATCCAGAGGAGGGAACAGAGAAGCGATATGGCCATCGCTGCCCATGCCGAGAATGACAAGATCGGCGAGATGCTCGTCAAATAGTGCGATGAGATCACGGGCATACCGCTTCACACATTCCTCCAAGGGCAATGAGGTATCGGGGAAGACCAGATTACGCTCCTTGATGCGCGCATGGGCTACGAGTGTTTCACGCACCAGTTTCTGATTGCTGTCGTTATAGTCCGCGGGGACGTACCGTTCGTCGATCAGGAAACACCGGACGTGATCCCAATCAAGCGGCATCTTCCCAAGCGCCTCATAAACAGGCTTCGGTGTAGAACCGCCGGAAAGACCGAGAATGCATTCTCCGCGGTCTGCGATGGCATCTGTGATCTTCTCCGCAAGAAACTTCGCCGATTGTTCGACGAATTCCTGATCACCCGCAGTACGGATTTCATGCAGCGGCATATCGCTATTGTGCTCTTTCCCCATCGACCTCACCATCCACCATCCACCATTCCCCATCACCCTTCCCATCCTGTGCCCGTGGCCAGTGGCGCCTCTCCTTCCAGCCACCGGTACTCACCCGTGCCGTCGGTCCATTGCACGGCGCCGAATGTGGTGAGCGAGCCCGGATCATTGAGGAGGAGCTGCAACGTCGCGCCTTGTCCGGCTTTGCCCAGGCTGATGTCTCCCGAGATCACGAGTGTGAGAGCACCTCCGGTGATGGTTCCCATCTCTTCGGTCACGGGACAGTTTATGAATCCTTCGCTGCCAAGTGAGCAGCTGCCGATCGATCCCCCGGTGGAACGAGTGATATGCCAGTTGGAGACATTAATTCCGCCTCCGATACGCGGTGTAAGCTGAAGATTCCGCACAACAAGTGTGGCTCCTGTGCTCTGGGCCCTGAGCCGGAATTCGCCGATGCGCTTACCGGTCCCGAGTTCCAGCAACGCTTCTTTGGGGCCCGCGTTCTCCACTTTTTCGATGATGGCGTTGGCCGTTTGATGCGCCGGGTGCGACCACTCCACCGGGATTGCCTGCGACGTCTGAATGTCTCCCGTGAGTGCCACAATCATCGACATGGTTTTGACCTCGACGAATTCCTCGGGAAATCCTCCTTCAAGCGAGGTCTTGATCGTCGCCTCGATCCCGAGCGGAATGCTGCCCGGCCCGACTGTGGCCTCATTAATAGCGGCTTCCCCCTTCCAGCGCCGGTCATTGATGTCCGAGGTATCGGGCTTGAGCGTAATAAGAGTACGGCCCATGTTGTCCACGAGATGCAGATGCTTGAGTGTGCGCAGTTCCTTCTTCATTTCCACCGTCACCGAGCGGATGTCCACCGGAGCGGAGAACTGGAACACGCCCGAGGCGATGGGCATCGTGCGGCTGCCGACGATGAGGAAGCGCGAAGGCGTGGGATGCGTCCAGCGGGAGACGGGGCCTGAAGAGGAAGTGCTGGATGCTGACATGACCGATGAGGACGAGCAGCACCCCTCCGCGGGTGCTGAGGAGGACGTGGGTGCTGAGGAGGATGCAGATGTCCGCTCTCCCCGTTCCATCGCTCTGTATTCCTCAAGTTGATCCTGGGAATGCGCCAGATACGCAGCAGCAAGCCGCGCCATTTCGCCACGAGTCAGCAGATGTTCCATATTTTGTTCCAATCCCGGAAGCCCCACGCCCGCATCGTATGCCCCTTCGCGATACTGTACGAACCACTCGCCCCGAACGTCATTGTTGATGAGACCATATAACTCCCCGAGCATCTTCAATGCTTCTGCGTGATTCACGGAATTCTCCGGGCGGAAGTAGCCGTCGGGATATCCTCCGACGATGCCCTGCGCCTTTGCGTAACACACATACGCGCTGAACCAGTCCCACTGGCCCACGTCAGGGAAACAATTGCCCGCATCTTTTTCGGTATCCACTGTGGATGACGGGTAACTCTTCAGGACGATCTTCAAAAACTCCGCACGGTTGAGAAGGCGGTCGGGCATGAACGTGCCATCGGGGTTTCCTTCGATTGCTCCGGCTTCCGTAAGGACGCTGACACCCGCGGTAACGGCGCTGTTGAAGGGAGCATCAGTGTAACGATCGGTTTGATCCTCAAAGGAAAGTGCGAATGCTACTGCGGGTAGAAGGAGTCCCAGGAAGAGAGCGAGACGTTTCATGGCGGACAGTATACCTGCTTGTGTAAGTGGTCGGAATATTTTTGTGCGATAAGAAAAGACCCCGCCCGGAGTCTTCCCTGTGCTTACACACACGCCGCTTCTGGGATGGCAGACACAATTCTTGCAGTGACGGCCCCGTTGACCGTCACCTTCATCAACACTCGATAGTGCGCTGCGTAAGGGACAACACACTCTAATTCTGTTCGCACCGTTCCACTGTCTGGATACGGCAACCCGTCAGATCGGGGGACCTTATCGACGGCCTGGTATCCGCAAGAAGTGCAAAATGCAACTTCTTGATGCAGGGGGTCGATATACACTTTCTCCGCTTTTACAGTGAGGTTCTCCACCCCATGTGGAATACCTCTTCTTCTGCGGAAAAATGGATACCCCATGGAGCGGATTACAGCCATCGGAAACGATTCTTTGGGCATTTCTGCCCTTTTCAATTCTTCCACCAGCCTATGAGACTGGATCGTACGCACTTTCATGGCATCTCTCTCTTTCTGCGGCTTGTGAAAGACCGGTGGGCAGGGTCGGAAAGATTGTGGTCTTATATACTTCTAAAAGAAATACTGAAAACCCATTTTTATGGTTATTGCTCGTATGTATCCCCCCAACTTCGCCATCGTTTTGAAGTGGTGCTCTCGATAGGAATTGAACCTATATTTACCCCTTAGGAGAGGGTCGTTCTATCCGTTGAACTACGAGAGCAAGTGCCGGAACTTGGCGTGAGAAGACAAACAAAGAAGCGGACAGATGAATTCTATGTCCAATATGAGGAAGCCGCTACTTTAAGCTTCCAACACAATCACCTGCCTCCCCTCCGCCCTTCGGCCCCGCTCAGGGCCTCGTGCTACGAAATGAAAATATTACGCTTCGAGTACTATCACTTGACGACCTTCTGCCGGCAGCCCTCCTTTGAGTTTCCACTCCGGCACTGGGGCCATTCCCACGGCACCGATGACTTTGAGCACATCGTTAGCGGAGGACTTGTCCGAAGCAAGTGCGATGATCACGCGAGGGTCCACTTCTTCGATCACTTTCTGCGCGATTTTCGGATCGTCACCCTGGATCGCCATGACGGCGACGTCGCCGAGAAGCCCGAGATCGTGATCGGACCATTCCTGGAGCGGTGCGGAAAGGATGGCAATACGCACGCCTTCCGCTTCGATGACAAACGAGACGTGTCCTCCGTCATTCTGTCCGATGCCGCGGATGCTGACGCCGCCTATGTCATACTCGCCAGGCCAGGAAATAGTATCCTTTGCCGGTTCCTCTTCGGGCTTGCTCAAAAAGTTCAACGCTCCGGCAACCGGCTTGCTCGGGTAAAACGCAAGCTTTGTCTTGTTGCCCGTTTCAATGAGTAGGCTGCGGCCGTCGGGGGATGTAAACGTCAGCATTGGTTGGAGAGATGCTAATGGAGAAAGAGATAAATTAGCAATTAGGAATGAGGAATTAGAAATTAATTGCTCATTGCTCATTCCTCATTGCTAATTAAACCTCAATCCGTTCAATACTCGCCCCCAAGCTCCTTAATTTATCATCCAGCTTGTCGAACCCTCGTTCGATGTACCGAACATCGGTGATCGTGGTTTCACCGTCGGCGCAGAGCCCCGCAAGTACCATCGCGGCGCCGGCGCGGATGTCGTTACTGGCGACAAGACGGCCCCGAAGGGGAGTGGGACCGATGATGAGCGCTTCGTGGGCATTGAGCACTTCGACATGTGCGCCCATTTTTTCGAGTTCGTAGAGGTAGGCCATGCGGCCTTCGAAGAGCGTTTCGAAAATGCGGCTGACGCCCTTGGCTTGCGTGAGCGCGACACCCATCGGTGCCATGAGATCTGTTGGGAAGCCGGGGTAAATGAGGGTTTGAACTTTGAGCGCGTTGAGGGATGAGAGTTCGCCATCCACGAAGAGCGTCTTTTCGGCAGGATCGTATTTCCAGATCGCGCCCATGCGTTTGAGCGCATCGAGGAACATCACCAGCTGCTCCGGATCCGCGCCGTGAATGCGGACCTTGCCTCTGGTCACGATGGCGGCGAGCGCGAGGACGCCCATTTCCAAGTAATCGTTGATGACGGTGTGCTCCGCGCATGCGAGTGTTTTCTGGCCATGCACGATCACCGTGTGCGTGCCCATGCCTTCGACTCTGGCACCGAGTGTGGTGATGAATTTCTGCACGTCTTGTACATGCGGCTCGGCGGCGGCGACATCAATGCGTGTCTCTCCCGGCAGAAGTGCTGCAGCAAGCATCGCGCTCTCGGTAGCAGTAACCGAGAACTCCGGAAGGATGACGCGGCTGGGCTTGAGCGTTCCCTGGAGATGCAATGATTCTTCGGTACTCATGTTTGTCGCGCCCATCTGCACGAGTGCCTGCACGTGCGCGCCGACCGGACGCTTCCCGAGAACGCATCCTCCCGGGTAGGCCATTTCGACGACGCCGAAACGCGCGAGAAGGGGACCGAGCAGTACAATCGAACCGCGAAGTTTCCCGACGAATTCGCCAGGAATGGGCTTGCTCGTCATGCGGTCGGTACGAATGCGTACGGTACCGTCCTGGAAAGAAGTGTCCGCTCCGAGAAACCGCAAGATCTCCAGCATCACTTCAATGTCGCGGAGTTTGGGAACATTTCTGAGTACCGTTTCTCCCGCACACAACACACTTCCCGCAATGAGCGGCAGCGCAGCATTTTTGGATCCGCTCACAGTGACATCTCCCCGGAGAGGGGTGCCGCCGCGGATACGATAACGGAGGTCGGACATGGGGGTGAAAGTATAGCGAACGGAAGGTTTTTGTGGAGAGAATGCCGAGAAAATAGGATACAACCGATTTAAAGATACAAGATGCAAGATACAAATAAATCCCAAGATACAAGATACAAAAGACGATAGGGGTACGTTTTAGAATTTTGTTTCTTGTATCTTCTTTGTATCTTGCATCTTGTATCTTCAGCGCTCCCGTCTGGAGCGAATAAAGGATTCAATGATCAAAAGGAAAGCACCAATCGTGATGCAGCTGTCGGCCACATTGAATGTGGGAAATGTTCCGATCTGGATGAAGTCCGTGACAAGGCCGTCCGGGATGCGGTCGATGATGTTCGCGATGCCGCCGCCAAGGATGAGGCCAAAAGAGATATTTGCCATTGGCCATTTGCGATTTGCCATTTGTCGTGCGTGCCGGACTGCGATGATGGCAACTAGGATGAGAGCAATGCCGATCAGTATTTCCTGTGCGACCGGAGGCAACCTAAGACCGAAAGCGATACCCGGATTATGGGAAAGCTGAAAACCGGCAAATGAGCCAAGGACTGCAATGCGCTCTATAAGGAAGCGGTCGACCAGGAGAGCCGATGCCACGCTGAGAAGCAGTGAAATGCCGGTAATTATCCCAAGAAGTTGCATCCCGCCCATCTTGCTCCTTGTGAAAAATCCTGTACAATAGAGGTAAGGGAATTGATGACTGTTCCATCTGATTATGGAACGGTCGATTTTCCATTCCTACGCCCTACCCCCTACGCCCTAATATCATGAAAGCCTCCTTCATCGCCGCGGTAAACCAAATCTGTTCGGAGAAAAATGTGAAGCCCGATCAGGTCATCGAAGCTGTGAAACAAGCTATTGCGACCGCATACCGCAAGGACTTCGGTAATAAGGAACAGGAAATCCGCGTCGATCTTCCCGAAGGCCAGGAGCACCCAATAATTTTGCTCGTGAAGGAAATCGTCGAGGAAGTGGAGAATGAGAACTTTGAAATCAGCCTGAAAGACGCTCGAAAGATTAAGCCGGATGCCGAAGAGGGGGATGAAATTGAAATCGACGTGACGCCGGAAGGCTACGGCCGCATTGCTGCGCAGGCAGCGAAGCAGGTGATCTTGCAGAAACTACAGGAAGCCGAGAAGCAATCGCTCTATGAAATGTTCAAGGACCGCGAGGAGGAGCTGCTCACGGCCACCGTAACGAAAGTGGAACCCAACTGGGTCACGCTCGAAATCGAAGGCATGACCGTCTCGCTTCCGTGGAGAGAGCAAATCCCCGGCGAGCACTACTACACGGGTAAGCGCATCCGCGTGTACCTCGACACCGTCGAGCTCACGGGCAAAGGACCGCAACTGCGCATCTCCCGCACGCACTCCGGACTCGTGCGCAAACTTCTTGAGCTCGAAATTCCGGAAGTCCGCAATGGCGATGTGGAAATCATGGCTATCGCTCGTGATGCCGGGTTCCGCAGTAAGGTTGCCGTGAAGAGCAAAGATCCCCGCATCGACCCGATCGGCGCCTGCGTAGGACAGAAAGGGGTCCGTATCCAGGCTGTGATGGAAGAGATCAACGGCGAACGCGTCGATATGATCGAGTGGAGCGAGGATGCGATCCGCTTGATCTCCACCGCTCTCCAGCCCGCCGCGATCTCCGCTGTGATCATCGTGAACGACAAGGAGTCTGTGGATGAGCAGGGACGCCGTGTCAAAAAGCGCGCCGCAGTCTTTGTGGAAGAGGCACAGCGCCCGATGGCCATCGGAAAGAAAGGCCAGAACATCCGTCTGGCTACTGAGCTCACCGGCTTCGAGCTGGATATGTACAACTACGAAGAGCTGCCCGCCTTCAAAGCGAAGCTCTCGGAGATTCGCGGAGGACCGGTGGCGGTTGCCGTGATCCCGAAAGAGGGAGAGGAGGAAGCAGATGCATCCGAGCAGCCGCAGCCGTCCCCGGCTGCGGGGGAGGCCGTTGAACCTGCAAAGGAAGTAGAGAAGCCTGCGGAAGCTGCAGATGCAGGAACGCAGGCAACGGCTGCATAATCAAAACGATATATCGCTAAGGGGAGCTAAAAAGCTCCCTTTTGTATGTTCCTTGACAATAATTTATATACCTGAATAAACTACTAAAGTTGTAGCGCGTTTTTTCACACCACAAATTGGAGGCTATCCCAAGTGTCAAAAACTAAGGTTCTTTTCGAAACTTTGCCTGAAGGCGATGAGCGAGTGCTGTTGATGCTCTTGGAGGCTGCAAAAGCTGTGGATGGAATCCATACTCCAAAGGATCATTACTGGCACTGGATGATGTCAAATTACGACGATGGGTTGTCGGGATGGCTCGAGTTGTCGTATATGGCTCCGGCATCCATGCTCCAACGTGGAGCCGAATTCCCATACTATGGAAACGTCGGGACCCAGACACTCCTTCAAAAAGAGGTAATGGGCATTAAAGTTAGAGCAACGGGGGATGGGCCGAAGGTCTTCGTACATAATGCAGAGTTTAAGCGCTCAGACCTACGTGAAGGATTTGTGGGCTATGTGCTAGAGCATTTCGCAAAGCATCTCACATAGAGGCCTCCAGCGCTGCGACACAATACCGCCTGCTCCATCATGGAGCAGGCGTGTTTTTTATGTCATTTCGTTCCCTATAGCGGAAGACCGCGATCTTCCGCTACAAAGGCGGTTCTTTGCTCATCCATATTCCGCTACGGTACCCTCGTGCCTCTCCCCAACCTTTCCTTCACCGTCCTCGATACCGAAACGACGGGATTTATTCCGCGTACGAACCGGGTGATCGAGTTTGCATCGGTGCGTGTAGAGGAAGGAAAGATCGTCGACCGCTTTGAGGAGCTTATTGCGATTCCGAAGAACGATGTACCCCCGGTGATTCAGGTTCTTACACGAATTCGGCCCGATGCACTCGCAGGAAAACCGACATTCGAGGAATGCAAAGCGACGATCCTGGAAAAAATCGGAGAGGATACGATGATCGTCGGCCAGAATGTGAGCTTCGACATCAAGATGCTCAAAGGGGAGGGGATGGATCTCTCGGACCGCCCCTGGATCGATACATCGATGCTCGCGTCGCTCGTGTTTCCGGAGCTCGCCAGCTATTCGCTCTCCTATGTAAGCACCGTCCTCAAGCTCAATCACGAACCCGTCCACCGCGCGATGGGGGATGTGGTCGCGACATTGGAATTATTGGAACGATGCTGGGACCGGATCCTGGAACTTCCCCAGGATAAATTGGATCAGCTCCGCGATGCCTTTGCGCGAAGTTCGCCAGGCTACAAGCTGCTTGCGAGCGCTCTGCCGAAAAAATCTACAGCCAAGAAACTACCCAAGTTTCTTCTTACAAGTGTTTCCCCTCCCCCCGTGGGG
>MFXS01000026.1:0-4607 GCA_001788925.1 Candidatus Peribacteria bacterium RIFCSPHIGHO2_01_FULL_55_13
TCGAGCGGAGGGGTGTGCGGTACTTTGGAACCAAAGCAGATTCCGCGCACCCAAATCCTCCTTGCTTCACCAAGAGTTTACCAATCCGGTTGGACAGCGCCGTAGCCTTTAGGGCTCGGCTCTGACATATCCAGGATCCCCGGTTCCCGGGGCGTTGCACTCCCACTTTTGAGGGCGGGACTCGTCTCTGTGACACTGGTCCTACGGCGGCCTTTTTCCATCAGAGATGGGTTATGTGCCGCCGCGGCGGGCGTTACCCGCATGGCGTTCCTGTGAAGCCCGGACGTTCCTCCCAGCACCTTTTTGGCGTGAGGGGTACGCTCACCACTGAAGTTCAGTGGCGGTATACCGCGAGTGGCCAAAAAGGTGCTGGGCGATCACCCAAAGAGCAGACCTCAATTTTCTCATAAAATCTGTAAAACAACAACAAAAGGCATTCATTCTGCTATTCTTACATTCCCCCCTCCCTCCACTTCTATGAACGCATTCTTTCTTCTCTTCGTCGGTTTTGTCGGCCTCGTCATCATCCTCTCGTTCATCCGGCAGGTGAACCAGTACGAACGCGGAATCGTCTTTACCATGGGAAAGTACTCCCGGATGTGGGACCCGGGATGGCACCTCATCATCCCCATCTTCCAGCGTCTGGAAAAAGTAGATATCCGCGTGAAGGCCGTCGATGTGCCAGATCAGGAAGCCATCACGAAGGACAACATCCCCATCAAGATCAATGCCGTCATCTACTACAAGATCTCCGATGCCTCCAAGGCAGTCATCGAAGTGGAGAACTATTTCTTTGCGGTGAGCCAGCTGGCCCAGACCACGATGCGTAACGCGGTCGGCGAAGTGAAGCTCGATGAACTCCTTTCCAACAAGAAGCAGGTCAGCGAGAACATCAAGCTGGTCGTGGATCGCGTCTCCGATGCATGGGGCGTCGATGTGCAGTCGGTAGAGCTGAAAGACATCGTTCTTCCGGAGAGCCTGAAGCGTACGATTGCCAAGGTCGCTGAAGCCGAACGCGAGAAGCAAGCGGTGATCATCAGTTCTGAAGGCGAACTCGGCGCCGCGAAGAACGTGGCAGAAGCTGCAGAAACTCTTGCCCGCGTCCCGGGGGCTTTGCACCTTCGCACACTCCAAAGCATCAACGACATCAGCTCCGACCAGTCCAATACGACGGTCTGGATGGTGCCGGTGGAAGCGCTGAGGGCGTTGGAGGGGTTGGCGAAGAAATAACTGGTTGCGGGTTGCGGGTTGCTGGTAGGTTAGAGGTACGCCGCTTTAGCTCAGTGGTAGAGCATCTCACTTGTAATGAGAGGGTCCGGGGTTCAAATCCCCGAAGCGGCTCCACGTAAAATTGCGCACAGTCCTTCGGCTCGCCCTGCGGGGGCTACGCCGAGATTGCGCATCATCAAAGCGGACGGACCCTCAAATCTGCGGCTGCTATCACGGCGCTCATGCGTTCCGTGGCTTCCTCCGGCGTCGCTCCGGAAACAACAATCCACCCCGCATTTTCATATCCTTTGGGTGGAACAAGAATAGTGTCGCCGATCCTCTTTGATAGGTCGAAGGCTTCAACCCCAGGGAAAGAGGGCAGACCATCCGTTGAAAATTCTGTAATGACTCCAGAATAGTTTGGTATCCAGTAGCGCGCCGTTACGTATTTCTCCGTTCGAGCGCTGTGTGTGGAGACAGGAATGCCCAATGCGATCTCACACCCTGCCTGTACAAGATCAGCACCGTAGACAACACGAGTGGCGATATACGTGTAGTCCCCCCCCATGCGTGAAGCAGCTTCAATGATTTGCGGGCCACGCTTTGTCCATTTAATTTCCACATGCGAGAGGCTATCGCGGACTCCAAGCGCCTTTAACCCTCCCATCGCGCATGTCTCCAATGCGCTACGCACTTGATCCGTGACCATGGGAGGGAGGTAATCGCCGGTTTCCACAAAGAATGGCGGAGACATCAGCATTTTTTCGTGCATGCCTACTACGGTCACTGTCCCGTTCTGACAACAGCATTCCACACTGAATTCTTGGCCATCAACAAATTTCTGATACACGCAAACCCCTCGATCGTAGATATACAGTTTTTCGTACGGGTGCTGAAAACTTTCGAGAACATATGTATAGGCACGTTCAGCTTCCCGCTCATCATTTACGCGGATAACAGACAGACTATCAGCTCCAAACAGCGGCTTGATCACCGCAGGGAATCCAATGGTTTTCATTGCTGTGCGAAGATCTTCATGTGTGTGGAGGAGCTGGTGTGGAATGTGAGGCTCCCCGTGTGCCTTCAGTATCTCTTGCATCAAAAACTTATCGCGAGTATTCATAGCCGCTTCCACGGTGTTACCGGTGAACCCGCAGGCTTTACAGATATGTGCCAAGAGTGGGATTTCTTCTTCCCAGAAAGTGATTGCGCCGTCCACGTTATACGAAGCGCATGCAGAGGCGGTCTTTTCTACAATCTCCGCAAGTGCGGTGCCCCGCGCAAAAGTAATTTCTCCCGACAGATATGGTTTCGCCCAAGATGCGATCGTTTCATCGATTGCAACAATGTTCAGCCCGATCTCTTTCATGCGGTCGAGGATGAATTTCTTTTTTACCGACCCCGTGCTGACCAAGAGGATTGTTTTACCGATCAGCGAACTATTGGATGGAGACATTATTGTGTAGATGAACGAAAAGGAATCCTACGCCATGGCGCAGGGGTACTGCTTCACAAGGCTCACAATGGCTTTGACATACGAATGTACTGTTCTGCGTAGCCGTTTTTTTTATAGAGCATATGTGCCCCCGTATTCCAGGACATCACACCCAAATCCACCCGTGTGCATCCTTGCGCCCGAAGGATATCTTCTGAAGCGCTGAGCAGCTTTGACCCGATGCCGTTACCCCGGAATTCCTTAACGACATAGAGTTCTGAGATTCTTCCCATGCGCTCAGGTTTGTATTCCAGCTCATCGTACGCCGAACGAGAGCAAATAAAAGACGCAGCGAACCCTACAGGTCGATTATCGATTGTGCAAATAAGTATTGTTCCGGATTGCTCAGCGATTTCCTGCAGCATTATCTTAACGTACTCCGGCCCGAATCCCTCCCCTCTTTTCATGCGATGCTCAGGGTCCATACTCATCAGGCAGTCTTGGCAGTCTGTCACCATCGTGGAGAGTGTCGGGACGTCAGTCGGTACGCATTCTCGTACTGTAACAATTCCCCGATAAGAGGATGGTTCGCTGGATGAGTAATGAATAGCTTTATTTACGTAGGAGACTACTTGGGCTGAAACGGTTATATCCAGAGTAGTAGCTTGGGTCATGGTGGGGGGAAGAGATGAATTGCGGGGGCTATAAATATGTTATTAAGCAACCTTTTTATGTTTTGTAAACTTTACTCTTCGCATTCCCAGAAATCAAGGGTACGGAGTGGGTAGCAGAAAAGGGGTTCCATTTGAAAAAATGAATGGATAAACCCCCGAGTTTTCCTGGAAAAAGCACAAAAACCCGTCCAAAAAACCCGATAGAACTTCATCACAGATTTTTTGATTTGGCAATAATTGTGGTAGAGACGTCCGGCCGGACGTCTGTACGGATCCCACATCATAAGGTCGGCAATTGGTCGCGAAAAGCAGGGCGCAAATGGATCGCGGTGTCGTACGCGTTGCGCGCTTTTGCGATGTCCCCGCTGCGATAATAACTCCAGGTCAGCATGCGCCACGCGTCGGCATGTTTCGGTTCCAGTTCCACGACGCGTTTTCCTGAGGCGATGGCGCCCGCATAGTCGCCACGGACGTACCGAAGTCCTCCCAGGTTGTAGTGCGCCTGCGCAAGATTCGGATCAAGACCCACAGCCTGCCGCAGCACGCTTTCCGCCGCAGGGTACATCTCGGCTCTTGCGTATGCCGCGCCGAGATTCGTAAGAACCGGGGCAGAACGCGGATAGGATTTTTGGACAGATTCGAAGAGGGTGATAGTGTCGCGCCAGACGGAAACCTGGCGGATGGTGCGGATGGAAAGGAGGGCGAGGAATACAAATACCGCGAGCATGATGATTTGCAGCCCTTCGCCACGGATCAGGACAGATTGGCGATTTATACCTGTCTGTCCGGTAGGCAGGATTTGCGATTGGGGCGTCAGTCCAATGATCGCTATAGCAATACCCACCATCGGGAAGTAGAGATAGTGCTCGGTGACGAGCGTGACGGTGTTGGCGTGGAGCGGGGAGAGAAGGCCGGGCAGAAGCGTGAGAAAGGCGGTTGCTGTTCCCAGAATCACAAGCGGGAAGTGGCGCCAGAGCATCCAAAGACTCAACGTGAGAGCGATCACCAAGATCAGTGACCCGCCGTAATACGTGGTGAAGAGTTCGATCGGAAGCTCCGCGGGATGGAGCACGGCATAGCGGAACGGCCAGACAAGCAGCTTGAGCGCAAAGATGAGCTGTGCGGGCATCAGGACGATCCGTTCCCACAGAGAAAGACTCAGTTCGCCGCCGGTTTTTCCGAGAAGCCCGAGAAGGCCAAAGATCACCGCAAGCGTCAGGAGCCCCCATTTGTCTTTCAGAGATTTTTTCGTGAGCGTTCCATTTTTATGATCGATGAGGATCAAGACC
>MFXS01000026.1:4650-5475 GCA_001788925.1 Candidatus Peribacteria bacterium RIFCSPHIGHO2_01_FULL_55_13
ACGTGTAAATCCACACACGGTGGCGGTGGATGAATTGCACAACCGAATTGGGGGTCCATCGAACTTCTCCGGGTTTCAGGTGCGCAAGAATCGCGAGGAGCGCGAATGTCGTCCAAAGAAGCTCCTTGCGTGCAGAAGCCCAAGCGACGGATTCGGCTTGGATGGGATGTAAGGCGAAAAACGCAGTGGCGAGGAAGATAACGATTTCTGATTTGCGATTTGCGATTTGCGATTGGAATGCCTTGAGTAGCTTCCACACCAAGATCACATTGATCAGATGCAGTACGAGATTGGTCAGGTGAAAAATCGTCGGATCGAATTGCACGAGCGCGTGTTCGATCTGGAAAGTGAACAGGCTCAGAGGCGCATAGAGCTCCGGCTCGAAGATCCAGAAGATCGCGGGCGAAAACGTTTTCACGAGCTCATTTCCGAGAATCAGTGTCGTATCGTCCCAGTCCACAAAATCAAAGGACACAACCTGGCCGAAGACGATCAGCGTCAAAAAAATCAGGGCGGGGAGGGCGAAGCGTGAGAGCGAGATTGAACGGAGGCGCATATTCGGAGTGTAGGGATTATTCGTGTAACGGTATATCGGTGTAACGGGGTATCCGGATACACCGATATACCGTTACACGCATCATGACAACTTCACTCCGCAGCAAAACAATCGAAGATGCGCTACACTCGCCCACTGATCGCATGAAGAAATCCGAAGCCATCCTCGGGCTCCTGCGTATTCCCCTCGATGCGCTCGCGGTGCTAGCCGCGCTTTTGCTTAGTTACCGCCTGCGTGCGGAGAGCGTAGACCTTATTCCCCGCGTGCAG
>MFXS01000026.1:5488-8903 GCA_001788925.1 Candidatus Peribacteria bacterium RIFCSPHIGHO2_01_FULL_55_13
CGTCTTCATCCCCGACTTCGTGCTTCCAGGTGTTCTCGTCTTCCTTGCGATCGCCGCAACACTCTCGCTCTATGCCTTGCGCACGGACCGCAGCGGATGGAGGGAGGCCGGACGCATTCTCATCGCGGCACTTCTGTGGGTGGTGGCGATCATGGCGTGGTTTTTCCTCTTCAAGCGCGAGCTCTTCTACTCCCGCATTCTTCTTCTACATTCCACATTCTTCATCGTGGTGTTCGTGGGCTGCGTACGCGCATCGGTTCTCTTCCTCCAGCGCGCGATGCTCAAAGCCGGCTTCGGTGTGCGTCTCATCGTTTCGCTCGGAGCCCATCCCCTCCCCGAGATTGCCAAGATCGTCCTCACCACGGACCGTCGCTATCTTTACCTGGGGCATTTGCCCGATCTCGGTGCGCTTGAGCGTCTGGAGCACCAGCGGCATCTGGATCTCGTGATGCAAACGGATCCGGATCCGACGAGCCGTACGACGCTCTCGCTCATTGATTACTGCCGCAACCATCACGTCGGCTATGCATTTCTGCCGCCGGTTCTCGCGGATGTTCCCCACCAATTGCGCGTCGAACGTCTTGGTCTTTTGCCACTTATCCAGTTTGAACCGACGCCGCTCGACGGCTGGGGGCGGGTCCTCAAGCGGCTCTTCGATCTTCTGGGGAGTGCCGCGCTGCTCATTCTCCTCTCCCCTCTTTTTGCGCTCATTGCCGCCATCATCCTTATTGAGACGAGGGGGCCCATCTTCTATCGCTCTACGCGCGTAGGGGAACAGGGCCGCAGACACCTCTCTGTCTTGAAGTTCCGTTCCATGGTGCAGGATGCTGATGCGCAGAAGGCCAGACTCCTGAGTATGAACGAACGGAAAGACGGCCCACTCTTCAAAATCCATTCCGATCCCCGCATCACCAAAGTCGGGCGGTGGCTGCGGCGGTTCGATCTCGACGAGCTTCCGCAGCTCGTGAACGTCCTCTTCGGGCAGATGTCGCTTGTCGGTCCCCGTCCCCATCTCCCGGATGAAGTCGAACGCTACAACCCCTATCAGCGCCGCGTGTTTGCGGTAAAACCGGGGATGACGGGCCTCAGTCAGATATCAGGCCGCTCCGCATTGCCGTTTGAAGAGGAAGTACGCTTCGATCTTCAGTACGTGGAAGAATGGTCATTCCTGCTGGATCTTTGGATTCTGTGGAGAACGGTGTGGGTGGTGATTGGGGGGAAAGGACACGCATAATTGAAAATGGAAAATTGAAAATTGAAAATTATTCGAAAACACTCAACAATGGCTTGGTAACTTTCAATTTTCCATTTTCCATTTTCAATTTGTGAAGTTCGATCCCCCCAAAGCCGTCATCGGAGTCCTGAGCGCAATGCTTGCGATCCTTGTGATCCAGACGCTGCGCGGTCCGGTGAATCATGGAAAGGCTGGAGACATCGCTGCGGAAGGTGAACCGTGCGTCGGCCAGCCGATCATCGTTGATTACGCGTACGACTACAAAATCATGGAGCCGCATGCCTGCAAGCCGCAGTGTGCTGACGGAAAGCAGCGGTATATTGCATACACCAACGGACTGGCGACACAATGTGAAACGCCGCCGGGGTGCAATGATGTGGGGGAGGATAGAAGAGTGACGTGTGTGGTGCCGGGCAGCGAGGCGGTTACTTCCTCATGATTCCCCCATCCCCCGACCCCTTCCCCCACAGGGGAAGGGGAGCCCTGTTTATATCGAAGGCAAACAATACACAAAAACACATACATCCCCTCCCCCGTGGGGGAGGGCTAGGGTGGGGGCTACAGGAGCTGCATCTGATTTCCTTTTGTTGACTCGGCTACAGCAGCATACTGCTCCAGATAACTCCGCACCTCCTTCCCATATTTCTTCGTCCTCAAGCGATCATCACAAATTTGTACTTCTGCGCTCTCCGTCGCATGGCGTGCAAACGTTCGGAGAATCCGGAACATCCGCGCTTTCAGTCTCGGTAGTGAATATTCCCCGAAGGCGTCGCGGTAATGCAGTGCGCGGCGGCTGAGGACAGCATGATTCGGATGATCAAAGGGCAGCGAGAAGACGATCAGGTTGTCTACCGTTCCCGGCTGCAGTTCCACGCCCTCATACGTCCATGGCGTCAGGAGCCACAGCGTCGGAGACTGCGCAGCGGTGAATTCTGCCTGCATGCGTTCCTGTCCGCCGCTCAGGTTCTGGCAGATCAGCGTCACATTCTTTTCCTCCAGTGCTTCCGTGTGGCGCACGAAGGCATCCTCAATTGTCTTACGGCTCCCCACAAGCACAACCGTTTTTCCTTTCGGAGGATTTTGCATAATGGTTTCCAGAGTCACGGACTCGGGAAAGTCCATCGACTGCGGGTGTTTCTCTAGCAGCGCCGGAGAACGCACGGGTTCCGTGCCCGGTGGCAGGATTTCGCGGAAATCCTCTTCCGGGCCGGCCGGGAGAAGCAGAGTCGTCGGGTACGTCTTATAGAGGCTTGTCTGCAGCATGTCGCCGACGCGCTCCGGAACCGATTCCAGGTACTGACTTCCGTTCTGGCGCTGCTCGATCCAGGTGATGCGGCCCTGCAGGTTCTCCAGCGTCAAAATCGAATCGATATTTTCCAGAATGCGTTTCAAAAGCAGAGGAGTCTCTTGGGTATTCAGGAGCGGAATGCGTTCGCGCAAAGACTTCACCTCTTTTGTTTCCAGATCCGTCTTCACGATGTACCGGAGATCCTGGAAGCTTCGCGTCTTCTCGATCCAGATCTGCAGGAGATCGGTGAAACTTACAAGATCGGAATTTCCTTCGGCCGCCGCGCGCAATCCATCCAGACTCACGGACCATCCGTAGGCTTTCGTCGCCGTGTCTTCCAGTATCGAGGCGTCATCGATCACCATGTGCATGCCGGGTTGCAGCGCGCCGTGCGCTTCGTGCGTGGGGTCGCTCAGAAACCGCAGCAGCTGGCGCTGATCCAGTAGGACCGCCGCGGGAAGATCCTTGAATTGTTCCAGATACACCTCGGACGTATCGGTCGCGGCGAGCTTCCCGTTCCAGACCGCTCGTTCATCGCCATGGATCGGGATATCCCCCTGCGCCCGTGGCGTATACCACTGGAGTTTTACAAGCACGGAAGCTTCGTCGCTCGTCAGCACCTCCTGTGCTTCCAGGCGCTTTGCGGCGGCAGGATCCAAAAGTAGGAACGGCGGATGCAGGACGCGTACGTCATCAGGCAATTTTCCGAGACGACGCAGTGCGTTCTCCAGATTTTTCACCGCGATCCAGGTGGTAGAAGCTCCACGCTCAGCGTGTTCAATGAGATAGCGGAGAGTGGAGGGATTTAAAGTCTCTGTCAGCAGAGTGACATCGTTTTCGTGAACTATTCCCGCATTTTTCCCCCACCCCTTGGTCCCCTCCCCCACGGGGGG
>MFXS01000027.1 GCA_001788925.1 Candidatus Peribacteria bacterium RIFCSPHIGHO2_01_FULL_55_13
TGGGGGCAGATGAGAAAGAAAACATCCGCATATTGCTTATACGGAATGGCGTAATTTTTCGATCATTTCCGCCCTGTTTTTCGCCTTAAAAATACTGCTCCCCGCGACCAGATTATTGGCCCCCGCCCGGACGCATTCCGCCGCCGTTTCCAGATCGACTCCTCCGTCGACCTGAATCATGACATCCGGGTGTTGCAATCGAATGTCCCGAATCTTCGGTAGAACATCTTTGATAAATTTTTGACCGCCTTTTCCGGGATGAACCGTCATACATAAGACGAGATCGATATCCATCGTCTGGAGAGCATCGTGGTGTGTTTCCGGGTT
The DNA here is from genome assembly GCA_001788925.1 of Candidatus Peribacteria bacterium RIFCSPHIGHO2_01_FULL_55_13. Lineage (GTDB taxonomy): Bacteria > Patescibacteriota > Gracilibacteria > Peribacterales > Peribacteraceae > 2-12-FULL-55-11. The sequence continues at coordinate 328 of MFXS01000027.1, forward strand.
GATCGCGATACCAGCGGTACATCCTTTCTTCCGGATAGCATCCACAAGACACTCCTGATCGGCCCGCTCGGGCACTGCTTCGGCATGGAAGGTGATATGAGCGGCACCCGCGTCCACGAATTCATCGATGCGCTCGGCGGGGTTAGAGACCATCAGATGGACATCCAAAGGAAGCTTTGTTTTGAGGGACTTCAGCACCGGCGCGCCGAAGCTGAGGTTTTCCACGAAATGCCCGTCCATCACATCCACCTGAAGCCAGTCTGCCGAGGCGACGGAATCCACCTCTTCCTGCAATTTGCCGAAATCGGCAGCGAGGATGGAGGGGGTGATAAGAATCCTTTCAGACATGTTGGCAGTGTACAGCAATCGAGAGCAGGCATACTTGCCTGCGGTCCTCACGGGATTATTCGAGATCCTTGACCCGCTTCTCATGCCTTCCCCCCTCGAATTCCGTAGAGAGGAATATATCGACACATTTCTTGGCGAGCTCTGGTTTAATCAATCTTCCCCCCAGGCACATCACATTCGCATCATTATGAGCCCTCGCAAGCTTTGCCGTTTCCTCACTCCAAACAACCGCAGCACGGATCCCCCGGACTTTATTGGCCGCCATTGCTTCTCCATTGCCGCTGCCACCGAGAAAGATTCCAGGACAACCGTACTCCAAGACCGCCGCTGCCCCCCTACGCATGATCTCCGGGTAATCCACGGGGTCCTCTGAGAACACGCCAATATCGACGGTATCCACCCCCTCGCCCTGTAGATACTGCTTCAGGACCTCTTTCAGGGGATACCCAGCGTGGTCAGTGGCGAGAATAATGCGAGAGGAGGACATGGAACGAAGTGTAGAGTCTTGCGAGATTGGAGGAAAGTGATGCATTGCGCACCCTAGCAGTTTGGACAATGGACAATTCATATTGAGGAGAACAAGGAAATGAGCCTGAATGAGCCTGAGGATCATCGGTCTGCTATCCTCCAACCATGTCCAAAAGGAAACTCTTGCTTGCCGCTAACTGGAAAATGAACCCTGCACCGGCAGCAGCCATGGTCAACGCCCACGGAGATCGCTCGCTCAATCCCTATCACCCCCATGCGGATATCGACGTCGTCGTCTTACCGACGTTTGTAGATCTCCAGCGATGCATGGATGCAGGACTGATCATAGGAGCGCAGTACGGTCATCCGGAAACTGTGGGAGCGCATACCGGAGACGTCAGCATGGCGATGCTCAAGAAACTTGGATGCCGGTACGTGCTCTGCGGACACAGTGAGCGCAGGGCAAACCACGGAGAAACCGATGAGGATGTCGCTGCGCAGGCAATCGCCGCGCTGGAGAATGGCCTGCATCCGGTGATTTGCATCGGGGAGACGTTGGAGGAACGCGAGAAGGGCCACGAAAAAACCGTCGTGAAAAAGCAGCTGAAGCATCTGCCTCTCGAATCCGATGTGACAATCGCCTACGAGCCCGTCTGGGCGATCGGGACGGGAAAGACGGCGACCCCGAAGCAGGCGCAGGAAATGCACGCCTATATCCGCTCGCTTCTGCCCGATGATCGACGGGAATCTCTGCGTATCCTCTACGGCGGATCGATGAAGGCGGAGAATGCCGAAGAACTGTTGAAGCAGCCTGATATTGATGGCGGACTCATTGGCGGTGCATCATTAAAACCGGAGGAGTTTGGGAGGATGATCGAAATAGCAGAAAATTTACATGGCTAAATGGTCAAATGGCTAAATGGTTCGCAAAGCGATTGGCATCTAACCATTTAGCCATTTAACCATTGAACATTATGCCTTTGCCTTTTTCCCGGATTTCACTTGCGGCTGTGCATTCTCCAAAATCGTCTTCGTCAGTAGCACCAAAAACACTGCCGTATATCCGACCGTCGCCTGTTGCACGACGGCTTGAATCCAGATGCTAAGAACCTTCGACTGGAGCGCCACCGGAATCGTGACGAGACTCACGCCCCACGAAACAAGCATGAAGATGAGCCCTGCTACAGCGAGGTTTCCCGCGATCCTGCCCCAATAGCCGCGAGTCTTGCGGTAGCTCTCGGTAACGCTTGCCGTCACTCCTTTCTTCTGCGACGCGAGGATGACGGGGGCCAGCGCAAAACGCGGCATCAGAATAATCGCCGGGATGATGCCAAAGATGGGGATCCATACGAAAGACCGCAGGAAGGACCAGACCCAGACTCCCAGAAGCGGAAGGAAGAGGAATAGCGCGTTATTCAGAATCTCGGTCGGTTCCTTTCCTTTCCCCAGAGCAAAGCAGAGGAAATAGGCTCCGGAAAGAATGGTAAGAACGCCTAGGACAAAGAGGCCTGCGGTCATCACGGGAAGCACTCGCAGCACCAAAACGATTCCTTCACGGCGGAAGAGGGCTTCGCGGTCCTCATCGGACATACCATCGATACCACCCATTGTCGTATTCATTTCATTCATTGCCCCCTCGACTGCTCCTTCATCTCCGCTCTGCAACTGCTCCTGGAGTTCCATCATGCGGCTCTGGTCGATCCCAAGGCGCTGCATGCCCTGCCAAATATGGCCTTCGATACGCTTACTGGCAACGACGTTCACGATGGCCACCAACGACCCGAAGAGGACAACGCCAATGAGAAACGGCCGCAAGCGCGCGCGGCACTGGAAAAATGCATTGCGCAGTAGCGTTCCGAGGGAAGTAGGCATGGGTGCAGGGGAAATTGAATACAGGCTAGTGGATATCGTATGTGTTCTCAAATGACAGACCGCTCTGACGGCGTGGTAGGGGCATGGCGCGCCATGCCCCTACTGAGCACACAAACCTTCCCAATGTTATTTCTGCACCCACCCCTCCATCGTATTGCCTGCAACTCCCCCGAGCTCCAGAGCCGTAAGAGCGGATGTGACATCGCCCGGAGGGAGCCCCGACTTCTCAATGAGATCGGACGACGACTGCGGAAGCCCGCTGAGGATGTTCAGAATTGCCTGCTCCGCGGGGCTGCCGCACAGGTAAGAATCGGACCGCAGTGGCGTACGCGTAATTCCGGCGATGACGCCCAGATCCCGAAGCACTTCCTCCGGACTTGCGGCAAGCTTCCCGCCGCCCGAAGCGATGAGGGCGTTGCATCCCGCGCTCGCTTCGCTGAAGACCGGCCCGGGTACGACGAATACCTCGCGGCCGTAGTCGAGGGCCAGTTCCGCCGTGATAAGCGCTCCACTTTTTTCCCCGGCTTCGATGACCAGCGTTCCTTTGCTCAGCGCCGCGATGATCCGGTTTCTCCCGGGGAACGTATACCGGGTGGGTAGCATGTCGGGCGGGAGCTCGGAAAGAAGCAGGCCGCCGCCCGCGACAATTTCCTCGGCAAGCTTTGTGTTTGTGAGAGGAAAGATCTCCCCAAGGCCGCTCCCGAGTACTGCGACTGTTTTCCCTCCGGACGCGATCGTCTGCCGCGCCACGAGTGAATCGACACCGAGCGCAAGGCCGCTGACGGTGACAAGGCGCCGGTCGACGCATGCGGAAACAAAATGCTCTGTGGCACGGCGGCCGTATGCAGTCATCGCTCGTGTACCCACCACGCCGATACAGAGTCCGCCTAGGACGGCGAGATCACCGCGATAGCTGAGGAAGACCGGTGGATCGGGAATGTTTTGAAGCATGGCCGGATATGCACCGTCTTCGATCGTGACAAGCTTGATGCCCATCTTCTGCATGTTTTCTTGAAGCTGTTCGATGTGTATCTCCTTGCGCTTCATCGCGCTCTCGACCGTATCCGGTCTGCAGCGCAGTTCGATGAGAAGTTCTTCATCGAGACGATCCCAGGCAGATGCAAGATCGCCAAAGCGCAGAACGAGCGCGTCATAGCGACGCTTCGTGAGAATGCCGAGGGAGAAGAAGCGAAGAGCGGTAGGAAAATCCATAAAGCTCCCGACGCTACAGGAGATTGTGTTGCCTGAAAGGAGGACGAACGTACACCCGAGACATAGGAAAAAGGCCGAATCGTACGATCCAGCCCGTATTCCTTCTTGAAACGCGATTTATTTCTTTCCAGCCTTGCGTGCGGTGGCACGCGCTGCCGCCTTGGACTGCGTCGGCGTCGCTGTGGCCTTGCGGGCTGCGGCACGCTCCGCGGCCTTGGGCTTCACCGTTTTCGTTGCCGTCACGCGTGCAGCTTTGCGCTCCGCGGCTTTGGACTTCGCGGTGACCTTTGCCTTCACCTTCGGGCCGCCTTTGGCGTCTTTGGCAGGAGTCTTGACGGTTGCCTTCGTCGTGGTCGTCGAGGTCGTACCGCCCCCACCTCCACCGCTGCGTCGACCACCTCCACCGCTGCCGCTCACGCCGCCGGTGGAACCGTCCGATGTCGTTGTGGTCGTTGTTGTCGCGAACAGCACCCAGTTCAGGTTATTACCGCTATCCACACATCGCGCATTGCAGACCATGCTGTTGGAACTGTTGGTGACCCTGGAATCTTTGACATCCACGCCAGCGACATTCTGGTTGGAGGGCGCTTGCAGATTCCACCGGGTTCCGGACACCGAGGAACGGATGGAGAGCGTGGATCCTGCACTGCCATAGAGGGTAATGCTACTGGAAACCGTTATGCTGTCGCTGGTCGAGAAGGTAAGTGTATCGCTGGTCGCGGTGTCTTTCACGAAGGTGGAGAAGACCAGCGCTCCGGAAATCGTCTGGCTCGTCCCGTCGAAGGTCGCTGTGCCGGTGCTCTGGCTGAAGGAGCCGTTCGTATTGAGAGTGAGATCGCCCGCGATGTTCATGGTGCCGCCAGCAAGCGTGGCCTGCGCGGTCCCAGCAATCGTCACGTCGTCGTTCACATCCAGCGCAAGGGCGTTCGTGACGAGATCGAGGTTGCCGAGGGTCACGACTAGGTCATTGGAAACGGCAAGTGTCCCTCCTGCAATGGTCACGTCATCGCTGGTGCCGCCTCCGGTGTTATTGACCGTGAGGTT
>MFXS01000028.1 GCA_001788925.1 Candidatus Peribacteria bacterium RIFCSPHIGHO2_01_FULL_55_13
GCGCATGAGTAACGTTTTTCAAATGCGTACTGTCCACATGCCACGCGCGGGCAGGACATGCCCACGGTGATCTATGGATTTGCCGTGTACCGGATCAGGTACACGGACGCCCCCATTTCGTCCGCCTTTAAGAGAACGCAATGGGGTGCAAATGCAGTTTCATAATTTTCATTGTGCCGATGATGCGAAGGAACCGCGCACTGTCTCCTGGTCTTCAACCTAGAGACCCCTTCGACTCCGCCCCTCTCCCACTGATGCAGGATAGGAGCATCGCTCAGGGTCTTTTTTATGCCGGACCGATGTCCGTCATAAAAAGAAAAGCGGGTGGCTTACGCACACCCGCAGAACTCGGTTTCCCCCGATCACGGAGGCTACGAATCTTGCGGGTAAGCGTGTAGTGCCATAGGGCTCGGAGAGTTTATCGATAGGGCTTCTCTAGGGTCAAGGGTATATGAGATTTTCCTTGGGAAATTGGGGATGTGTAGAGGAATTATCATTGCGAAATCAGTATTTTTCGACATGGGCGAGGGAAACCAGAGAGACCAGTGAAACCAAGGAACGGCATCTGTTCCTTGGTCTCCTCGGTTTCACTGGTCTCCTAACAATGTCTTATTAAGCAGACTCCATAGATTCCTCGCTGGAGGCCTCGGCCATTTCCTGCTTGGCTCCGATTCCGGAAGCGTCGACTTCGGCTCCTTCCTCGATGCCCGCAACGATCTCGCCTTCGGTCTCTTCACCGGCAACCACGGCCATCTCGCTGATCTTGTCGTCGCTCGGGAGAATTTCCTCGGCCGCGTCTTCGGCCTCGACACGCGAGCTGAGTTCCACGTGCTCAACTTCCTCTTCTTCCAAGGTGACTTTCTCCTCCGGAGCAACTTCATCCTTAAACTTCAGAAGATCGACTCTGAGTCCGAGCGCCTGGAGTTCTTTCACGAGAACGTTGAACGACTCGGGAATACTGGGGCGACGGATCGGCTCGCCTTTCACAATCGCTTCGTAGGCCTTGGAGCGCCCGATCACGTCGTCACTTTTGATCGTGAGCATTTCCTGAAGCGTGTGCGCGGCGCCGTAGGCTTCGAGAGCCCACACCTCCATTTCTCCGAAGCGCTGTCCTCCGTGCTGGGCCTTTCCTCCGAGCGGCTGCTGGGTAACGAGCGAGTACGGACCGACGGATCTGGCATGGATCTTGTCTTCGACAAGGTGCAGAAGCTTGATCATGTACACCTGACCGACGGTCGTCTCATACGCAAATGCTTCGCCGTTGCGGCCGTCGAAGAGCTGAACCTTTCCGTTTGCCGGAAGGCCGGCGGCCTTCAGGTATCCGTCGATCTGCTCCGTGGTGATACCGTCGAGTGCGGGAGTCGCGATCTTGATGCCGAGCACCTGGCATGCCCACCCGAGGTGGGTTTCGAGCACCTGTCCGATGTTCATACGGGAGGAAACGCCGAGCGGGTTCAGGATGATATCGACGGGCGTGCCATCCTTGAGGAACGGCATGTCCTCGCGGGGAACCACGCGTGCAACGACTCCTTTGTTTCCGTGGCGGCCGGCCATCTTGTCTCCCACCTGGATCTTGCGGCTTTGGGCCACGAACACTTTGATCTGCTTGATGACGCCCGTCGGGAGCTCGTCTCCTTCACTGCGATCGAAGATCTGGACTTCGACGACTTTTCCGCCGGCTCCACCGGGAAGGCGCAGCGAACTGTCCTTCACGTCTTTGGCTTTGTCGCCGAAGATGGCCTGCAAGAGGCGTTCCTCCGGCGTGAGCTCGGTCTCCCCTTTCGGCGTGATCTTGCCGACGAGGATGTCTCCTTCGTGGACCGTGGCGCCGATACGGACGATACCGTCGGCGTCGAGATCTTTCAGTTTGGCTTCTCCCACGTTCGGGATATCGCGGGTGACGGTCTCCGCTCCGAGCTTGGTGTCGCGGACGTCGGTGACGTAGGACTCGATGTGGATGGAGTCGAAGAATCCGTCTTGGACCACGCGGTCGGAAATGATGATGGCATCTTCGAAGTTGTAGCCTTCCCACGGGAGGTACGCGACGAGAAGGTTCTGGCCGAGCGCCAATTCACCGTTCTCGACGGAAGCACCATCGGCGAGCACTGTCCCGCGATGCACCGCATCGCCGCGTTTTACGCGGGGACGCATATGGAAGCAGGTTCCCTGGTTGCTGCGCTGGAAGGTATGCAGGTTGTGGCTCTGCTTGCGGCCGGATTTGTAGACGACGGCGATCTGTTGGCTGTCTGCAGCGACGACTTCACCGTCTTCTTCAGCAAGCAATGCATGGCCGGATGCGCGCGCAGCAAGACCTTCGACTCCGGTACCGACGAGTGGCGCAGAAGGTTTGATGAGCGGAACGGACTGACGTTGCATGTTCGTTCCCATGGATGCCCTGGTGTTGTCGTCGTGTTCGAGGAACGGGATGAGTGATGTGGAGATGGAAAGGATCTGCTTGGGCGACACGTCGACGTGCGTGACGTCGCGAACGTGCGCCAGCACCGGCTCTCCGCGGCGACGGGTGGAAACGCGGGTGGTAGCGAATTCTCCGAACTCCGAGAGATCGGTTTGCGCCTGGGAGATGGTGAGGTGGCGCTCTTGTTCCGCATCCACGAATTCCATTTTGCTCGTAACGTACGGGCGCACGGGAATACTCTTTGCCCCCTGCTTTTTCAGAATGGAGATGATGGCATTGGCTTTGGCTTTCGTTTCGACTTTCTCTCCTTCTTTCGCAACGACGGTATGACCGTCACGGAGCGTCTGATCAAAAATGCGGCCGACGAGCTTGTCGGCGTCGAGCGGAACGTCATGTTTCACTTCGCGGTAGGGAGTCTCCAAAAATCCGTAGGCGTTCACGCGGGCGAACCCGGCAAGGTGAACGACAAGACCGATGTTCGGTCCTTCGGGAGTGGCAATCGGGCAGATGCGGCCGTAGTGGCTCGGGTGCACGTCGCGAACGTCGAAGGATGCGCGCTCGCGGGAAAGTCCTCCGGGGCCCATCGCGGAAAGGCGACGCTTGTGGTCGAGCTCGGCAAGCGGGTTGGTCTGATCCATGAACTGCGAGAGCTGCGACGAAGCGAAGAATTCGCGCATAGCGGCGGTGATCGGGCGGCTGTTGATGAGCTGCATCGGGGTCACGGTTTCAAGATCCATGACGGTCATACGGTCTTTCACAATGCGTTCCGTGCGCACGAGACCAACGCGGTACTTGTTCTGCACAAGCTCTCCAACGCTGCGAATGCGGCGGTTGCTGAGGTGATCGATATCGTCGGGAACGCCTTCGCCGTTATTCAAACGGATAAGTTCGCGAAGGATTTCGAGGAAGTCTTTGACCTGGAATACACGATGGGCTTCATCAGTCTCCGTCTTCATGTTGAATCTTCGGTTCATCTTGTAGCGGGCGATATGGCCCATGTCGTACTTCTTGAAGTCGAAGAAGAGTCCGTCCACAAGCTGCTTCGCGTTTTCGGGAGTAGCGAGGTCTCCGGGACGGATCTTTCGGTAGATGCTCTGGTACGCGTCCTCGAGCGTGCGCGCCGTGTCCTTGCTGAGGGTCGCGAGAATGTGATCTTTCTCTTTTGTGATGTCCTTGAAGAGATCGAGAATTTTCTGGTCCGTTTCAAATCCCATAACTCTCAGGAGCTGCGTGATCGGGATCTTTCTCTTGCGGTCGATTTTGCAGGAGATGATGCCGCGGCGGTCCGTCTCGATCTCGAGCCACACACCGCGCTTCGGAATGATTTTGGCGGCGTGGTGGCGGGGATATTCGGGCATCTTCGCGAAGAAGACTCCCGGGGAACGGACAAGCTGGTGGACGACCACGCGCTCGATGCCTCCGACGATGAACGTACCGATGTCGGTCATCAGAGGGATGGAGCCGAGGAACACATCCTGCTCTTTGATTTCACCGGTCTCTTTGTTGATGAGCTGCACGTGGCCTTTCATAATCGCCTCATACGAGAGGTTGCGGTGGCGGCAAGTATCGGGATCGTATTTGGGAGCATCGAAGGAATGGCCGAGAATACGGAGCTCCATCTTGCGGCCCGAGAAGTCCGTGATCGGAGTGATCTCTTGAAGAAGTTCTTTCACGCCTTCTGTGAGGAACCACTTGTAACTCTGGAGCTGCATTTCAATGAGCGAGGGAACCATGGCGATGCCTTCGTCCTCCACGAGATAGACACGGCCGTCTTTCACCTGCTTGGGCTGGATCTCCGCCGGCAAATCTTTGCAGACCGCAGGCATACGACCGGCGATCGGAACGATGTGCGGGATGACGCGGGGCAATACTCCTTCATCCACATGCATCTGGTATCCCTTCTTGCCGCCGAAGTCCGCGGAGCGCTTTGTACCGGCAACGGTCTTTTTCACGGGTGTCGGAGCCTTGCCTGGAGCTTTCTTCACCTCCACCGGCTTTGCCTTTGGAGCGGGCGCAGCCTTTTTTACGGGCTTCGCGGGAGCCTTCTTGGCAATTACCTTCTTTGGTGCGGCCTTCTTTTTGGGTGCGGATTTTTTTGCAGCAGGCTTTTTCTTAACCATAGAGAGGAGGGGGACGTCACCTCTACCGATATCAGTACAGCAGTACCGAAACAGATAGTCGGATAACGGATATACGGAATAATGCCTGCAGCGCTCAATACGCAATCGGAACCGCTGCGATCAAGGGAATTGTAAGCAAATCGCACTTCCGGTCAACTATTTTCAACACGGAGTGCAGTTTGAAGTTGACAAATAATAGAAATGCATTTATTAAATCAATATGCGGGAAAATCAACGTTTGGACTTGGCGGAAAGGCTCAATGAGAAGTTTTCTTTTTATTGGGAAAACGCGCCATTAGAAATCCAGGACCGTTATAAAGCGAGGTGTGAGGCAGCCATTATTCAATTGGATGCAGGTGATCATGTAGAAGCAATCAACACCCTCCATGCTTGCATACGTGCAATATACTGGGAGCTGCGTGCCGCTCACACTCCTCTGGGGTCCTGAAGAGTATTTGCTTGTGGGGAAAGATGGAAAATAGGGTGCGCGGTGCATTTCAAAGTATAGCGGCGTCTTCTTCATCTGGGCCTCCATAACTGTCCAAAAATCCTACAAGTTGGTTGCTGCGACTAGGCATCCGCAATGTTCTCATTGCCTTCGCCTCGATCTGCCGGATCCGCTCGCGCGTTACACTGAAGACCTTACTGACTTCCTCCAACGTGAACGGATTGTTGTCACCCAAACCAAACCGCATCCGAACAATTTCGCGCTCGCGATAATTCAGAGTCTTCAAGACTTCATTGATCTGGGCTTTCAGCGCTTCGTTATTCACTCTCTGCAGGGGCTTTTCCGCACTATGGTCCTCGAGAAAATCACCAAAGTCACTGTCTTCCTTGTCGCCGTAGCTCTGATTCATCGACAGCGGCGGCTGATTTCCCTTCGAAGCCTCCAGCGCTTCCTCTTCTGTGAGATTGGCTCGCTCGGCAATCTGAAGCATTAGTGGCTCGCGACCGAGTTCTTGAAACAACTCGTCCCGCACTTTTCGCACTCTGCTTACCGTGTCGATCATATGCACCGGTATGCGGATCGTGCGGCTCTGATCGGCGATTGCCCGCGTTATCCCTTGGCGGATCCACCACGTTGCATAGGTACAGAACTTGTAGCCGCGATGATGATCATATTTATCGACCGCACGCATGAGACCGGTGTTTCCCTCCTGGATCAGGTCCGAAAAGCTAAGACCCCGGCCTAGGTATTTTTTCGCAATCGAGATGACCAACCGTAAATTGCCCCCCGCAAGTTCCTGCCTGGCTCGGTCGTACTCTTTTTTGAGGATAGCCGCCTGGTCTACGCGCTGCTTGAGGCTCTCGGGGTTCTCAAGGGTGATGCCTATGAAATGCTGCAGTTCGCTTTGCAATTCGCTCACGTTCTGACCACGAAAAGTCCCTTGTTCTTCAGCTATAAGAATCTGCGCTTGTAGTTGCTGCATGCGATCCGAGATTTGCGTGAGTTTTTCAAACCACGGTTCGATCTTATTGTTACGGACATGCAACTCTTCCACCAAGCGTACTGCCCTGTCGTTGCGCCCCTCCAAACGCATCTGTGCTTCTTTCCTCTCTTTGTCGGTTTTCCCTTTCCTTCTTTTTGATTGCTTTGGTGCCCCCTCCTCAGTGGCGATTTGAAAGTCTTCTCTGTTCCGGGGGAGCATCCCCTGTAATGTTTCTAGGTTAAAGAGCAGATGATGCAAGCTCCGCTTCTTCTCCTTGCTGTTTTTGCGTGAAACTTCGATCGTCCGATCCAACGGCAACGCACCGGTACGAACACGATCCAAGGTATCCACAACTCCCTTCAAAACATAGGGGGCTGTAAGTATCTTCCTGCGATAACTCTCTCGGGTTATCTCGATCCTTTGTGCAGCCGCAATCTCCTGTGGACGCGTGAGTAAAGGAATCTTGCCCATCTGACTCAAGTACATCCGGATGGGATCATCACTGAACTTCGGTCCATCGTCGTTTGTATTCATCTCTTCAAGATCGAAACCCTCATTAAAATCTTCGTCCTCCGGAACATCAGAATCTTCTTCATCTTCAGTGCCTGTGAAGTCGAGTTCTTCTACAGAAGACATGGTGGAATATCTTGAAAGGATGACTGGATTTTGTCAATCCATCATCCAGCTTAAACAAGCCTCAATCACTCATCCAGCAAGCTTCTTACCCTAGAAATCTGCGCTCGACTTCCTTCCAGTTCACAACATTCCAAAACGCCTTCACATACTCCGGGCGCTTGTTTTGATACTTGAGGTAATACGCATGCTCCCACACATCTAATCCCAGAACCGGCGTGCCTTCGCAGCCTGCAATCGCTTTCCCCATTAATGGACTATCTTGATTGGCCGTACTTTCCACTTTCAACTTTCCTCCTGAGCCTGTCGAAGGATCCACTGCAAGGAGCCACGCCCACCCCGAACCAAATCTATTCGCCGCCGCTGTATTGAACTGCTCCACCATCGCGTCAAAAGACCCGAAAGATTGATCAATGGCTTTGGCGAGATCTCCTGATGGCTTGCCGCCGTCCGGACTCAGGATCGTCCAGAAGAACGAGTGATTCGCGTGTCCTCCACCGTGATTGCGTACTGCTCCCCTCTTATCCTCGGGAATCTTGGAGAGACCGGCGATGACCTCTTCCACCGGCTTCCCTTCCCACTCGGTTCCCGCGAGTGCCGCGTTCACTTTGTCGATATATGTCTGATGATGCTTCGTATGGTGGATCTCCATCGTCTTCGCATCGAAATGGGGCTCGAGAGCATCGTAACCGTAGGGGAGGGCGGGGAGGGTGTAGGGCATGGGTACAGTGTAACAGACGCACCGAAGTCGGCCTTATTTCCGATAGAGGAGCGAATATACAAAAAAAAGACCCCAATATGGGGTCCGATTACCCGGTTAGCAGGGAGACTCGACAAGTTAATTATAGTTGCCTTGCCAGAAGCTTGTCAACGAGCAGCCAAGAAGTTGAAAAATGGAAAGAAAATAGAACGCAAATATCGCGATCTATTAGCTCCATAGAGCAAGAAGTCTCTCCGAAAATTTTCTTGGCTGTACGATCGTACACTCGACAAAATTTGAGGCCACTTTAGTTTTATCTGTGCCGCCAATCTTGTGGGGCGTGGCCAGGTTGGCCGGGGAGACTCGACATTTTCCCCGTGGGGTTCGATTCCCCCACGCTCCACCAAGGCGGCATACTGTATGGGTGATGCGCCAACTCTCCTCCCCTGCCGATCTCCAGGACTATGACCGATGGGTCAAAGAACACCCGGAGGGAACGCTCTGGCAATCCCTCGAATGGAAAGCGTACCAGGAGGCACTGGGCAGAGAGGTCCGTATCTATGCTGATGAAGTGGAAAGTGGAAAGTGGAAAGTGGAAAGTTCCGCTTTAGTGATTATCGACCGCACAACGTTTGGTTTGAACACCTGGGACATACCCCGCGGTCCTTTGGGCCAAGCAGAACATCTCCTTAAAAAAATCATTGAACAAGCCAAATCAGAGAAGTGCCTCTCGCTGTTTAATTCACCCCTGGACACAACTTTCCACTTTCCACTTTCCACTTTCCTCTCTCCTCGCACCGAACAGCCCCCCGCCACCCGCCTGATAGATTTGCAACAAGGAGAGGAGGCGATTTTGTCTCAAATGAAGCAAAAAGGACGATACAACATCCGCGTGGCAGAGAAGCACGGCGTACAGATACGGCAATCGGATGACATCGATGCATTCGCGCGCCTGGCTGCAGAAACCGCCCGCCGCGACGGCTTTACCGCCCCTCCGGCCGCTCGATACAGGAAGTTCCTGGAATCACTGCCGGGTGCCTTCCTGCTCTTAGCCTATCCAACGCCCTACGCCCAACGCCCTACGCCCCCAATCGCAGGGCTCCTGGGAACACAATGGAACGGAACGGGCATCTACTACTACGGCGCCTCCGATTACGAGTACCGAAATCTGATGGCTCCGTACCTGCTCCAATGGGAGGCTATGAAGCTCTGCAAAGCCCGGGGCTGCCATACCTACGATCTTCTTGGCATCTCCCGACCCACCACTCACGACTCACCATCCACCACTCACGATAGCTGGTCCGGCATCACCCGCTTCAAAGAACAATTCGGGGGAACCGTCGTGGAATATGCTCCGGAGCAGCAAATACTGCTCAAACCATGGGCAAACAAAGTTTTGCAATGGAAACGGTACATTTTAGGATAACGTCACCAATTTAATAATGTGCGAAGACTGGCTTTGCCAGTCTGGAGCGCCTCTGCTGAGGGAAAGGAGGGCCCATGGGAGGGAAACCGCAGGTTTCTCTTCCATGAATTTTTCCTTCCATTTAAAAAAAGCCCCGTAGAAAGGGGCTTTTTTAGAAACAAAATCAGGGTCGAATCTACACAGGGCAATGCTTCCTCTCCGAGGAGGCGTAGAGACGTGCGAGTCGCACGTCTCTACGCCGGTCCTACAGGGAGAGATTTTGCAATTATCCAGAGTAGCTCGTCGACTTGATAACCGTATCCGGGTACTCAAGCCAGAGGAAGGACTGGTTTGTGGCCTGGTCCTTGTCCTGCCAGATGATGTGACTCTGACCGGAGGTGACACCGAAGGCAGCAACGCGTGCAGTATCGAAGCTCGTAATCGAAGCTTGGAGAGTACTGTTCGTTGATGATGTGTTCGGGTTGGTGATCGTCGCCTCGAGCACGAAAGTCTGATCGCTGCCCTGATCAACTTCCGTCTTCACGGAAGAGGTGGTCAGGTTGTTGCAGAGAATAAGCATCGAACCGGAGTGGACGTATCCCGTTGCGAGAGCTGTGCCACCGTCATCGTAGGCGACACAAGCCTGCTTCGTGGTCGCATCACCCTTGTTGTAGAACTTGAAGGATGAGGCGGTGATTGCCACGTTCGTGGCGTTCACATCGAAGACCACACCGGAAAGGATGATGTCATTGAGACCATCCTTGGTGTTGCCGTGAGCGGCAGCGGCGATCTTGAACTGACCGATGTTGCTGAGGCCGGTCTGGATCGCAGAACCGTTCGCATCGGGGTTGGCGTTCGTGATCGAGCTGATCTTCGCCATCACGGAGACGTTGCCGTTACCCGTGATCTGGACGTTGTTGCTCGTGGCAGAGGAGAGACCGATGAAGATCTCGCCTTCGGCCGTGGTGTCACGGTCGTTAGCGTCGAGCGGGTTAGACGACTCGTCGCCGCGTGCGCGGACAGCACCGGAACCGGTCTGGCCGTCCTCGGCCTTGTGTGTCGGGTCAATGAAGAAGGCGATGTGCTGGTTCGTGGTGCCTCCTCCAACGTCCGTCTTCATGCGCGGGCGGACGATGACGTCGATGTCCTGACCTTCCGGAACGACGAGCTGGCGGTTTTGCATGCTCGTACAGAATGTCACGACTGCACCGGATGTGGCGCCGTACGTGAGGGAGATGTGGTGATCCGTGCGGGTTACCGTGCGCTGGCCACAACCACCGGATGTGGCAAGGGCGAACGGAGCAGACTCACCTTCCTTAAAGAGTTCCAAGCGGTCCACGGAGGACGCATTGGATCCGGAGGAGGTGAAGTTCAAACCGTGGATGTCGATGGGCTCGCTCTCGGCGTGCATCTGCACGCGGAGGATGGCCTCACCGAGAGATCCACCGAGAAGCTGGCGGGCGCGGAGCGGCGTGGAGTCCAGAGTGATGAACAGGTCTCCCTGGTTCCTCAGGTTCCAGCGCTGCGAGTGGACCGTCGTGAAGACAATATCACACGTCGTGGAAGCACAGGCTGCCGGTTGCTGCTGAATATTGCTGAGGGCGGAACCGTCATCAAGCTCTTCGGCTTCGACGAAGTTCGAGCTGCCTGTAGCGAACTTCAACTGCAGCATGCTGTTGAGCGTGGTCGTGATGCTGCTGCTGATGTCGCCGTGCAATTCGAAGACCACCGTCTCTTCGGCAGGCACAACGTATCCGCCGCCGACGAGGTCGGCGAAGGTGACGTTGGAGCTCTGCGAAGAGACACCGTCCTCGAGAATGGTATCGACCGTGCCGTTACCGTCGGTGTCGACCCAGAGCGTGTAGTTCTGGGCGTTGAGCACCGAGCCGGAGTCGGCCGTGAAGATGAGTTTCGTGAGGAGAATGTCCTCGGCTTCGCCGGCCCTGGCCTCGAAGCGCAAGAAGTTCACGTTCTTGGCGTTCTCAACTGCAATGTCCGTCTCGCCGATGCTCTTCACCGTGATGTTGAGCGTGGCGTCGGCGATGCGGTGGAAGTTGCCTGCGATGTTACCGCGCGGGCGAACGTCGCCGACCTTGTCACCCGTGGAGAGACCCTCGACGCTCATCTGGTACGACGTCGAAGCTGTGGTCAAGCCACCGAAGGAACAGGTGGTCGTGTTTGCCGTGAGGGCGTTTGTGGAATCAAGGATATTCGTGGGCTCGCCACAGATGTGGATCTTGAACTTGTCACCGGACTTCGGATGGTTGCCCGTTCCGTTGTCGATGAAGTCCACGCGGAATTCCCACGTCTCCTCGCCCGTGACGACGAAGTCGTCGAAGCGGTAGACCTGGAAGGTGTCCGTGGCATCGGTGCCGAGATCCGCACTAGCGGTCAGGCGGACGCCGTCGATCGTGCGGCCGGTGGTCGTGTTGCGGATTTCAACGTCCTCGAGAACCTCGTGAACGTTGTCGTACGTGGTTGACGTCGTGCCGATGTTCGGCAGACCTCCACCCGTGCTGGTCGCGGCCTGCACAGCGATGAAGAGATCCTTGACGTCGATCTTCTCGCCTCCTGTCTTGAAGGTGATGTTGGCGAGGATCGCGTCGTTGTCATCACGCGTAAAGTCTGTAGAAGCCGGTCCGTCGATGCTGATGGTGAATTCACCGGCGTCGATGGTAACTGTGTCCGGCAGGGAAGCCGTCTCGGCGGGCAGAGCCATCTGCGAGCCGTAGAGCTGGCCGTTGACTCCGTAACCGTAGAGGGAACCGACGGCAAAGATGTCGGAGGCCTCTTCGAAGTGCATGATGATGGAATCACCGGCTCCGCCGGCGATGTCCGAGATCACCTCGAGCGTGATCTTGTCACCCTCGAGAACCGTGAACGGCGGGTCGAAGACGAGCGTCACGAAATCACCCACAGACTGGGCGACCGTGTTCGTCAGGACCGTGCCGTCCGTGCGGCGGACTGCGATGTTCGTGAAGTCTCCGTCGGAGGCGGAACTGTTCTGCTCGAATGTAAGCGAGTAGAACGTCTGGTCCTCCGTGGAGTTTATGGAAATTTCGAACTTGCCGATCACGACGCCCGTGTCACCAACCTCCACCTGATCGGGGGAGACGGTGCGATAGGCGATCGTGACGATTCCGCTCGTCACTGCGGCGATGCGGAAGGTGTTGCCCCGGAGCGGGAAGTTGCCCGTGACATCCAGCGCATTGCTGAAAACGTCGGACGGGAGCTCCACAACGAGGTTGTGCTCGGCGGACGTGGAGGCCGTCGAGTTGAAGTCCGTAACGATATCGACCGTCACGGTCTCACACGGATCCACAACAAGCGGGGAGCTGAAGCGGATGTCCGCGGTCTGATCTTCGGAGTCGAGCGTGCGCTTGCGCGAAACACGGGCTCCGTTGATGGCGGCGTAGACGCCGTCGATGTCGGAAACCTGACCGAAGCCCTCATGGAGGACCGTGATGTGCTCAACAGAAACGGAATCATCGCAGGAAGCGGTGAGATCCGTGGATAGCATGACCGCTCCGATGGCGCCCTTCGGGAGGGTGTCGCCGACCGGGTTAGAAGAGGAAAGGGAAACCTCAAGGATTCCCTCGCCCTTCGGGAGGTCCGTGTATCCGGAGAAGGAGACGGAGTCAGAGACTTCGTCGCCCCCGTCCGTCATGACGCCTTCGACTGCGAGTGTGTAGTCGTGGCCGGCGCTCATGGGTTCGCCAAGCGTGAGCTCGACGACGGAATCATCCGTAAGGGTGGCACCTGTGACCGGAACCTCGCCGGAGTTCGTCACCGTGTAGTTGGCGACGTCCTCAGCGGACTCCTGATCGAGGGCCATGTTGAACTCGACTTCGAGTGTGGTCGAAGACGTAGCCGTGGCCGACTTGACCATAGGCTCTGCGCCAGGCTCATCGCCTCCACAGTCGACACCGTAGGTCATACCCTGGTCGACGCGGTACAGCATGGTAACCATTTCAGCGCGGTTCATGTTGTCTCCGGGGCGCACGCGGCCCGTCGCATCATCACCCTGCAAGACGCAGCTGTCCGCGGCCGTCTGAATGACGTCCGTGTACCACTGGCCCGACGGGTTATCGACGAACTGAGGTGCGGCTCCAGAAGCCTCGAGGTTGAAGGCGCGGACGATCAGAGCCGCAGCTTCAGCGCGGTTGATGTTCGCAGAGGGGCGTGCGTAGCACGGGTGCTTGCCGTAGCAGTTGTTGTCGCCACGGACCCATCCCTCTTTGCCGGCTTCCTCGAAGTAGCCGTAGTACCACGCTCCCGTAGCAGTGTCATCAAACGATGCGACTGCAGGAGGTGTGGAGAGAATGCCGCCGTTAAGCTCGACGACGAGCTTCACAAATTCCGCGCGGTTGGCGAGATCGCCAGGGCGGAATCGTGACTGAGTGGCATCGAGGTAGCCGGCGTCCACGAAGGACTCAACGGCATCCCCGAACCACACACCCGACGGGACATCGCTGTAGGCTGCAAGTGCCGTACCCACCTGGGTGAGGGCGACTGCCGCTACGGAGATGCCTGCGAGCGTTTTCTTGATTCGCAGAAAATCCATAAAAGAAATAAGGAAATAAGGGAAATAAAACAAAGTTGGTGCATCACCGCTAACCCCTGGTGAATTCCGAAGCGTTTCCCCCGAGTCTCATGTGGTGAGTGGAACTTCCACTCGCCTCCTTATATATAAAGAGATGTACGAGGACCCAGAGAAGATTGTTCGCTTGAGAGAAACACAGTTATTCGCACGATCCGCATAGGATAATTCCCGCAGATGTCTGCAGGAGTACACACGGATGTGAATTCGTCTGACGCAGTCTGATGAACAGAATGGTAAGGCGAGGTGCCGGGCTGTGAAGGAGCGTGTACACGGGACCCTCTCCCGCACAGAAATGGGAGATGGATCTGGAGGACTCTAGCGAGGGCGTATTTGCCTTCGCAAGCCTCAAAACGCTTCCGTGCACAGAGAAGAACGGGGTTTTGGGGGGTCTGTTACGTTTAGGGATTCATGTACAAATCGCTAAATGAGGCTCTGCAACGATGCGAATCAGCATTTTGATCGACGAATTTTCCAGCAAAAGTGCCAATAGCAAGGAAATTTAACGTTAACTAAATTATGTTGATAGATTAAAATAATGTTGTAGTTTGATTATTTAGTGAGTGAAGAGAAGATAACAAGGAGTGTGCTTCACCAAACATATGAGGATGAAAGGAATCCGTGATCGCCGGAAAGGGCCAAGGGCCAAGGGCGCAAATCTCAAGGTGCTCAAGGAATATTGGTGTTTGGCCCTTGGCCCTTGCGCCCTTCGCTCCGGACTACATCTTCTTCACCTTCGTCCCCTCTCCCGTATCTCTCACTTCGTATCCCAGCGCCGTGAGCTGATCCCGGATCCGATCCGACTCCTTAAAATCTTTTTTTGCACGCGCGGCATCGCGAGCGGACGCGAGTGCGAGGGCATCGGCAGAAATTTTGGAAGACTCCGCTTCAAAACAGCCGAAGGTCTGCTTCACGATTTTTACAAATTTCATACAGGAACCAAGTACGTTTTTTCTTCTACTATAAGCCATAATTTCAAACACAACAGCAATCGCTTCTGAGACATTTAAATCGCTGTCCATCGCCTTCCTGAATCTCAGCATCTGCTCCTTGGTTTCCTCGGTTTCCTTAGTTTCCTTCGACACCTCGACCTCCAACATCCATTCCAAAATTTTCTTTCGACTCGCCCGCGCCTCCCCCATCCCCTGCTCCGAAAACTTCAGATTGGTCCTGTAATGCACGGAGAGAAGGTAGTACCGCAGATCCATCGGCGAGTACCCGTTTTGTGAAATGTCCGGAAGAGTTAACACATTGCCAAGACTCTTACTCATCTTCTCTTCTCCCATCTGAATACGCCTGCGGTGCACCCACATCTTCACGAACGGTTTTACGCCGAGCGCGGACTCGCTCTGCGCGATCTCGCATTCATGATGCGGGAAGATGTTGTCTTCGCCGCCGGTGTGAATGTCGATCTGGTTTCCGAGGATCGAAGAGCTCATTGCGGAGCACTCGATATGCCATCCCGGAAATCCGGAATCTTTGTCTTCTCCTTCCGTACGCGACACCTCACCCGTGGCTTCCAGCCAACGTAAAATGTGTTTCGAGTTTTGTCCTATACAGCGCTTCCACAATGCAAAATCTGCGGGATGTTTCTTGCCTTCGTGCACCTCGACACGCGCTCCGGAAGAGATCTGGTCGAGTGTGTTTCCGGATAAATTTCCATACGGCGTCGGTGTCTTGCTCTCGACGGAGAAATAAACGGCATCCGCAAGTTCATACGCATGCCCGCTCGCCAGAAGTTTTTTTGTGAGAGCTAATTGCTCCTTTATATAGTGACTCGCCCGGGGTCGCGCCTCCAGCTCCAGAAAATTCAGTGCCTTCTCGTCCTCTATATATTGCTGCGTGTATCGCTCAACAACATCCAATACATCCTCTCGCGTAATCACACCTGTAACGTGTTTTTTGCTTTTTGCTTTTTCCTTTTTGCTTTCTTCTTCTGCCTGCTTCTGAATTTTGTCGTCCCCCTTATCTGCATCATGCAGAAGATGTCCGACGTCGGTAATGTTTTTCACGTGACGAACCTGATAGCCATGTCCTGTCTCCAGCCAGCGTCGTAAAAGATCCGCCATCAGGAATGACGCGTAATTCCCGATATGCGGCCTTCCGTAGACCGTCGGCCCGCAGGTATACATCGTGACCACCTCCCCTTTGGGGTCGAGAGGGATGAAATCCTCTTCGCGTTTGGTAAGGGTGTTGTACAAACGTAATGGCATGCGACCATTGTAGAGACGTGCGAATCGCTCGTCTCTACAAAAAGCCGGCGCGGTCGCTTCCTTGTAAAAGAAAGCATCCGCGCCGGTGGGCCGCCTCATTCTAGTCCGTAGAGGCGACGGTTGGAGTGGCCGGGGCCACTCCGGGTGCTAGTAGTCGGCGAATCTTATCCAGTTCGCCGCGCAAAATGGGCACATCGTCTGGGGCTTCGATTCCAATCTGGACTCGATTGCCCGCGATACGACTGATGACAATTGTGATGTTGTGGTTGATCACAATACGCTGACCCACTTTCCTGCTGAGTACTAACATCTGAACCCACCTTTCTTCCTAAAAAGGTGCTCCCCGCACTCCTAACGGATACTCGGATCGCATCCAATGCGATCCAGGAAAAGCATCCAGAGCCGGGAATGCAACGCACGACCATGCGCTTCATACCCAGCTCGTGTCCGGGGAAATGTGAAAGAACAACGTAAACTGTAGCGTACAGTATATTTAACATCAAGTACTATTATTAAATACTGTCAATGTCGCTCAGCAAAGAGATTAATCGCTGGCGCACAATAGAAAGCCATTCCTCGGGGCTGGTCATGCCAAGTTTCACCAATGCATTGCGGCGTTCCACCGGCAAATTCGAGGTGAACGTATCACCCATGAGTGCATGAAACTCGGGCAGCATTTGTAGAAGTCGCATCACGCATTCGTGCGATGAAGCCTCTCCGGATTTGATCATAGTGCTCTTGCAAAACCGAATTTCGGTGCACTCGCGCTCCAGTTGAGCCGCAAGCGCACTCGCCATAGTTTGTAGGGATAATAGGAGACTTACGTGCAGCTTGTTGTCCCGTTTGCCGCGGGCTAATGCGGCATCGACGAGCCGACGCATTTCTGACGATACGGCGTATCTGGATTCCTGCCAGGAGACGACGGGACCATCGCTGCCTCGCTCTGTGTGATTCGGCTGGAAAACCATGAGAGTGCTACTCTAACTTTCTTTGAATTTTCGTCAATATACCGCGGGGACTTCTTTTGCAGGTAAGCTGCACACGAAATCTTTCTTCCTCATCTATGTCTCTTGCCCTCTCCGACCTCAAAAATCTTCTCGGTGCTGATGCCGATAGTTTGCTCAACCATAAGCCAAAAATCCCATCTTCACGACTGCATGTTCCGGGCCCGAAATCGTGGAAGGAAATCTTCAGCCAGAGCGACCGCAGTGCCGCCGTCCAAAAAAATCTCGATGCGCTGTATGGGCACGGAAGACTCGGCGGTACGGGGTATGTGAGCATCCTTCCGGTGGACCAGGGGATCGAGCATTCGGCTGGAGCATCGTTTGCGAAGAACCCGGATTATTTTGATCCGGAGAACATCATCAAGCTCGCGCTCGATGGAGGATGTAATGCGGTCGCCTCGACCTACGGCGTGCTCGGGATCATGGCGAAGAAGTACGCAGGAAAAATTCCCTTCATCGTGAAGATCAACCACAACGAACTTCTGACGTACCCCAACAAGTTCGACCAGATCATGTTCGGCACGGTGCAGCAGGCGTTTGATATGGGCGCCAAGGGTGTTGGCGCAACCATTTATTTTGGCTCACCGGAGAGCGGACGCCAGATCGTGGAAGTTGCCCATGCCTTTGCAAAAGCGCATCAACTGGGAATGTTCACGGTGCTCTGGTGTTATCTGCGTAACGGATCTTTTAAGAAAGATGGGAAGGATTACCACACGGCCGCCGATCTCACTGCGCAGGCCAATCATATCGGCGTCACGATCGAAGCCGACATCATCAAGCAGAAACTGCCGACGAATAACGGTGGATACCTCGCGCTCGGCCAGGAGAGTTCCTACGGCAAGACGGACAAGCGCGTCTACGAAGAGCTCTGCAGCGATCACCCGATAGACCTGTGCCGCTATCAGGTGGCCAACTGCTACATGGGCCGCATCGGACTCATCAACAGCGGCGGAGAAAGCAAAGGCGCATCCGATCTCGGTGATGCCGTACGCACTGCAGTCATCAACAAACGTGCAGGAGGATCAGGATTGATCTCCGGGAGAAAGGCGTTTCAGAAACCCAAGGAGGAAGGAATCGCACTCCTAAATGCTATTCAGGACGTCTATCTTTGCAAAGAAGTGACGGTCGCCTGATGATTTGCCATTGGCCATTTGCGATTTGCCATTTGGGTAGTGTTCTTTTTGGGTGTAGAACCGGAATTTTCTCTTTGCAAAGCCAAATATAGAGCTATGTGAATGGAAAAAAGCACGGAGCACTCGTCTGATGGCCCAAGCGCAAGAATACTGCTCCTATGATCACCATGACCTCATGGGAAAAGGCGGATGCACTTGAAAATCGTTGCCTGCTATTTGCAAAACAAATGCGGGCGTTTGTTCGATCCTTTCCAAATCACGTCATCAGCTTTCACGAACGTGATCAGGTTAACCGCTCATCGCAGTCCATAGGAGCAAATTATATCGAGGCCAGAGAAGCCGTAAGCAAGGATGATTTTTTGTATCGGATAAAAATATGTCGAAAGGAAGCAAAGGAAGCTGCGTATTGGATTGATTGTTTGTTTGACCAGAAACCCTTTTGCGAAATGCCTGTGACATTCTTTTTAAAAAAAGAAATTCGCGAAATCATCAGCGTCTTTTCAGCGATCGCCATTACTACAGAAAAACGCATCAAGGGAAAAAATGGCAAATCGCAAATGGCCAATGGCAAATAACTACGCCCTGCGATTTACGACTACCTGTTGTCCGATCGCAAACACCGTCGACACTCCCCAATAGAGTGAGACCGCAGCAGGGAACTTGATCGCGAAGAACCCGATCATAAACGGCAGCACGTAGAGCATCATCTTCTGCTGGATGTCCTGCTGGCTCATGGGCTTTTTACCCTGAGCCTTGTCGAAGGGCTTTTCTTTCGTCCCAACGTCGACGACCGCTTTACCGTCCTTCGCCTCCTTCTTTTTCTTCGCCATGGCGAAGGTGAGTTTCATCTGCAGGAACTGCAGCGCCACCAGAAGCGGCGGGAAGACGTAGACGCTTGGCTCCAGCAGATCAAAGCCCAAAAACATCGTACCAAATGTCCACGGAAGATCTTTATACGGCCCATAGAGGAGGTGCGTGGAGAGTGCGAGATGCGAGCCGTCACGCACGGCGTAAAAGAGTCCGATGAGAATTGGGAACTGGACGAGAATCGGCAGGCAGGACTGGAACGGATTCACCTTGTACTCTTTCCAGAGCTTCATCGTCTCCTCGTTGAGTTTTTTCTGGTCGCCGCCGTAACGCTTGCGGAGCTCTTCGATTTTGGGCTGTATCGCCTGCAGCTTCTTCTGGCCCTGAAGCCCGTGTTGGGTGGGGATGAAGAGAATCAGCTTCACGAGAATCGTCAGGAGGATGATGGCGAGACCGAGGTTGTAGCCCGGCACGATGGACGCGATGAAAACGAGAAGATTTAAGAGGGGCTTACTGACAAATGCCCGGAAGACCTGCGTCATCCATCCGGCTTCATGCATGGTGAAGGATGTGGTGAGGACCGCGCCCGTTGCGGCCGCTTGCTGCGGCGGGAGCGTGAGGGACACGGCGTAGTACCCATACTCGCCGAATGCGGCGTATTTCCACGAGGCTAGGTCTATTTGCCCTTTCTTGCCCGCTGCAATCGTCTGAACGGGACTGCAGGCGGCATCGGGCTCCAAAAGCTCCATCGGCGCGCCCTGGGGCTCCGGCGGGGCGTCCGGACGGTAATAGATATCTACGGGGGGTTGCGGACACCGGTCTTCGAAGGTCACCTCGTATTCGGTGTTATTGAGAAGGGTGAGAACAGGATGGTGTCCGCTTTTGACCGAAGCATCCTCGGGTGTCAGTACAAGCTGCATCGCCCGCTCCTCCGCAGGAAGGAAGCGCTCCGGAAACAAAAAGCGGATCCCAAACTGCGTGCCGAGATACACGATGGCAAAGATAAGAAATAAATCTGCCCAGTGCCGGCGCTTGGTTTTTTCGGTCATCGCAGAGTCGAGAGGAAACGGGAGACATCGTTCTCGATGTCCCCGAATGCGCAGGTAAGACTACTGGAACGCGGGCTGACCAACAATTGATATGACTGCTTTTGTGCAGGATTTTTTGCGTCCGCATTTTTGACCGCCAGTCGGAATGCTTCTTTGCACCGCCGGCGCATCCTGTTTCTTTTCACCGCGGACTTATGAAGCCGCGTGGACGCAAGCGTCCCCATGTAGAGACGCACCTGTGGTGCGTCTCCCCTGCCTTTACGTTCCAATGGCGGAGCGCCCGGCAACCACCGGACAATCATCGTTTTTCCTTTCCACACAAAACCTTTGTCGATGACCTTGTCGCAGACTTTGCGGCCGCTGAGGCGGAGAAGTTCCATGCAGGAATTAGAAATTAGAAATTAGAAATTAGCAATGAAGCTCAACGCTCATTTCTCATTGCTAATTCCTAATTGCTAATTCTTGATTCATAGAACCAGCAACGTATGCTGACCCCATGACAAAGCTTTCCGCCACCCAAGTCCGCCATATCGCAAAGCTCGCACGCCTCGAAATCGGAGATGACGAGGTGGAGAAGTACGCCAAGGAACTGAGCGCCATCCTCGCGTATATCGACCAGCTCAGCGAGGTGGATACGTCGAAAGTGCAGGCGACGGCACAGGTGACAGGAATTAAAAACGGCATGCGGCCGGACGTGGTGAACTCTTCTCCTGTCGACCGTGAGGCGTTGCTGGCAACAAGCCCGCTCCCGATCGTCGACGACCAGATTGAAACTCCTTCCGCGCACGGCTGATGCTTTCTTCTCTGACCATCACCGAAGCGCACGAGCATTTGAAGTCGAAGAAAATTTCTTCAGTCGAACTCACAAAGGCATGCATCGATCGTATCGAAAGCGTTGATAAAACACTCAACGCCGTCATCTTCCAGAATTTTGAAAGAGCCCTTGCAGAAGCCAAAAAAGTTGATGATCAGGGGATGCGTAGTCACCCACTTGCCGGAATCCCCTACCTCGCTAAAGACGTGTACTGCGAAGAGGGTGTACCGACGACCGCGTGCTCGAACATCCTTCGGGACAAGACGTATATTCCGCCTTTTGATTCGACGACGACGAAGAGATTGAAATCTGCGGGAGCTATCAGCATCGGCAAGAGCAACACCGATGAATTTACGATGGGAGGATCGACGGAGAGTTCCTGCTGCGGACCGACCAGAAATCCCTGGGACACGACGCGCGTTGCCGGAGGCTCTTCGGGGGGATCCGCTGCGGGTGTTGCCGCCGATGAATGCCTGTTTGCACTCGGTACCGATACCGGAGGATCCATCCGCCAGCCTGCCGGCTACTGCAACATCGCGGGGCTGCGCACGACCTACGGCCGCCCCAGCCGCTACGGCGTGATGAGCATGGCAAGCTCGCTCGATACCATCGGGCCGCTTGCGAAATCCGTGGAGGACATCGCCATCATCCTTCAGACGATTGCGGGCAAAGATCCGATGGATGCGACAACAGGCGATGTAGCCGTGCCTGATTACCGCAAGGCGCTCAAAAAAGACATGAAGGGCATGAAGGTGGGGATTCCCAAGGAGTACTTCATCGACGGCATGAATAGCGAAGTGGAAAGCGCCGTACGGGAAGCCGCCAAGGTGATGCAGGGACTCGGGGCGACGCTTGTCGACGTCTCGCTCCCCCACACGAAGTATGCGACTCCCTGCTACTACGTCCTCTGCCCGAGTGAGGTGAGCAGCAACATGGCGCGCTTTGACGGGATTCGCTTTGGCCATTCTGTGAGCAACCCCAAAGACCTCATCGACTACTATATCCGCGTCCGCACAGAAGGCTTCGGCCCCGAGGTAAAACGCCGCATCATGATCGGTACCTACGCGCTCTCCGCCGGCTACTACGACGCGTACTACCGCCAGGCCCAGAAGGTCCGCACGCTCGTTCTTCAGGACTTTATCGACGCCTACGCCAAAGTGGATATGATCATCGCGCCGGTTTCTCCGACTCCCGCATTCAAAATAGGAGCGTACGAAGGAGATCCCGTGGCGATGTATCTCGAAGATATTTTCCTCGACCCGCAGGTGATGGCCGGCATCCCGGCGATGTCCGTGCCGGGAGGATTTTCGAACAACAATTTACCGATCGGCCTGCAGATCATGGGGCCGCAATGGGGCGAAGAAGTGGTGCTGCGGGCGGGGTATGCGTATGAACAGGCCACGGTATGGCATACCAAAAGACCGCCTCTTTCAAAGAA
>MFXS01000029.1:0-1478 GCA_001788925.1 Candidatus Peribacteria bacterium RIFCSPHIGHO2_01_FULL_55_13
GTGTTCTTTGCCGCGTTATCACTCTGCGTTGCCGGGTGCCAATTTTCCCCGACGGTCGTTCCGGATTCGGAGCCCGAAACGGTGACTGCGCATCCCCTTTCCGGGCTCAAAAGACGCCAAATTTCCCTGGAAGGCAATTCCGGCAATAGCATAAAAATTCTTGCTGAAATAGCCGATGAGCCTGAGGCTCATGCCCGAGGATTGATGTTACGTGAGGCTCTTCCCGAAGGCGAAGGAATGCTCTTCATTTTCTCCGACGAATCCCCCCGCAGCTTCTGGATGAAAAACACGCTGATCCCCCTCGATATCCTGTTTTTTGATGCCGCCGGTGGGTGGGTTTCGGGGGTCACCATTCCCCCTTGTGAGGCCGATCCCTGCCGCGGTTACCCCTCTCAAAACCCGGCAAAATATGCGCTGGAAATCCCAGCGGGAAGCATTGAAAAATGGGGTCTTGATGAGGGGTGGAAATTAGAAATTAGCAATTAGGAATTAGCAATGTATGCGTCATTGCTCATTGCTAATTTTTAATTGCTAATTCCTCAATCCGGTATTTCTCCAGGTTCTTTTCGATCCTGGCAGCCGTAGAACCTACGGGCGGGAGGGTGAATTTCTGGCCGGTAATGCGCTCATACAGATCGATGTATTTGGCGCTTAAAGAAAGCCGCACTTCATCGGTGATTTTGGGCCACGTGGTCTTATCACCGTATTCAAAGCCCTGCTCCCGGAGCCACAGCCTAAAGAATTCCTTATCCAGGCTTTCAGGTTCTT
This sequence comes from Candidatus Peribacteria bacterium RIFCSPHIGHO2_01_FULL_55_13, assembly GCA_001788925.1. Classification (GTDB taxonomy): domain Bacteria; phylum Patescibacteriota; class Gracilibacteria; order Peribacterales; family Peribacteraceae; genus 2-12-FULL-55-11. The sequence goes on from MFXS01000029.1 coordinate 769, forward strand.
GGGCCCCCGCAAAGCGCTTTTCATAGGTCTCTGCGATCCAATATCTCGAGGAATCGGGCGTATGGACTTCATCGGCGATCATGAGGGTTCCGTCTTCGTCGTAGCCCATTTCGTACTTGGTATCGACAAGGATCAAACCGCGCTTTGCAGCCAGTTCCTGACCGCGGGCAAAGAGCTGTAAGGCCTTATCGGCGATCTCTTCCCACTGCGCAACTGTAGCCAGTTTAGCCGCAAAAATCCCCGGCGGATCGATCAATTCGTCGTCTTCGCCTTTGGTTGTGGGAGTCAAAATAGCGTTTTTGAATGGCTGATTCTTCACCATGCCATCGGGCAGCCGTACGCCGCAGAAATCACGCACACCCGCGTTGTAGTTCATCCACGCAGAGGTTTTGCTGGAGCCCGTCAGGTAGCCGCGAACGACGATTTCAATCGGGACCATCTTGAGGCGCTTGGCGACGGTCACATTCGGATCCGGAATATCCAACACCTGGGTCGGCATGATGTCTCCAATCCTCTCAAACCACCACGCGCTGATCTGGTTCAAGACCTGGCCCTTGAGGGGGATACTGCACCACTTGATGTCGAAGGCCGACTGGCGGTCGGTAGCGACCAGGATCCTGAGACTACGGTCCGGCTGGGTATAGACATCACGGACTTTGCCTTCGTAGCGTTCACCGAGTCCGGTAAAATGCGTCGCTTCGAGCGCTGCG
>MFXS01000029.1:1587-5196 GCA_001788925.1 Candidatus Peribacteria bacterium RIFCSPHIGHO2_01_FULL_55_13
GTCAAAACGGGCTATTTCCGCTATACTCATGAGAATCCTTCGTCATGAGCCTGAGGCTCATTTCCAGGAAACACACACAACAACAAACTCCATGGGACGACTCCCCACTCTGCCGGCAACGATAGCAGAACTCCGCAAAATCCTTGCGGGGGAGAAGAGCCCTGCCTACCGGCAGGCAGGTCTCGAATCGCTTCTTGCCGGGCTCACGCGGGAAGGAAAAATGCAGTGGGTCGAGTCGGCCCTCCAGAAGTTCCAGTACGACGCGCTTTCCCGGGATGACAAGGGAACCCTGAAGCAGTACCTGGAGGCGACCACCGGATACTCGCGCGCGCAGATGACGCGTCTCATCGCCGCTTCGCGCACCGCGATCCGCGAGACGGCTCCTGTAGCTGCCGAGGCATTGCAGCCGATCCGCCGTCCGTTTGCCTACGCGTGGGCGGTGTCCTCGGTGGCGCTCATGCTTCTTGTCCTTGTTCGCGGCTTTGGAAGTTCCACCGCTGGGTCGCTGACGATCCTCAGCGGCGACCTCGAGCGCCGCATCACCGGACTTGAACAGGAACTGCAGGGTCCGCGCGTCCATCGGGTCGCCACGCAGCGTCTGAACCGTGACGGTTCTATCAGTTACGATCCGCTGCTCTTCGGTTACAACCACGTTACGAAGATCGAAGGCACCGTTATTGCACAAACCTTTATCAGCCTCACGCCTGAGGAGCTTCAGGTGAAAGTAGAAACCCGCCGCGGCGCGCGCATCGCGCGGAATGATTTCGGTACGCCGGATTTCCCGTCCGCGCATTCCATGCTTTTTTCGGTGGAGGCCAGGCGCATCGCGCGGCTCATGCGTTCTTCAGAACCCGCACCGCTCACGACGCAACCCATCTCTGTCTATCCGGATTACAGCGTCTCGGGAGAAACGATCACCCAGCCGGGACACAGCGCGGCTCCTCGCGTCAGCCTTGCACAGCGCAATACATTCCTCGATGCGCTCGGCGGCGGACGCAACGGGCAGATTCTGATGTTTGAAAACGGACTTCCCGTCTGGCGCGACATGCCCTTCCGCGAACAGATCCGCGAACTCGCTCCGCACGGTTCCGAAGGCAGCAGCCGCGAAGGCAGCAGCGGGCGACGTGGTGGAGGGGGAGGGGGAGGCGGAGGAGAGTCTACAAGCACCTCAACCAATACCACGACCACCATCACCCAAACCATCGACTCCGCCGAATGGACGGACGGCGGCACGGACGTCTATCTCACGACGAGCACCGACAACGTCGTGATCGGGGCCACCGTCGCCGATACGAAACTCGAAGTCATCGGCACGATTTCCGGCGCCGTCCTCTACGCCACAGATTCCATCCGCTCTTCCGGTTCGATCGTGTGGGAAGGTGCGGCATCCGGAGCAAGCCTCTGGGTCTCGAGTCTGCAGGGCGCGAATCTTACAGATTGCGATAACACCACAAACTCCAAGTTGCTTTGGGACAGCTCCACCGGACGCTTCTCCTGCGGCACGGACCAGGGAGGGGCTTCCGCTCCCAGCGCCGGGCAGGGCCTGAGCCTCAGTCTCGCAAACGTCTTCAGTCTGAGTTCCAGTTTCTCCGGGACATCTCTTGAAATCCTGGGGACATCCTCCGGTCGCATTCTCCATGCCCAGGACCAACTCCGATCCTCAGGAACATTGATCGTGGAAGGCGCTTCCACGTTCCAAAGCAATCTTGCGCTCAATTCCACGCTGCTTGTCACCGGACTCTCCCGCTTTTCCGCAGCAATCACCGGCACCGACGCCGTCTTCTCCGGGACCGTCTCGGGATCTTCCCTCAAAGCCGTCACGAGTATCACTTCCTCCGGCACCCTCGCCGTGGAAGGAGCTGCCACCATCCACGGAACACTCTCCGGAAACACCATCGTCGGCTTCAATCTCACTGACTGCGATCTCTCCACCCAAAAACTCCAGTGGGATTCTACCAATCAACACTTCGAATGCAGCACTGATCTCAACACAGGATCCACCTATACGGCAGGACAGGGTCTGAGTCTGAATGGATCGAATACATTTAGTCTCAGCTCCTCGTTCACGGGAACGTCACTTGAAATCCTGGGGACATCCTCCGGAAGAATCCTCCACGCTCAAGACACGCTTTCTTCCAGTGGCACTCTCGTCTGGGAAGGAGCCGGCTCCGGAGCATCACTCTACGTTGCATCTTCTTTCCAGGGAGTCGGCCTCACGGACTGTGATGCTGCCACACAAACTCTTGCTTGGGACTCTACCACCGGCCGCTTCTCCTGTGGGACGGATAGCGACACAACCTACACCGCAGGACAGGGCCTCAGCCTGAACGGCTCCAACGCTTTCTCGCTCAGCACCTCCTTCTCTGGAACCTCCCTCGAGATCTTGGGTACCGCTTCCGGTAGACATCTTCATGCGCAAAATCTACTCACATCCTCTGGGCGATTGATTGTGGAAAATGACAATTCAGAAGTTCCAACAATCTATGCCTCACATACAAATGGAAACTCAGTTTTTATAGCTGAAACAACAAATTCACGTGCATTTGTTTCCTATCGACCGGATAGCACTGCTACCTATGTGACCGGTATGCAATTTGACTTAAATGACAGTGGAGGAAACAGACAGGAGTATGCAGTCCTTTTGGCGGGCATTGCGGACAATACCAATGGAAGTGAAGATGGCTTCTTCTCCTTCTACGTGAATGAGAACGGTACAACAAGCGAAAAAATGCGTCTGACCAGTAATGGTTCACTGGGTATTGGCACCATCACCCCTACGGAGAAGCTCGAAATCATCGGCACTGCCTCCGGTCGCATCCTCCATGCTCAGGACTCCCTCACATCCTCCGGCACTCTTGTCTGGGAAGGCTCTGCCTCCGGTGCCTATCTCTGGGTCTCTTCCTTCGAAGGAGCGGGCCTCACGGACTGCGATGCCTCCACACAAAAAGTGATCTGGGACGACGCTACGAATCGTTTTGCGTGTTCCACCGATCTCAACACAGGATCTTCTACCGCAGGTCAGGGCATCACCATCAGCAGCGGTGTTATCTCCCTCAGCACCTCCTTCTCCGGAACCTCCCTCGAAATCCTCGGCACTTCCTCCGGCCGCATTCTCCATGCGCAAGACTCCCTTACCTCCTCCGGCACTCTCGTCTGGGAAGGAGCAGGTTCTGGTGCCACCCTCTACGTAGCATCTTCTCTCCAGGGAGTCGGTCTCACCGATTGTGACGCAGCGAACCAAACACTCGCTTGGGACAGCACCACCGGACGCTTCTCCTGCGGCACCGACTCTGACACCACCTACACTGCCGCTCAAGGTATCACGCTCAATGCCTCCAATGCCTTCAGCCTCAGCACCTCCTTCTCCGGAACCTCCCTCGAAATCATCGGCACCTCCTCTGGTCGTATCCTCCATGCCCAGGATGAACTGCGTTCCTCGGGCTCCCTCGCCGTAGAAACCACCGCAACGATCGGCACCGATCTCACGATCCTCGGTGGAGACATCACCGGCGCCGCAGGCGCCGCTCTCGACCTCGGTGAAGCCGTCTCCGGAGACATTTCCGTCACGGGCGACTTCATCGTGGCCGACAACTCCTTCTTCGGTCTCTC
>MFXS01000030.1 GCA_001788925.1 Candidatus Peribacteria bacterium RIFCSPHIGHO2_01_FULL_55_13
ACCCACGGCCAAGAGCTTAAGAGGCTCCTGCTCTACCAGGCTGAGCTACTGACCCTCAGGAAAGACCGTTTCCGATCTTCGGTACGGGTATCTTCCATTTTCTTCGGGGAATTTTCAATTCATTTTCCCGTTTCCATGCACTGCCTCTGAATCGTTCGCCAGTCGAACGGGAACTTGAAGGTCTCGAGCGCGCGGGCTAATGCCGCAAAGGCGGACCAGGCGGATTCCTCCGGGGAGTTTCCTGCGGTATAGAGGAAGCCGGTTCCGCGTTCCTGAACGGGGTCGTAGTTTTCGAGCGACTTCGTTTCCGGGGCGACGGGAACTACGCCGTATGTGAGGCAGGTTTGCACCTCCGCGGAGTCGGTGACGTCCGCGAGGAAGAGTGCGATGTCGGATGCGGCGAGGATCTTATGGACCGACACTTCACTCACCGGAAGGATCGCGACGCGGTGGCCGTGGTCTTTCTGGAGCTGCGTGAAAACGGTGCCGTATTCCTTGCTGCCTTTACCCAGAATCAAAAGCTCCATGGACTGGGTGAAGAGTCCCGGAAGCATCGTCTGAAGAGCCTTGCCGCCGAGTGCTTCACTCATGCCCATGGGCAGGCAAACCATCGCGCGCTTACTTTCCACTGGCCAGCCAAGTTCCTTCTGCAACGCCGACTTATTACGGACCTTCTGATCGAGGGTTTTTTGTGTGTACTTGGCCGTAATGTGGGTGTCTTGGTCGGGGGACCAGGTGCTCGGCATGGGGTGTGCAGGTATCAAAACAGTATAGCGGAAAAGGGGGGGTTGGAGAAGGCGGGTGGGGTTGCAAAAAAAGGGGAGTGGTATGAGGTTTTAGGGTATTCTTTTCTCATAGATCACCTCGTCATCATCGACGGCCACCACCTCATGTACCGCGCCTATTGGGCCATCCCGAGGACCCTTACTACCAAGGCCGGGGAACAGAGCAATGCCGTGTTCGGGGTGATGTCCATGCTGATGTCAATTCTGGCCAAGGAACGGCCTACGCATCTCCTATTTGCTTTCGACGAGGGTGAAGACACCTTTAGACATCAGGAGGCGAAGGAATATAAGGAGGGAAGGGCGGAGACCCCCGACGACTTCTACGTGCAGATTCCCCGGATCATCCAGGGCATCGATGCCTTCGGGATCAAGCACATCAGCGACAAGCGGTATGAGGCGGACGACTACCTCTGCGTCTACGGACGCGGAGCGAAGAAGGCGGGCATGCAGGTGACAATTGTCACCGGCGACCGCGATGCATTTCAGATCGCCGATGAAGGCATCCGAGTCGCTATTCCCCATAAGGGCTACCAGGCTGCGGAGTACCTGGGACCCGCCGAGGTTCTGGCGAAGTACGGCATCCGTCCGGACCAGGTTCCGGCCTATAAAGGACTCTGCGGCGATGCATCGGATAACCTCCGGGGGGTCACGGGAATCGGACCCAAAACCGCCGCCGAACTCATCGGGAAATTCGGATCCCTCACGGGCATCTACGAGCACCTCAGTGACATCCGTCCGGCGGTCCGGGCGAAGCTGGAACGCGATCGCGAGTCGGCGTTCTTCTGCGAGCGCATGGCGACCCTGCTCTGTGATATCGATCTCCCCGAACCCCTCGATGCCGTCGTCCTCCAAAGCCTCCCTGCGGAGGGGGTTATCGGCTTCCTCAAGACGATGGATTTCACGCTCCTCGAGCGGCGCTTCCGGCAGATGCTGGAAGGGGACTATGCGAAAAGTATTTTTACCATCCCTGCGGGGATCGCGGTGGTGGCGAAGAAGGCGGAGGATCAGATGGCGATGTTCTAATAGCTGCTTAGCTTCTCGGCTTCTCAGCTGCTCAGAAGATCTATCTACGGGGGGTTCGTTTGTTGTGGAAGTACAACCTTTACTCCAATTTTCACAATACTTCTGAGAAGCTGAGCAGCTAAGCAGCTGAGAAGCTTGTTCATATTTGGTACTCAGTCCATTTCACCCCCCTTCAGAGTTGCATACATAATTTGTAACATCGCAGTGTGTAGCTGAAACTTCTGAGTAGATATTGTGATCAGCAAACGCACTCTTGAATACCAAAGGTGCTCATACGTCCCTTGCGCCGCAAAAACACGCGCCGTTAGACTCATCACCGTTCTCCCGTTCGCCTCGGCGGACGCTCCGGATGATCTCTTTCCCATAACCTCTATGCCTAAAGAACGGGTCCTTGCCAGTCTGGATATCGGTAGCGCAAAAATTCGCACGGTCGTTGCCGTGGTTGACGCCGAGAGTGAAGGCCATGTCCCGAACGTCATTGGCGTCGGGATCTCGCCGTCTCTTGGTATGCGCAAAGGACACGTGATCGACGTGGAAGAACTCATCCACAATATCATCTCCTCCTTAGAAGACGCCGAGCGCATGGCGGGCGTTCCCATCAACCACGTTTTCGTAGGGATGAGCGGGGCGCACATCGAGTCCTTCGACAGCCGCGGTGTCATCGCCATCTCCGGACCGGAGATCACGGTGGAAGATGTCGCGCGCGTCATCGACGCGGCACAGGCGGTGAGCATCCCTGCCAACCACCGCATCCTCCACATCGAGCCCAAGGCCTACGCGGTCGACGAGCAGCATGGCATCAAGAACCCTGTGGGGATGACGGGCATCCGTCTTGAGGTTGAGGCGCACATCATTACGGGCCATGTGCAACATGTGAAGAATTTGGAAAAATGCGTGGACCAGGCTGGTGTCGATATTGATGCCATTGTCCCAGCCACGATTGCATCCTCAGAAGCTGTCCTCACGAAGCGCCAGAAGGAACTCGGCGTTGTGGTGATCGACGTGGGCGCCGGCTGCACCAGCATCGCGGTCTTCGAAGAGGGCACCATCCTCCACTCGGTCTGCCTCCCCATCGGCGGTGAAAGCGTAACGAACGACATCGCGATCGGGCTTCGCACCTCCATTGATACGGCCGAGAAGATCAAGATCGAATTCGGATCGGTTCTTCCCCAGGAGATCGCCGAGCGCGAGATGATCGACCTCTCCTCCGTGAGCAAGGTGGACACGCAGACGGTGAGCAAGCGCTACATGGCGGAGATCATGCAGGCCCGGTACTTTGAGATCTTCTCGCTCGTGAAAGAGCAGCTGAAACTGATCGGCCGTAGCGGCATGCTTCCGGCGGGCGCCCTCCTTACGGGAGCCGCCGTCAAAGCTCCGGGCGTCCTCGACCTTGCCCGCGATACCCTCGGGCTTCCGGTCCAGATGGGCTTCCCGGTCGATATCGGCGGCGTCATCGAAAAGGTGGATGACCCGGCCTACGCGACGAGCCTCGGCACCCTGATCTGGGGTATGCGCGAGGGTGACCGCTTCGGCCGCGCCGGCGGCGTGCATATGAAGAAAGCCCTCCAGAGTGTTGGCACCTGGTTCAAAAGCCTTCTGCCGTAGATCCCGTATTTCCCTTTCTGCCTTTCCTGCCCTTTCTTCCATTATTTTTCCCTCGTTATCTACCCCCCATTCCCATGTCCGATACCCTCCGCTCCCTCTTCTCCGGTTCGAAGAGCAGTTCCAGCTCCAGTTCTGGAACATCCCCCACTTCCTCGCTTACCACGCAGGAAGTGCGCCCCGATATGTCCCCGGGAGCCGACATCCGCGTACTCGGTACCGGCGGCGCGGGCAGCAACGCGGTGAAGCGCATGGTGGAGAATAAGGTCCAGGGCGTGGAATTCATCGCGGTGAACACCGATATTCAGGCGCTCTACCATAACCCGGCCGGCAAGAAGATCACCATCGGACGCGGGACGACGCGGGGCCTGGGGGCCGGTGCCAATCCGGACATTGGCAAGCGCGCGGCGGAGGAGAGTTCCGAGGAGATCAAGGCGGCCATCGACGGCGCAGATATGCTCTTCCTCACTGCAGGACTCGGCGGCGGAACGGGAGGCGGATCGATCGCAGTGATGGCCGAGCTCGCCCGCGGCATGGGCATTCTCACGGTCGGTGTGGTCACCAAGCCCTTCAGCTTCGAAGGCCTCAAGCGAAAGAAGCAGGCCGAGGAGGCTTTGTCGAACCTTCGCGGAAAAGTCGATACGCTCATCACCATCCCAAACGACAAAATTCTCTCGCTCATCGACAAAACGACGCCCCTCACGGAGGCCTTCGCCATCGTCGATGAAGTGCTCCAGCACGCCATCGAAGGCATCAGCAACATCATCACCGTCCATGGTCTTGTAAACGTCGACTTCGCCGACGTGAAGGCGGTCATGAGCGACGCAGGCACGGCCCTCATGGGCATCGGGTACGGCACGGGAGACAGCCGCGCGGCGGAGGCAGCACGTGCCGCCGTGGATAGCCCGCTCCTTGAGCTTTCGATTACCGGCGCCAAGGGCATCCTCTTCAACATCACCGGCGGCACGGATCTCTCCATGTTCGAAGTCGACGAGGCCGCACGCATCATCACGGAAGCTGCGGACCCCGAAGCCATGATCATCTTCGGCGCGGTGATCGACGAAAACTACACCGGCCAGGTGAAGTGCACCGTGGTCGCGACAGGCTTCGATGCCGAACCCACTTCGACGGTGCAGTCCATGAATATGCCCCGCATGAAGAGCTTCGGAACGCATCCCGTGGAGGCTGAAAATAAGCGCGATGAGACACGGCCTTCCGTGACTGCGGCCAAGAACCTCGGCCTTTCGGAAGAAGAGTTGGAGGTGCCGGCGTTTATGCGGAAGCCGATTAGTAAATAGGATTAAAAAGATTCAGAGGATTCAAAGGAATACTCCTTTGAATCTTTTGAATCGTCTGAATCCTCTGAATCTTTCACACGTGCGTCCCCGTGCTCCCAAATCCACCCCTTGTCTCCGCCCTCAAGCCCACTTGCCCTGAGTTTGTCGAAGGGTCGACTTCCTTCCACTGTGCTGTTTCCACTTTCACGAATAATCCCTGTGCAATCCGTTCGCCGCGCTCCACGATCACCGGCTGATCCGAAATATTCTTCACCTGCACGAAAATCTCATCCTTCGGTCCGTGGTAGTCGCCGTCGATGACCCCCAGTGAGTGAGGGCATACGAGAGACTTTTTGCGGGGCAGGGAAGAGCGTGGCAGGATCAAAAGCGCGTAGCCCTCGGGCACCTGCACAATCACATTGCCCGGCACAAGACCGATGGCCCCCGGAGCAATCGT
>MFXS01000031.1:0-1118 GCA_001788925.1 Candidatus Peribacteria bacterium RIFCSPHIGHO2_01_FULL_55_13
TAACACCCTGAAGATATTGCTCATTGAGTTCTACTCCCCTTCTTGAAAAGTTATCGAAGATATCGACCTGCCAGCCTTCACGCAGGAATCGTTCCGCGGCATTCACGCCGATGAAGCCGACACCACCGGTAATAAGAATATTCTTGGGCACGGGCAAATCGTAGCCGACTGGTGCTTATTTGTCTCTTGTATCTTGTTTCTTCAGCCTGAATACTCTGCCTATGTCGCTCCGTTCCTCTTTGGGATCACTCTGGTCCAAAGTCAGAGTGCGCGGGAGCCCTTTCCGCGTCATCCGCTGCTATGCAATGCGCATCGCTCATCCACTTGCATACTGTAAGAGACGGCGCATCGCGAAACGGAAAATCGCGGAGCTGACCCCGGAACAGCAAACACGCCTGCCGGGATTGATCCAAGACGGCTGCGGACCCGCTGGACCAGATCAAAATTCTGCGATGCTTCAGGAGCTCTGTGCGGAGTTGCGCAGGCGCGCGCAGGAAGTGGAAATCGACATGCAGCAACGACCGGGGAAGAACTTCTGGGAACGGTTGCAGACGCCGGAGGATCTGCGGAGTGACAGCCTCTTCATCCGTTTCGCCATGCAGCCTGCAGTGCTCAAAATGATGTGCGGCTACTTTGGCGAGCTGCCGTATTTATCCAGGATTTCCGTGTACCGGTCGCACGGGACCAATAATGCCTCCTGGCAGGATTCACAGTTGTGGCACCAGGATTACGATGACCGCAAGATGCTCAAACTCTTCGTGTACTGCACCGATGTGCGCGATGAGCAGGACGGAGAATTCACTTATATCCCGAAAACCATCTCGCAACGCATCAAAAACACGTTTTTCCCTGGACGCATTTCCGACGAGGAAATGACGCGACAGGGAGGTACGCAACATGTACGGAAAATCCGCGGTCCAGCCGGTTCCACGTTCTACATCGATACGCGCGGCTGTTACCACTTGGGCAGTCGCATGGGAATGGGGCACACCCGCATCGCGTTTGTTGCGAGCTTCATCACGCACGCAAGTCCCCAGCCGTTCTTCAATGACATTACAATCGTGCATCCGCTTACGGACGTGGAAAAGATGGTACTGCGGTGTCCGTGACGCAGTTGA
>MFXS01000031.1:1221-5976 GCA_001788925.1 Candidatus Peribacteria bacterium RIFCSPHIGHO2_01_FULL_55_13
CCGGCAATCTTCATCAGGTGCATGGCATTGTTCGACTCCACGCGATCAAAGTTCTTTCGATCAGGTGTGTCCTCAGCAATCTGTGCCTGTGTCGTTTGTAAATCCTCTTCGAGCACCGGACGACCTTCGTTGATAAGAGTTGCATATTTCGGATCGCCAGCACCAAGAGACTTCGCCCATGTGTACCGGAACGACCCCGCGACATTCCCGCGAGCCTGAAGAACACCATAGAGATCCCCCGCACGCTCGCAAAGTGCGATCGATTCTTCGGCAATGGCAATGGCTTGCTCATAGTCTCCCTCATTGAATGCGTGCATGGAAAGTTCATAGGCAACTTTGCCCTGCTGACCGAGTGCCAGAGTGTCATTCTCCGCCACGCGCTCCCGGAGTTCATTGGTCACCCGCTCTGCGAACGCGCGCATTTGATTTTCATTCCTGCCACGACGGTGATGCTCTACCAAACGAATGAGCACAGGAAGTTTTGCCATTTCTGCAAGCTCAGGTTCCTTGTCCGTCAGTTCTCCCATGCGCCTTATTACTGCAGCAAAAAATGAACTTCCACCCGCGAGTAGCGAAGATTGAAAGTTGAAATCTGTGAGTACGTCCGATTGCTGGAAGAGTTGCCGCGCAGTTGTCTCAACAAATGTATTGGTCAAGGAACCAGCTTCCTTGTACAACTCGTCGAGTTTCTGCAATTCTTGAACAGAATTTGCTTTCTTTGTGAGGAATGCCACAAGAACGCGATCGAGCTGCATCCCAATATCCACAGACGTAGCTGCCATATCTGGCGCTGCATGTCCTTCCGGCAGTGCGTCCGGTGTTGAGTTTACTTCTGGAGGCTGTGCAAACATAGAACCATATTATAAATAATATGCATATTTGTCAAGTTCTCCAAGCGCAGTGATTGGTCGGCTGGTATTGTTTTTGTATGTACATCATTGCCGAAATGGCATGCTCCCACGAGGGGGATCCAGCTCTCGCTCAGGCGATCATTGATGGCGCCGGGAAAGTCGGAGCAAATGCGATCCAATTTCAGATCTGGCGTCTTGAACTTGCATCGGCTCCCAGTCTCCCAAACTACGCCGTGCTGCAGAATCTCGAGATGTCTTTTGATGTATGGCGCGATCTCCATACCTACAGTAAAAAACACTACCCTGAGATGGAGATCATCGCCTGTGTGAGCGAGCGCGAGAGCCTTGCATTTGCCGAGACACTCGGGGTGGACGCATACAAAATTCATGCGAGCGATCTGGAGAATCCCGTGTTCATCTCTGCGGTCGCGAAAACGGGCAAACGCATTGATCTTGCCGTGGGCGCAACAACGAAAGAAGAAATCACCCGGGCGATCGGATGGATCCGCGAGACATCCAGTTCGCCGGTATGGCTGATGTACGGCGTGCAGAATTTTCCCACGCGCAGTGCGGACGCCCACCTGCTGCACATGCTGCAACTCCGGGAGGATTTTGCGCTCCCGGTGGGATACCAGGACCACAGCGACGCTGAAACCCACGCGGCATTCTGGATTCCCGCGGCATCGGTGGGCATGGGCATCGACATTCAGGAAAAGCACATTACCCATGACCGATCCAAGAAAGGCATCGATCACGAGGCGGCACTCAATCCCGATGAATTTACTGAGTTTGTCCGCATGTGCAACGAAGTGCAGGCTGCACGCGGCAAGAAAGAGTGGCGCCCCTTCTCCCCAAATGAAGAAAAATACCGGGCATACGCGCGAAAAAGCATTGTCGCGGCGCGAGATCTCGCTAAAGGGACGGTGCTCATGGAGGACGACCTTCTCGCGCTCCGCGCCTCTCCGCCAGGACTGCCTCCTGTCGATCTGCCACGTTTTTTGGGCAAGACGCTGGAATGTGCAAAGTCACGGTACGAACACCTGATATCCGATGATGTGCGTGGAGACTGAAAAATTGTTGCTATACTCCGCCGTGCTTCCATGTCCGACCTCTTCACTCTCTCCGGCAAAGTAGCACTCGTCGTGGGTGGACGGGGCTACCTGGGGCAACGGTTCTGCACTGTAATGACTCAAGCCGGAGCAACGGTATTTTCCGCGGATCTTCCCAAGCAGTCTTTGGCCGCGAAAAAAGCCGGGAAAGGTACAGAACCCCCCGCCATCACGCAGAAAAATGTGGATGTGACCGATGCGTCATCGGTCTCTACGCTGGTCGCAGATATTGTCGCGGAGACCGGCAGACTTGATGTCCTCGTGTATGCCGCCACGGCGAAAGCTAAAGACTTTTTCGCGCCGTTTACCGAGTGTTCCTTGGAGGGATGGAAAAGGGTTTTGGCCGCCGAACTCGACGGCGCATTTCTGGTCGCGCAGGCGACGGGGAAAATTATGGAGAAACAGAAAAAAGGTTCTATCATTTTCCTCTCGTCTATCTATGGCATAGTGGGAAATGATCAACGTATCTACGAGGACTCCAATCTGGCCAGCCTGTACGCGGACGACGATCAGAGAAAAGGGGAAATTGTTTCTCACGGCGCGTATAACACCGCCAAAGGAGGCATTATTGCGTTCACGCGGTATCTTGCGGCGTACTGGGGTCATATCGGCATTCGCGTGAACTGCATCAGCCCAGGGGGCATGTGGCATCCCGGCGAGAGCGAGGATTTCGTGAGCAAGTACTCCCTGAAGGTACCGATGGGACGCAAGGGGAAGACCGAAGAACTCGACGGCGCACTCCTCTACCTAGCGTCGGACGCATCGAGCTACGTGACCGGCCACAATCTCATCGTTGATGGTGGATGGACCGCCTGGTAATTCCTTTCTCTTTGCCATGAATCTTTTGATCACCATCTGCGCCCGCGGCGGTTCCAAAGGAATCCCCGGGAAGAATGTCCGGTTGGTGAATGGAACGCCGCTCATCGTCTACACCATTCGCCATGCGCTCGCCTATGCGAAAAAGACCGGCGCGGACGTGGAACTCTCTACTGACGATGCAAAGATCAAACAGATAGCCGCAGAGGTCGGTCTAGCCACGGACTACACACGGCCACCGGAACTTTCAACGGATACCGCGGGCAAGCTCGAAACGATCCAAGATGCTGTCTTGCATGCGGAAAAAAAACATGGCAAGCGGTACGACTACATTCTCGATCTGGATGTGACTTCTCCGCTGCGCACCATGGAAGATCTCGATAAAGCCTTCCGGATGATTGATGGAAACCTGGGTGCCCGCAATCTCTTCTCCGTCAGTTTTCCCAAGCACAATCCCTACTTCGACATGGTGGAGCTGAAAGAGGATGGTTTTGTGGATCTGGTGAAGAAGCCAGGAAAACAGATGGTGACGCGCCAGCAGGGACCGCGCGTGTACGACATGAATGCGTCGTTCTACTTCTACCGCCGGGCATTTTTCGATGAAGTTCCCCTCATCATTATCAAACAGACCCTTGCCTACGAGATGCCCCACATGTGCTTTGAGCTGGATGATATGATGGAGTACGAGCTGCTCGATTATCTGCTGCGGGAGAAGAAGCTGGATTTCCTATTTTCATAAGAACATTCATGGATTTTGCAAAGACAACAATGGCGTTTGAGGGGTCTAGAGTCACCCTGCACACCATGGAAGACCGTGATGCGACGGAGCAGTACGTCGGGTGGCTCAATGATCCGGAGGTCAACCGATATTTGGGTACCAAGCATGCGACCATTCAGGAGTTACGTGACTACATCGGGCAGAAAGATCTCCAGCCCAATGCCCTGTTTTTCGGTATTTTTTTGAAGCAGGACGGCATGCACATCGGCACGGTGAAGCTCGAACCCATCGAACCGGAAAAAAAATGCGCGACAATCGCCGTACTGATCGGAGAAAAAACCTGTTGGGGCAAAGGATACGCCGCTGAGGCGATGCAGGTCTTGATCGACTGGTGCTTCCGTACACTAGGATTTGATGAAATGAATCTCGGAGTGATCGCAAAAAATGCTGCGGCGATCCGGGCATACCAGAAATTGGGGTTCCGGGAAGTGAAACGGGACCTCGGATATGTGCGCTACGGCGATGAATTGCACGATCAAGTGTGGATGACGCTGACATGCCCGGCATAAGCTTGCCTTTGTGGCCAAGAAAAGGGCAAAATGCGGCCCTATGCGACGCTGTACGAAATGCGTGATGCTTGAAACACAGGACATGATCAGCTTTGACGAGGCGGGCGTCTGTGCCACGTGCCGCCAGATCGAATTCAAACAAAACAAGATCGATTGGAAGACGCGGGACCGCGAGTTCCGGGAAATTCTGGAGCAGAGCCGCGGCAAAGGACCATATGACTGCATCGTCCCATTCAGTGGCGGAAAAGACAGTACGTTCACCGCGCTTGCGCTCGTGAAGGATTTCGGATTGAAACCTCTCATCGTTTCCTTTGACCACGGCTTCTATCGTCCGAAGGTACTCGCAAATAACGAGCGTACTGTAAAGAAGCTAGGCGTGGACTATCTGAAATTCAAATCGGACTGGCAGACGGTGAAAAAACTCATGCGCGAATCGTTGATCCGCAAGGGAGACATCATGTGGCACTCACACTGCGGGATTTACGCGTATCCCATGCATGTTGCCGTCCAACTCAACGTCCCTCTACTCATCTGGGGCGAACCCACGTCCGAATACGTGAGCTACTACAGCTACGAAGAGAACGAACAGGTCGACGAGAAGCGATTCAACCGCGTGGTGAACCTCGGCATCAACGCCGAAGACATGGTCGGCATGCTCGATGGGTCGGTCACCGCACGCGACCTCCTCCCGT
>MFXS01000032.1:0-147 GCA_001788925.1 Candidatus Peribacteria bacterium RIFCSPHIGHO2_01_FULL_55_13
AACAGCAAGCACCTTGCGCAGTATTTGATGGATCGCGGCGCGAAGCTCGTCACGAACGGCACCGATAATCACCTCATGCTCGTCGATTGTATCCAAAGCTGGGGCATCGCCGGGGGCGAAGTGGAGAAGGTGCTCGATGAAGTAGGA
>MFXS01000032.1:158-14514 GCA_001788925.1 Candidatus Peribacteria bacterium RIFCSPHIGHO2_01_FULL_55_13
CAAGAACTCGATCCCCAATGACCCCCGAAAACCGATGGATCCCTCCGGTGTGCGCCTGGGAACACCGGCGATCACCACACGCGGTATGAAAGAGAAAGATATGGAAGTCCTCGCCGACTTCATGCTCGCCGCGATCGAAAAGCGCAGCGATGCTGCCGCCCTGAAGAATCTGCGTGAAGAAGTGAAAGCGTTCTGCCTGACTTTCCCTGTACCAGGTATACCTGTGTAAAGCTCTAAAGAATTGTTATCAGGCATGGTGAGCCTGTCGAACCATGCCTCAAGTTCCCCGTACCGGGACTTTCGGTTTAGACACAGGAAAAATCTTTCGCAACTCTTCAGTCAGATCATGACAATGGAAGAAAACATTGTTCTTGTTTTGCGCTTCGGAGAAACATTCTTTCGATGTTAATTATCGTATAACTTTTGTATTCATAACATATCTCTTCTCTACGGGCTATGCCGAAGAATTGCAGGATTGTTGGGTGCGCGTACGATGACATGATTTGCGAACAGCAAATCTCAGCCATCAGCCTTCGCGCTGTGGCGCTACGGCCGACAAGTCAGCCAATGACTCTAAAGCCCAGCCACAGCGTGTCGCCCTCGTTCTTTCTCCCTCACACGGAAACACATACAAACATCTTGATCCGCCCAGGCGGATTAAGACTTCGCTCTCCAAGTTCGTGATGGAAGGCTCAGGAGCCTCCCACCGCGCACCCCCCACTCCCCAGCGTGATCTCAGCCTTAGGCTGACGCATCGCCACCACGGGGAACTCGCCAGGCCACGAGGATAAACAAGCGGCCAGAGGAGGGCACCAACGGGAAACCTGTCCCCATTCTCAAAGGATCTCAGGAAAGCTAGTCTCTCCCGCTAGATCTCGAGAGAAACACAAAGACAAAGAGGCCCCAAAAGGGTCTTTTTGTTAAATAAACTTTCCATGGCAGTGCTACCACAACTCCCTTTCCCGGATAGGGCAATTGTTTCACTTCTTTTACGGCCGTACGGTTACCCACCTTTCATGACGTCTCACCTCTTTCGCATCGGCTTCCTGAGCGGCGTTCTCGCACTTGCCCCTCTCCTCGTATCCAGAGCGAACGCCCAGTATTACGACGAGTTCAACGACAATTATTACGACGATCTGTATCGCGACATCGACACGTTCAATGATCCGTACGGCTCTGCGAACTACGGGTCGACGTACTACGGTTCGCAGTACGACGATTATTACGATTACGACAACGTGAACTACACCACGCCGAACTACCGCTACCCCACGAATAACTACACCACCTACAACCAGACGAATTACCGGCAGAACTACACCATGCCGAATTTCCGCTGCTACTACTGGGGCAGAGACGGCAGCTGCATGAACTACACCTATAAACAGGCGCCTTCGTACTACACATATCCCTACAACTACGGATCCTATGGCAACGGATACGGGAACTATTACGGAAACTCGTACAGCAACTACAGCTATCCCTACTACGGTTATTAATCCTATTTCCCCTTCTTCCCATGAAGCGCCTGATCGCCCTCTCCACCGGCCTCCTCACGGTCGCTGCTGCGCTCTTCACCTTCACGGCAAGCGCTGAAGCGAGCTACTACTACGACGAGTCCTACTACAACAAGCCCATCCCCTGCTACCAGTACGACGGAGCCGGTCACTGCGTCCGCAGCGGCAACCGCTACTCTTCGACCTCGTACAACAATAATTCGTACTACGGCTACGGCAACACCTACGGCTCCTACTACAACGGATCGAGGTACAGCAACAGTTCCATGTACGGTAACGGTTCAATACACGGTAACAGTTCGACGTACAGCACGCAGTATCCCTACGGATGGACGAACTCCAGCACGAACGGCAGCACGTACCGCCCGGTGGATAACTACTACCGCAGCCAACAGAATAACGGCTGCTACTGGTACTACGGCAGCTACAGGTGTGACAGCCGCAATTAAATGAGCAATGAGAAATTAGCGATTAGCAATGAGCGTTGGATACCAATTGCTCATTGCTAATTCCTAATTGCTAATTCTCATGCGTGAACTCTATCCTTTGGCCATGGTTCGAATACTGAAAAGCTTGGGTTTCGCTCTCGAAGGCCTCCTCCACGCCATCAAGCGCGAGCGCAATCTGCAACTGTTTACTGTGGGCTACGTCGCGGTTCTTCTGATTGCGGCAATGCTACCTCTGGAACTGTGGGAATGGATCGCGATCCTCGTAAGCGGTGGCGCCTTTATGGCCGTGGAGCTTTTTAATACGGCTCTGGAACGGCTGACCGATGCCGTCGATGCCCTACCCAAAGAAGCGGGCAATACGAAGCTCCACCTCAGCATGAAAGCGGCGAAGGATGTCTCTGCGGCGGCGGCATTGATGGGGTTGGCCACCGCCGTGATTACGATGGTACTGATTCTGGGACCGAAACTTCTGATGAAGTAAGGGCACAAATCTCAAGGGCCAAGGGCGCAAACCTTGTGCCATTGGCCCTTGGCCCTTGCGCCCTTATCTGTTTCGCCGCGTCCGCAGCCCCGAAAACGGAAGATAATCCGGCACTGGCCCCAACATTCCCGCAGTAAGATAATTCGGCACCGGTCCGATGGAACCCGTGAAGTCCGGAGCAGGCCCAAAGAGAGTGTGCGAGGAGGACCGGCGTGAGGGTGTACGCAAACTGAAGAGATCCGGAAGTGGCCCGAAAAGCCCCGGCCCGAGATAATCCGGATAGGGCCCGAAAATATTGCGCCGGGCGGTTGTGCTGCGCGGTTCCGTGCTGAAAAGATCCGGCAACGGCCCTAGAACGCCTGCCGCATGGACGGAAGAGACCTGCATCAGAAGCAGCAAAGAAAATACCATCGCCATACAAGTATAGAAACGAACTACTCGATCTCCTCTTTCCAAAGTCATCGCATAATTTTCCATTTTCAATTTTCCATTTTTAATTTGCCCCGGCGCCCTTCTTCTTCTCCACCTCCGCCAGCAGCGTCTTGCTCGGCGGCGGTACGCCTCCGGAGGCTTCCAATTTTTTCTCCAGATCCTGCATCTTCGCAGTCTCTTCGGACGTCAGCGCTTCCCCGAGCATCGAACGCTTCCGGAGTGCATTGAAGTCGTTGGTCCACATCTCTTTGTCGCGCCATTTTCGGTATTCCTCCAGGGTCATCTTCTTTTCGCGCGCCTTCTTCTTCTCTTCTTCCTCTTTCTCTTTTGCTTTTTCCGCTGACTTTACGGTTACCCTTCCCTCTTTCGCCGATTCCGCCCAGCGCTTGATCTTCTCTTCCACCACCTGGCGCTTTTCGCTGTAGCGCTCCCGGGAAAGCTTACGGATGATCTCCACGCGATTCAGATCCTGCTCAAAGACCGGCGGGGGCAGCGTGCTCACAGAGAAAGGCTTGCTGGGGATACCGTCGATCATCAGGCGGAGGTACGCGTGATACTTGGGAAGGCTCAGAATGTCTTTCTCCACGACCATCTCTTCAAACTGCTTGCTGAGTTCTTCAGCGTCGTCGGAACCCACCTGAAAGCTCACCATCGTGCCCACGTTGCCAAACACGGCGTCCTGGAGCTTCGTGCTCTTATCGCCGATGAGAAGCTGCGCAACGTACTGGTTGGCCATCGTGAGACTCAGGCGGTATTTGCGCGCTTCCGAGAGGATCGTGGCGAAGGATTCCGTGGCGAAGTTCTGGAACTCGTCTACGTACAGGAAGAAATCCCGGCGGTCGTTCTCCGGGATGTCGGCGCGGCTCATCGCTTCGAGCTGAAACTTAGTCACGAGCATCGAGCCGAGGAAGGCCGATGTGTCTTCTCCCAGTTTTCCCTTGCTCAGGTTCACCAGAATGATTTTCCCCGTATCCATCGCGTGGCGGATATCCACCGTGCTCGTCACCTGTCCGATGATATTACGGATGAGCGGCGTGGAGAGCAATTGGCCGACTTTGTTCTGGATCGCTGCGATGGCTTCGGTGCGGTATTTTTCGCTCCACGAAGCGTATTCATCCTCCCAGAAGCTGCGGACCAGAGGGTCTGATAAACGCGAGACGACTTTCCCTCGGTAAGAGTCATCGGCGAACATTCGCATGATCCCGAGCATCGAAGACCCCTCGGTCTGGAGGAGCGCGAGGAGAGTATTTCGGAGAATGTGCTCCATACGTCCGCTCCACACATCCGGCCAGAGCTTGGTAAAGACGCTCATGATCCCGGAAGCCACCAGCGGCTGCTGATCGCGGTCGCGGCACTCGAGGATGTTGAAGGAAATCGGGAAGTCCTTGTCCGAAGGATCGAAGAGGATTACATCGTTGCTGCGCTCCTTTGGAATGAACTTCAGGACCGCCTCCACGAGATCGCCGTGCGGGTCGATGAGCCCGATCCCCCGCCCCGCATGGATGTCGGAGAAGAGCATGTTCTCCAGAAGCGTGGATTTACCCATACCCGTCTTTCCGATGACATAGATATGGCGGCGGCGATCATCGGTCTTGATGCCGAACTCCGTCCTGGAGCCGCGGAACACCGCTTCCCCGAGGAGCGTGAGATGCTTCGCGGGATCCTTCTCCACGTTGGCATGCTTTGCGGGGATCGGCAGATTGATCGGCGGCTCGAGTTTTTTGCTCAGCACCCAATCGATGTTGGGCGTCTGCACCATCGCAGTGGGGAGATGCCAGAGCGTTGCGATCTCTTCTACGGAAAGCACATACGGGTGGACCGTAAACCCGAGAGGAAGCGTTTCGGTGACACGGGGACTCAGCATCCGGAACGTATTGGTGTGTGGCAGAGCGAACTGACGGAAACTTCCAGCGATTTCCTGCAGCTTCTGCATGCCCTCCAAGCGGTGGCCCTTTGGCACGATGACGCTGATGCGGACATTACAGACGAAGAGCAGCCGGTTGACCTTGTCCTGGGCCGCAGCGATCGCATCTTCACGGTCGTGGTTTCTTGCGGTGACGTGCTCGTGCTCGTCGGGGTCGCTGCTGACCGGTGCATCAGAAAGAAGAGACGATCCGCCGGCCATGAATTTACTAAAGCCCGGCCATGCGCGGAATCCTCCCATGAAGATGGACACCGGCAGAAAAACGAGCCGCCGCCATCCGCGCGCAAGCTGCACACGGGCAAAGGCGTTGGCATAGCGACCGGACATGGTCGACATGCCCTTCTGAAGAAGCGGCAGGAACCGCCACGCGCGCTTACGGTAGCTTCCTCCGATGGGCTTTAAGACCACCTGCATATGGCCGCGCATCCCCGGGATATCGTTTCTGGCTAATGCCGAGGTGATGCCAGCGATCGGATTCACATTCACGCGGCTCAGAAGATCATCGAACTGGGGATGACGTTTGATCGGGTAGATTTCCGGCTCCTTGAGTCCCAGATCCATCGTGATGACCTCTTCATCTTCGCGCGTCGCAAAGGGATCAGCGTCCACTTCCCGGTCGATGTCGATCTCCGGATACTGTGCATAGAGCTGGCTTTGGGCAAGCTGCGCCGCCACTTCGGTCGCCCGTACGAAAAACGCGATGCGGCCGTCTCCGCCCATCCCTACTTCAAACTGCACCAGCGCATTTTTGCCCTTGAGCGCATGCAATGACGCAATCGCGGACTCGGCATACAGCGGCCCGCGCGACGTTTCCTTCTCCCCTTCTTTAGCGGGACGGATGCGGAGGATGACGTTGTTCTGCAGTGGAGCGGTCATGTCGGTGATCATTGTAGCGGGAATTCCTCTTTATGCTTCTTTTAAAAGTCCCGCCGCCATATCCAGCGCCGCGGTATTAAACGCATAATCCATGCGCATCGGCCCGAGGATTCCGATCGCGCCCTTCTCGCCGCGCACGCTGTATTCCGTAACTAGGATGGAACAGCTCTGCACCTGCGGCAGCGCATGCTCCTCGCCGATGTAGTAGCGGATGCTGTCATCGATCTGGAGATTGCCGAGGACGCCGTCAAAATGCTCCTCCAGCGCTTCGGCAACGCCCATCGCAAGCACTGGATTACTCATGAATTCCGGCTGCCGGAAGAGATTGTGGAAACCAAGGTAATAGACCTGATGTTTGTGCGGGACAGAAGCGAATGCAACGTTCGGCGTCATGTGTGCAAGGAGCGCGACGGCTTCATACACTTTCTCCTGATCCTTCCGGCGGAAATAGTGTTCCCGCAATGTCTCGAATTTATTCCGGACGGCCTTCTCGTGGCTCGTGGGTTTCATGAACTTCTGAACATAGAGCCTGTAGCCCTGCGCGGTTGGCACGCGGCCCGCGGAGGTATGCGGCTGTTCGATCACGCCTTCGTCGCTGAGCGCGCGCATTTCATTGCGGATCGTAGCGCCGGATACCGCAAAATCCCCCGCCGCCAGAATGTGCTTGCTCCCGACGGGTTCCGCCGAGCGGATGAATTCCTCAATAATGGCCGTCAGCAGCTTCGCCTGGCGTTCGTTCATCAATGGAAAGTGTAGCAGTCAAGGGGGGAGAGTGCCAGCGGGCCTACTCCTCTTCCCTCATCAATAACTGCAATTTCAGCAGCACCTGCTGTAACGCCTCTCTCGGCATACTCTCCACAAATTTCACTCCTCTCGCACCGTAATCCAGGCTCTTCACATGATCCGCAAGAACAACTCCATGCGTTTTCATGCCAGTAGGTAATGCGACTTCAAAGGGGTACCCCTTCGCCTTGCTTGTGATCGGACATGCAAGCATCAATCCGACCTTCCCGTTGTATTTCTCCGGCGAAAGCACGAGCGCCGGACGCATGCCGGATTGCTCACGGCCACGTTGTGGGTGGAACTGGAGCATGACGATATCGCCCTGTGCGGGAACGTACGTCTTCACCATATTTCTTTACCCTGAACCTGGCCGGTATCGGTTTCTGTGTGAAGATTTGTGGTCTTGACGCGCGAAAGCAGATCGTCGAGCGTTTCCTCTTTGGAGAGAACGATGAACTGATCGCGGATCTCCACACGAATGTCATCGCCCGCGTGCATGCCCATGTCGAAAGCGAAAACCTTCGGCAGACGGATGCCAAGGCTATTGCCCCATTTCGTAAGACGGATGCGCATACCGTAATTATACATTGTATATCCTTAGAAACAAGAGCTTTTTAATGCAGATCAGACCTTCCGATAGGCATTCTTCCGATGCCGTACGGCAAGCATCGCCCGAACTTCGTCGGAAGTATATCCCTCACCTCTACGGGCCTGCGCCCGCGCTTCCGTGATATCCGCTTTCAACTGTTCCAGTTCGAGCTCCTTGCGCGTCATCGGAGATACCCGGAACATCGGCACAGAGTGACGCATGACGATGAAATGCACGTTTTTCGTCCGCGCCTCTTTTGTGATTTTCGTAAGATCACGCCGGAATTGCTTGATACCAATGAGTTTCGTTTTCATAGGAGAAAGGAAAAGGTGTAACTATAGTGTACACAATTTTTCTATCACGATCAATGCCTTGATGGAATGGTTGCATGGTTAAAAAGGGTGCTGATTGCGCAGCACCCCGTCCGGTTTCTCTACAACCATCCAGTCAACAAAATCCCGGCCACAACAAGCAAAAGGCCTGCTACGCAAATGCCTAATACAAGGCGCCGTCTCTTTATTCCCAACTTGTCACCGTGCATCCACAATGCACCGAAGAACGCGGCGATACCCGCACCTACTACGGCGCATAAATATGACAGGATTTGCATGCTCACCACCTCCTTTCCTTTTTGATGTGAAAAACCGGAGGTTCACTCTACACCAAAAGAGAGTCTCACATATCAGAAAAGCCCTGTTTACTTCTTTGTCCCCGTCTTCTCCAACCTCTTGCGGAAGCGCTCTACGCGGCCTCCACGGGCATCAACCTGCTTCTTACCGGTATAGACGGGATGGCAGCCCCGGCAGACTTCAATCTGGATCGTCTCCACCGTGCTCGGGATCCTATAGACCGTCCCGCACGTAGAGCACGTGGTGGTAGCGTCTTTGAATACCTGCGGATGGATTCCCTTTTTCATAGGATGGGGAGATTGTAAGGCTTGAATGGGAGAAGGCAAGAAAGTTTGCGAGGTTTGCGGAGGTTGCGCAGGTTGCGAGGTTATTGATGCAATTCTTCAATGGAGAGAACTCCGCAACCCCCGCAAACTACGCAACCTTCGCAACCTATTTGGTCGCTGCCTTCCGCTGCCTCTTCGCCACCCGTTCCACCTTCGCCTGCTCCTCTTCCAAGGCCAGCACCTCTTCCTCGCGCATTTCTTCGGCGGCTTCGAGGACAGCCTTTTCGCTTTCGGGGTCGTGCATGATCACACTCATGGTGGCGACTTTGTCGCGGGCATTGAGCCGCATGACGATGACACCTTGGGTAGCACGACCGCGTGAGGGGATATCGGAAAGTTGCATGCGAATCGTCTGACCTTGCTTACTGATGCACAGGAGATCGCCGTTTTCCCCTTCGATGAGAATACATCCTCCGACGATGTCGCCGGTCTTGGCGGTGAGCTGCGCGGCCTTCACTCCCGTTCCGCCGCGTCCCTGGAAGCGGTACTCCTCCACAGGCGTCATCTTCCCGAGACCGTTTTCCATGACGACAAGGAGGCGGCTTGTTTTGGCGTTCGTGATGCCCGCGGCTTCGATCACCATATCACCCGGGCGGAGATTGATGCCACGGACTCCGGCGGCGGCTCGTCCCATGTCGCGGACGTCGTCCTCCTTGAAACGGATGGACATGCCTTTCTTCGTGAGAATCAAAATCTCATCTTTGCCGCTTGTGGCAATGACCCAGCAGAGCTCGTCTCCTGGGGGAATTTTCTGCGCGATGAGGCCGGAGCGGCGGATGTTGTCGAACTCCGTGAGATCCGTGCGTTTCACGGTTCCTTTGCGCGTCACCATGAAGAGGTGCTTCTTGTCTTTCAGGTCGGCCTTCGAAACCGCAGTGATGCGTTCCTCGGGCTGGAGCTGCAGAAGATTGACGATGGCCGAACCCTTCGCGGTGCGGCTCGCCTGCGGCAATTCGTACGCGGGTAATTTGAAGACGCGGCCCGTGTTCGTAAAGCAGAGGAGATCGTCGTGGTTCATGACGTGCAGGAGCGACTGCAATTCGTCGTCTTCTTTCGTGGCCATCCCCTTGATCCCCTTCCCTCCGCGGTTTTGCGCGCGGAATTGCATCGGGCTCATGCGCTTCACGTAACCCGTGAGCGTGAGAGCCACGATCATCGGAGCGTTCGGGATCGTGTCTTTCGCGGTGAACTCGCCCACACCTCCTTTGACGACCGTCGTGCGGCGCGCATCGCCATAGGCGGCGCGGATTTCCTGAAGTTCGGTGGTGAGAATTTTATCGACCCTCTTTTTGTCTTTGAGGATCGCTTCACACTCGGCGATGAACGCCTTCTTCTCGGCGAGCTCCTCTTCGATCTTTTTCCGTTCGAGGCCGGCAAGCGTCTGCAGGCGCATCTGGAGGATGGCATCCGACTGGATCTCGCTGAGTTTAAATTTCTCGATGAGGTTCTCTTTCGCCACTTCCTTCGTCTCGCTTTTTTTGATGGTCTTAATAACTTCATCGATGTGGTCCAGGGCTTTCTTGAGGCCTTCGAGAATGTGTGCGCGCTCCTTGGCCCGGTCGCGGTCAAAGGTGACGCGGCGCGTGATCACCACTCTGCGGTGCTCGACGAAGATATGGAGCAGTTCCTGCAGATTCAGGAGGCGTGGCTGCAGACCATCGCTGAGGGCGATCATGTTATAGCCGAAGCTGCTCTGGAGTTCGGTGTGCTTGAAGAGCTGGTTTAAGACTTTCTGCGGATAGGCGTCCTTCTTGAGCTCGACAATGACACGGATGCCTTCGCGGTCGGATTCGTCTCGGATATCGGAGATGCCCTGAATGATTTTGTCCGTGTGGAGCTGGGCCATCTTCTCGATCATCGTACTTTTGTTCACCTGATACGGGATCTCGGAGATGCGGATGTGGTAGCGGCCTTTCACTTCTTCAATCTCCGCCTTGCCGCGCATGATCACGGAGCCTCTGCCCGTGAGGTACGCCTGCTTGATCACCTCTTTGTCGTAGACGATGCCGCCCGTCGGGAAATCGGGCCCCTGCACGAACTGAAGGAGATCTTCCACGGTGGATTCCGGATGCTCCACGAGATGCAGGGTGGCATCGACGAGTTCGCCGAGGTTATGTGGCGGGATATTGGTGGCCATACCGACGGCGATGCCGACCGTGCCATTGAGAAGCAGGTTCGGGATCTTGGCAGGAAGGACAGATGGTTCCTTGCGCGTCGCGTCGAAGTTCGGGTGGAAATCGACGGTGTTCTTGCCGATATCCGCGAGGATCTCCATCGCCACTTTCTGCAGTTTGCACTCCGTATAACGGTAGGCGGCAGCGCCGTCTCCATCGATCGAGCCGAAGTTTCCTTGGCCGTCCACGAGTGGATAACGCATCGAGAACTCCTGCACGAGACGCACGAGAGCGTCGTACACCGCGGAGTCGCCGTGCGGGTGGTACTTCTTGAGCACTTCTCCGACCACACCGGCGCACTTGGAGTAACGGTGGCTGGGCGTGAGGCCTTCCTCAAGCATGGCCATGAGGATGCGGCGGTGCACCGGCTTAAGACCGTCTCTTGCATCCGGAAGCGCACGAGCAACGATGACCGACATCGCGTAGCTCAGGTAGCTCTCCTCCATTTCCGCGACGATCGGGCGGGCGGCGATGCGGCCGATGCTGTTCAGGGTCTCTGCAAGCGCCGGCTGGGCTTGCGTCTTTGTGGCAACCGGCTCGGGCACTGCCTCTGTTTCGATCTCCGACTCTGGCTTGGCCTCGGCTTTGGGCTCCTTTTTAGATGCCGGTTTTGCTTTGGGCGCAGGCTTTTGGGGCTTGCTTGCCTTGGGTGATTTCTTCTTTTTGGGGGGATCCTTCTTCTTAGCCATGGTAAGCGAAAGGGAATAGTCCGCGTGTGGACCGACGGGAGGAATGATAGCGGATTTCCTTCAAAAACAAAGTCCGGGAGATGCCGAAAAAGCGCCTTCGGGGTAGGGTGTCTCGGTGCTTTCGATTGTATCCACCCCCATCGGGAACCTGGGCGACATCACCCTCCGGGCGCTCGATATCCTTAAAACGTGCGATGCGATTGTGTGCGAAGATACGCGGGTGACGGGGCAGCTGCTAAAACTCCTCAATCTTCCCAAGAAAGAATTGATCAGCTGCCACGGGTATTCCGATGAGGGAAAGGTGGCGATGGTGATCAATCGATTGAAGGACGGACAGAACCTTGTCCTTGTGTCAGATGCAGGTACGCCTGGCATTTCCGATCCGGGCTTCGCGATTGTTTCCAAAGCCCGGGAAAGCAATATTGCGATCCAGGTGATCCCAGGGGCTTCGGCTTTCCTTGCCGCCCTGAGTGCCTCTGGATTGCCGATCAATCAATTCGTCTATCTGGGATTTCTGCCGCTCAAGAAAGGAAGGCAGACGCTCCTCAAGTCTTTTGTGGAGGAAGAGCGGACGATCGTCTTTTATGAATCGGTGCACCGCATCGAAAAGACGCTCCATGAGCTGGCGGATGCCTTGAAGGATCAGCCGCAGCGCCCGGTCGTGGTCGCGCGGGAACTGACGAAGATGCATGAAACGGTGGTGGCGACGACCGTGGAACAATTGCCGGGGATCGCTGCATCGATAACCCAAAAAGGAGAATTTGTCGTGGTGGTGGGGCCAGTTCGTTGATGTGTATGAAATACAATCCAAATATCCACCGTCGGCAATCGGAACGACTGCGCACGAAGAATTACTCAACCGGATCGTACTTTATCACCATCTGCGCAGTGAATAGAGAGTGGTTGTTTGGAGAGATCAGAAAAGACGAGATGTTAATAAATAAGTTGGGAGCGATTGTGAAACAATGCTGGGAGGAAATCCCCATGCATTTTCTTACTGCGTCTCTCGATACATTTGTCATCATGCCTAACCATATTCACGGCATCCTGAGTCTCAGAATGGCTGAAGAGTATTCTGGGGATTTACAACAGCCGCGTAGGGGCTTGGCATGCCAAGCCCCTACGGATACCGCTTCACAGATATCTAGCATCTCAGCTGCCCGTCCTTACCGTCCCAAATTCGGCAAACCAATCCCCGGTTCGCTTCCCACAGTTATCGGTGCTTTCAAATCCTCTTCTACCCGTCTCATCAACAAGCTCCGCAATTCTCCGGCCACTTCCGTCTGGCAACGCAATTATTATGAGCACGCCATTCGTAATAACGATGAATTGCAAAAAATCCGCATGTATATCGGGGAAAATCCCAAACATTGGTTCACCGACGAAGAATATTCCCCAGAGATGCGTGAATGATTTTGAAAAAACACTGGCTTCGTATTCCTATGAACTGCCTTCTGAATTAATCGCCACCACACCGGCACATCCTCGTGATAGTGCCAGGCTTTTAATCTATAACCGCAAAAACGATCGTGTGGATTTAGATACATTTCACAACATCGGAACGTATCTTCGGAAAAACGCCGTTCTCATCCTCAATGACACCAAAGTCTTCCCCGCACGGATGATTCTGAAAAAATCCACGGGCGGAAAGATTGAAGCGTTGTATCTCTCGCAGCAAAACGATCACATCACCGTCCTCGCTACCGGCAAACTCCGCCCGGAGGAAATTCTTCAATGGGAAGACGGTCACGCATTCACCGTGATCAAGCGCAACGGTAAAGAAGCTATTCTCCAACCGAACTTTCCACTTTCCACTTTCCTCTCGCTTCTCGAAGCGCATGGCCACATTCCTCTCCCCCCTTATATAGAGAAGAGTCCGCTTTCAGAATCCGATCGCCGGCGCGAGTATCAGACAGTTTTCGCGCGAGATTCCGGATCGATCGCGGCACCGACAGCAGGGCTGCATTTCACTCAGGAATTACTGGATGTGCTTCGATCGCAGGGCATCAGCATCGAATACGTGACATTGCATGTGCATCTCGGCACATTCGCGCCCCTTGAAGAAGATCAGTGGGAGAAGAAAAAGCTTCACACAGAGAGGTATCACATCACTGCCGATACTGCGGAGAGATTGAATGCCGCCAAAAAAGAAGGCCGTCCGATTGTTGCAGTCGGGACGACGACGGTGCGGACGCTCGAATCGGCGTGTGATCAAAACAGCCCCGTGGGGGCTTGGCATGCCAAGCCCCTACGGATGCCGTTGAAACGCAGTCATGCCTATTTGCTTTCACTCCAAAAATTGTCCGGTTCCACCTCCCTCTTCCTCACCGAATCCTCCCCTCTGCATTTCGTCGATCATGTGATCACGAACTTCCATCTTCCCGGGACAAGCCTCCTGATGCTTGTAGCGGCATTCACCGGCAGGGAAAAACTGATGGAGCTTTACCAGAAAGCAGTCGACGAAAAAATGCGGTTCTATTCGTTTGGGGATGGAATGCTTATTGTATAAAGATTCAGAGGTTTTCTTCTTTTGAATCCTTTGAATCTTCTGAATCCTTTTACGGAAGAACGCTTGATGGGTTGATATTCACCCCATTCTCAATCACTTCAAAATGCAGGTGCGGCCCCGTGTACATCGGCCCCGTGCCGTAGCTTCCGACTTCACCACCGCTGTAACCGATCGTCTGTCCGGCAGAGACTTCTTCGCCGGATTCCACCGCGAATTCCGAGAGATGGCCATAAATCGTGGCGTAGCCCCCGCGGTGGCCGATGAGGATATAGCTGTATCCCGCTGCGCCGCCGTCACGGACAAGGAACACAATGCCATGCGTAGCGGCTCGCACCGCGGTGTGCGGCGGCACCGCGAGATCGAGACCCAGATGCGGCACACCGAAGTACTTCTCGTAACTCGCAACGCGGAATCCTGCGGAGACGCGGCCGATCACAGGCCACAAAAACCCGAGTGATGATGCCGGGAGTTTTCCGTCGGCATGCGCACCGGGCTTCGCGTCCATGAGTCCTTTTTCGATGAGTGCGCGTTCAGCTTTTCGCTGCAAGCGGGCATCGATGCGGGCAAGCTCCCCCTGAAGGCGAAGAACTTCGCTATGCACTTCCGCCATGATTCTCTTATTGAGCGCGATCTCCCCCTCACTCACGCGCGCGGTCATCGTTGCGCGCTCGTAGGCACTCACCTGCTTCAGATATTCCTGCGAAAGCTGCTCGTGCTTTTCTTCAAGCGCCGCCAGATGCGTGCTCACTTCGCTGCCGTTGACGAAAAACGCGTAGAGCCGCGCGCGAGTCGCAAGGAGTGCTCTACCGTCCCTTTGATTCCGGAGCGGCGAACCGAGGATCAGGGAGCGGCGCATGCGTTCGCGCAATGACCCGTTCTGGCTCACAAACATCCCGCGGGCGCTAAGGTAACGAACAAAGGCACTCAGAGCATCGCGCTCTTTCTCCACGCCCGCCGCCGCATGCTCCGGATTCTGCA
>MFXS01000032.1:14528-21828 GCA_001788925.1 Candidatus Peribacteria bacterium RIFCSPHIGHO2_01_FULL_55_13
CTGCGCTCGCTTCCTGCCTTCGCCATCGCTGCAGCACTTTTTTCGGCAGCATCTTCGCCTCCCCTCTGTCGCGCCCGAAGTCCCGTACTCACGCGGTAGCGTTGTGACGCCGTGGTCAGGACATTCTGCAAAGAGTCCTCCAGCATGTCACGGTCTGCTGTTCCCGTCAGATGCTGGGTCGATACAGGAACCGCCGCGATGACTGCGAACGCTGCGGCAACAATCCATGCCTGTTTCAGGCGCGGAGAAGGACGCTTTGGGCGCTTGCGGGAAGGGATGTGCATTTCTCCTTATTATAGCGGAAAACGCGCCTACTTTCACCTGCTATACTCCCCCCATGATCTCCTCTCTCCGCGGCGTTGTGCACAAAGGTCCCATCGGCGAAGTGACCGTTGATGTACAGGGTGTGGGCTACCGCGTTGCAGTACCGCTCGATATCTGGGAGATGCTGCAGGAAGGCGAGCAGCGGCTGCTCTGGACGAGTACCTACGTCCGCGAAGACCGTTTCGATCTCTACGGATTTCCCGAAGCCGCGGGCCGCAGGTTTTTTGAAGAGCTCATTAACATGCAGGGCATCGGCCCCCGGTTGGGCCTCGAGCTCTGCGCCGTTCCGAAGGATCTTTTGATGCAGGCCGTGCGCGATGAAGATGCATCGATCCTCCAGAGCATCAAGGGAGTCGGAAGAAAAACGGCGGAAAAGCTTCTTCTGGAACTCAAGTCGCTCGCGGAGAAGCAGCCCGATCTCTTCCGCTCTTCTTCGAGTAAAGTCGGCGACATGGGAAATCAGTACGACCAGGACGCAGTGGAAGCCCTGAAGGGACTTGGCTACGACGGCCCGACGATTCTCGACATGCTCAAGAAACTTCCAAAAGATCTGAAAACGACGGAGGAACGGGTGACGGCGGCGCTGCGGGCCCTATAAGGGTTGCGGAGTTTGCGAAGGTTGCGCAGGTTGCGAAGTTTCCACTGTTAAACGTGTTGTAGCTTTTATGCTCCGCAACCCCCGCAAACTCCGCAAACTTTAATAAAGGGATATTTTCTTAGGGAAAGCGTAAAAAAGAGAGTATCATCACCACGTTTTCCTCTCTCCTATGCAAAAAAAGCACGAAATCTGTCTGGTCCGCGGATGTGGAAAGCCCACCAGCGGCAGGCAGCACTGTGCGGCGCACGGAACTCCCGAACAACGGAGGAAACTCTCTACAGCGATTCAAAAGAACATCCGATCCGCATGCTGCGAGAGCAACTGCATCAGCGGAGAGGGACACGAAAACGGCGAACAGTATTGCGCGAAGTGCAAGGAACCGTGCGGGTGGAAGTCGGTGTAGATGCCGCATCGAAGACATGGGAATGGAAGATGGAGTACTACGGTCTTTGTAAGTTTGCGAAGGTTGCGCAGTTTGCTGAGGTTGCGGAGTTCTTCCAGCCTTTCTCAATAGAGAACTTCGCAACCTGCGCAAACTTCGCAACCTTAAACATCAACGTGCTATAGTGTGTATCCATGTTGCACTTGGACGTCTCCGCCGCGCTGGCCAAAGCCATTACTCCATCGCGGGGAATTCCCGATCAGGAGCTTTCGACGTTGCGGACGGGCATGCGCCGCTATGTGGATGACTTTCTGAAGGAGCGGGCCAAAGGCGAACACGCGTGGTCGATGGATCCCTATGACAAAGCGGCTGCGGAAGCGGTGCGCGAAATTTCGATGCGCGTCCGCGCCGACCGCATCAAGACCATCGTCTGGATAGGCATCGGAGGATCGGGCCTGGGACCGCGGGTAATCCAGGATGTGCTTGAGGGACCCGAAACCGTGGAATTCATCGTCATCGACACGATCGACCCCGCGGTGCTCAACATGTACAAGAATCTGATCGACTGGCGATCCGCGCTCGTCGTAGTCGTGAGCAAATCAGGAGGAACGCTCGAAACGATGAGCGCATTCTTCCTCTACTGGAACGAACTGAAAAACGCGATGAAGGAGCGCGCATCCGAACGCGTGATCGCCATCACCGATCCGCACGGCGGAGCGCTGCGGAGCTTTTGCATGGAGCGCGCAATCCAGATGCTCCCGATTCCCCCGGCTGTCGGCGGCCGCTTCTGCATCTTTACGCCCGTCGGCCTTCTTCCGATGGCGCTTCTGGGCGGAGACACAGCCCAGTTCCTGCGGGGCGCCAAGGAAATGGACACAGCTTGCCAGGCTTCGGTGCTCGAAGAGAACCCCGCTGCGATGCTCGCATCTATGCAATACCTGCTCGATGTGAAGCGCGGCTACCCGCTCCGCATCATCATGCCATATTCCGCCCGCCTGGAGCAGCTTGCTCGCTGGGGCCAGCAGCTGATTGCGGAGTCCCTCGGAAAGACCGAGACGAATAACCCCTTCCCCATCGCCGCGATCGGCACACAGGATCAGCATTCGCTCCTGCAACAATGGATGGCGGGGCCGCGCCTTGCCTGGCATCTCTTCATCCGCGAAGAGGAGAAGACGCGCCTTACCGTACCCGATGACGTGGAGAATTCCTTCAGTTACCTCGCGGGAAAGACCTTCGGCCAGCTGCTCGACGCCTGCTACGAAGGCACCAGCCGCGCACTCATCGGCGGAAAGCGCCCCTGCATAACAATCACCATGCCCCGGCTCGACGCCTACCACCTGGGCCAGCTCTTCTTCCTCTTCATGACGGAAGTCGTGCTCCTCGGAAAGCTCTATAGGATTGATCCGTACGGCCAGCCGGCGGTGGAGGTGGGGAAGAAGATAACGAAGGAGATTTTGAGTAGGGGGAGGACGGAATCGTGAGTAGTGAATGGTGCATCGTGAGATCGTGAGTGGACGATCCACGATCCACGATCCACAACTCACCACTCACAATTTACTATTTGGCGCTCCTGAATTGGTTTATACTTGCACTGTAATTCCCCTATCGCTATGCCCTCCCCCACCTCCGACGCCGACTTCGACAAAGATGTTCTTCAATCGACGATTCCTGTGCTCGTCGACTTCTGGGCGCCGTGGTGCGGCCCGTGCAAAGCAATGCTCCCGATCATCGAAGAGCTGGATGCGGAATACGCCGGCAAGGTGAAGTTCGTGAAGATGAATGTGGACGAAAACATCGATGTCCCCGGACAGCATAACGTGATGAGCATCCCCACCTTCGTCCTTTTCAAGGATGGCAAGCCCGTCTCCTCCTTCATCGGTGCGCGCACAAAGGAGGATATAAAGAAGGAACTGGATAAAGTGCTCTAAATTTTTCCTTTTTGCTTTTTCCTTTTTTCTTTCGATGAACATCGTCCTCGGTCTCCTCGGCATGGCTGCAGGCATCGCGATCATCAAATTCCGCGAACCTATCGGCGACCTCTTCGGCGAAGCTGCGTGGACGCGCTACGTCGGCGGCCCGTACAACATGGCGATCATCGTGGGCATCCTGCTCTTTTTCTTTTCATTGGCCAAAATGACGGGGACGACGGGGTTCTTCCTGTCGCCGCTGAAGATGGTGGTGCCGGGGGGATAACGCGCTGAAATAAGCGCCAACAACGCCCTTCGAATGTCAGAGGGCTTTTTGTAATACCTTTCCATATTTTCCTCCCTGCTCTCCGCATGACATGCCTAAACCACTTTGCTGAATTCATGAAGCTTCCTTTCAAAATAACCTTCAAAATATGTTTCACCAGCTCGACTCTCTTTCGTACCGCTGCTTTCCAAAAGATAAAAAGCATCCCCGCGAACTTCGAAAGTAATGGTACTTCTGCCGAACGGGCCGTCGATTTCCGATTTGGCTCCATTAGATGAAAGACTCTTGTACTCATGGTTGTTCGCTATTCTGAATATTTTACCTCCATCACAGTCTGCGACTTCTACATCATGATTTTGGAAATCAGTTCTTATTTTTTCTTCCAGAAACGCGCCAAAGTTTTTACCAAGACTTACCATATGGATATAATATCCTTTGATTCACTTCTGTCAATATGGTGGAGCTGAAGGGAGTCGAACCCTTGACCCCCTGCTTGCAAAGCAGGTGCTCTGACCAACTGAGCTACAGCCCCACAACAGAAATTCTACTAGTGATCGACTACAAGCGACAAGCATCTTTGTACACTATGCAACACCACGATCACTCGTAATGCGTCCACAGTCTGAGCACTTTCACCACCTTCTGTTTTGGCAATACCTGATAGACGAGGCGATGCTGGATATTGATGCGACGCGAAAACGCTCCCTCCAGATCGCCCAGGAGTCTCTCAAACGGCGGTGGCACGCAAAATGGATCATCGGCGATACGTTCCAGTAATTTTCTCGCTTTGCGAGCCATAGGCGTACGTTTCAATTTTTTGGCGTCTTTCTGCGCCTGCTTGGTATAGACGATCCGATACGTCATAGATCAATGGTTGTGCTGCACTTCGAGACCGGCTCACGCATGCCGGAGCGAATGGACTGGCGCATACCGGGCACGGACAGAAGGTAGAGCGTCTCTTCGATGGAACGCCAATCTTCTTCCGATACCAACACGGCGTTTCCCCTCTTGCCCGTAATGAGCACGGGATCCTGGCCGCCTTGGAGCCGGTCAATGAGTGCATACAGTGTTGCGCGTGCCTTGGTGGCGGAGACGGATGTCATATCTAAATGGTACGCTATTACGTACGCATTTGCAATACCCCTAAAAATGATCTTCACGTGACAACTTCCCCCAGTCTCCCCTCTCCCACCGCCGCCTTCAGCTCCATCCCGATCCTCTCCCCCACACTCATAGCTTCACCAAAGAGATAGCGCGTATACGGAGTCGCAAATGTCCCCGGAGAACCCGGAATGCGAAAGGAAACATCGAAAATCACGATATCTTCTTTGCCGTCCTCCGTGACCACCGCTCCCTGCAGCGCAAACGGTCCGATGATGCCTTTGCCCGTAGGATCGAGCTTTTTCGGAAGCTTCTTACACTGTGCAACGAATTTTTCCCCGAGATCGAAGGCCTTTTCGAGGATGGATTCCTTCACCGTGACGGCGATGTGCCCGGTCTCCACCATCTTCACAGGCATGAACTGCTTCGCCCACATCTGGTCTTCGGCCGTCATCCGGAGGAAACCGTCGAGGTTGGTTTGGCGGCGGGTATCGGTCCCCAGCAATTCCAGTTCGCCCGTAAGCGGCGAGTAGAAGAAGTTAAAGTTCACGGGTGCACCGACGATGAACTCTTCAATGGTCGCATCATCCATCGCATCGGGACTGATCATTCCGGATTTGATATGCGCATTCACGCGGTCATCGAAGTCCGTGGCGGTTGCAAGGAAAAACCCACGCTCGTATTTGCGCTGCGCCTCGCGCGCTTTCACGATCACCATCCGACCGAGATCAATGTCCTTCGGCGTCTTATACATCTTCGGCGTCCGGATACCGGCATCGCGCAGAAGATGGTTCTGGTTATAGGGCTGGTCACGCTCTTCGAGCTTCAGGAGATGGCGGGACCCAAAGATCGGAACCGCAAACTCTTCTTCCACTTTTTTAAAGTCCGGGAAGTAGACCCAGAAGTATCTGTTATGAACAAAAATAGTGTTCATCTTTTGCAGCTTCTCTACAGTCTTTTTCTGAAGCATGTCTTCAAATGTATCCACAAGAATCGTGTCGTCGATGCAACCCTTGGCCCTTGGCCCTTGGCCCTTCGTACGATAGTACGAGTCATACGTCTTCTCCCTCCCCTTCCGTGCCACACAGAGCGTTTTGAACCCATGCTTCTTCGCGCCGTGGGAAACGTCGAGAGCACTATGACCGCCGAGCACACCCACGGTCAGCTTTTTTTGATCGTAGCCGTTAATAATTGATGACACATCCATAAGAATCAAAAGAGACGTTCGGGAATCGGCGGGGACACAGGCGTATCCATCGCTTCCCACAAACGGAATGCACTCGTACGGGTATGCAGCAACATCGTTACAAAAAATGCGTCCGCCTGTTCTACCCGCAGTTCCCCACGCTCTACCATCTCTTGGACAGAATTCCGTGTCGCAGTTTCAATCTCGTGCTTCTGCCTCCCATATTCTGAAAGGAATGTCCCTGCCTCTTGTGCTGCTTCAAATGCCATAAAATGAGGGAAAGGAAATCAGCCTAGCACATCCTGAAGTCTTCCGGCTTCAATCGCCAGCTTGATCTCCCTCGCGATCCTCCTCCCCGTACTCATAGGTTCCTGATATTTGAGCCAGCTGTAGGGCGATCCCATAATGAAAGGATTGGTGCCGGCGACAATGCGTGCGGAGATCTCGAACACGAAGATCTCGAGCTTGCGGGTGACGATGCACTCCAGACAGAACGATCCAAAGAGCCCTTTGCCGCCGCACATCTTCTTGCTCGTTTCCACGACCCTCTCCCCCATCGCGAAGAACTCCGGCAGCAGCGACTCGCGGACGACCACCGGAATGTTTCCCACGATGGTGTAGGACGTGAAGATATTGGCGGCCAGCTGGTCTTCCGCGCGGATACGCCCGATGGAGTCAGCGTTGCTTTCGTAGCGCTTGTCGAAGCTCAAAATTTCGAGTTCCTGCGTAAGCGGCGAATGGAAATAGTGCGCGTAGATCGGAACCCCCACGATGTACTCCTGCAGCGCGTAATCGTTCTGCTCCGGATACTTGCGATTCTTCACTTCGTAAAACTGCTCGGAGTTTTTGGCGATGAAGTAGCCGAACCCTCCGCCGGCGCCGTGGAACTTCACGATCACGGGCTTCGTGATCTCCTCGGGGGTGGCAAAGACCCGGGGCATTTTGATATCGGCCGCCTCGAGCCACTGGCGCTCCATGCTGCGGTCGCTCTCCCACTCGAGAATCTCCTTGGTGCCGAAGTACATCGCTTTCATCTTCCTCACACGGTCGTGGCCCATGTACGCGATGAACGAGCCGTGCGGAATGATGATGGCATTGCGCTCGACGAGCTTCTTCTCCGTCTCTTCCCACTCCGACCAATCGTTCACGAGAATGATTTCATCGGCCACGCCATAGCTCTTGTACACGCGCTCCGATCCCTTCTTACATACGACAATGTTGCGCATGCCTTCTTGGCGCGCGCCGTGGAGAATTTGCAGCGCGGTGTGGCTCCCCATCGTGGCGATGACGTAGTCTTGAGGGTTTTTTGAAGCCGGCGATGTGCTGCGCTTCGCCATGAGGTATTTCGGGAACAGTAGCAAAGGAGTGAGGTAAATTCAAGTATTTATGCTAAACTACACGTTAATGAAACGCCTCGCCGCCTTCTGGCTTCTTGCCCTTATCCCGGTTGCGATCCTCGGGACCCTCCACCCGGAGCGCCTGATGAAAGGACCGGTGATGGAAACGCGCTACGCCT
>MFXS01000032.1:21835-25839 GCA_001788925.1 Candidatus Peribacteria bacterium RIFCSPHIGHO2_01_FULL_55_13
GCTGCCCGCACTGCGCGGACTTCGAGGAATTCGCAACGGAGCAGGGATGGGAAGTGGAATATCTCGAGATCACCGAACTCGGTACGCCCGAACTCTTTGCCAAGGTTCAGGACCATGCACCGGCGCTGCAGCAGGGAGTGCCGACGATCATTATTGATGGGGCCATTCTCCAGGGATACGAGACCCATGAAACAACGGGCGTCCGTCTCGCGGGAATGGTGGACGCTTGCCGCACATCCGAAGACGGCTGTCTCCCCTTCCGTGATTTTCTTGCAAGTGATGCTGAGGACGTGGAAGTGCTGACCGCAGCCGGAGGAACCTGCACCGAACATTGTGAGACGGATACGGGCAAGTACACGCTGAACCTCTGGTTCATCGGTCCCGTGGATCTCACGATCATGTCGCTTCCCGCACTTTCGATTCTGCTTGGATTCCTGGATGGATTTAATCCGTGCGCGATGTGGGTGCTCATTACGTTGCTCACACTTCTGATCAATACGCACGACAACAAGAAGGTATGGATCATCGGAGGCACGTTCCTCTTTGTGAGCGGTGCCGTGTATTACCTCTTCATCGCGGCATGGCTCAACGTCTTTCTTCTGATCGGCTACAACATGTGGGTCCAGAAAGTGATCGGCCTCGTGGCGATCGGCGGAGGCGGTTTTTATCTGTACGAAGCCTTCGGCAAAGACCCGAATGTCTGCAAGGTGACGAATCTCAGCAGACGCCAGAGGACGATCGCACGCATGAAGGAAATTATGGAATACTCCGCATGGCCTGCGATGGTTCTCGGCGTTGCCATTCTCGCAGTCTCGGTAAACATGATCGAACTCGTCTGCACCGCAGGACTCCCGGCAATATTCACGCAGATCCTCGCATTTAATAACGTAACCGACCTCGCACGCTATGGGTACATCGGTCTTTATATTCTGATGTACATGATCGATGACTTCGCGATCTTCGCGATCGCGGTCTTCACGCTGCATGCCACAGGACTCACGACGAAGTACCGCAGGTTCACGCTGATCTTCGGAGGTGCGCTGATGTATGCGTTGGGGCTGCTTTTGATCTTTGCGCCGGAAGCTTTGACCTTTAACTAAAAAAACAGGAATCACCAATCTGGCATAATGCGAGATTGACATTTTTTATTTAATAAAGTAAAATAACACTATGGTAGAAAGAAGCGAACTTCCTAGAGAAGCAAAAGATCTTGGATACGATCCGCAAGACGCAGCTGTGCAACAGGTATGTAATGCGATGACCCTAAGACTTGATGATGTTCTCACCGATACCGATGTCGACGCACACATAGCACTACTTGTGAAAAAAATGAGACCGCCACAAGAAGCTGTGAAGGAAGTAACAGCATCAAAAAGACAGCAAATGCAATCAACACTCCAGAGAACGGAGGAGAGAAAGCAGAGAGAATCTCTTATGGAAGCCGCAGAGACCCGACTATGTGCTTGGCTCAGTCCAGGCGCCCAAGCTGTACGATACGGACTGTCTCCACAACTCGCACTGCGCCTTCGGCAAGGAATTCCTCTGGATATTCTTCCTGTTTCCGATAAATGCAAAAGGCTAGCGCAACAGAGTCTCTCGAATGTCCGTCCTGACCTGCAAGACGTTTTCAAAGCAGCGTTTGGATTGGAAAATGAATAGAGAAAAAACCTTCGTTTTCTCTTTCGCAAAATAGTGGAGGTGCCGGTGGGAATCGCACCCACGCATGGGGGTTTTGCAGACCCCTGCCTTACTGCTTGGCTACGGCACCTTGCGCAAGACACAAGATACAAGAAACAAGATACAAAGAAGAACCAATTTTGACGTTTCAGATATGCCTGCTCTCATTTCCTATTATTCCTCCACCACCGGCTCCGTCAACGTAAATCCTTCCAGGATCGCAAGCACCTGCCCCTCCGCTGCATCTTCAATCGCCACCGGCGTCGTCGCGGTCATCGTGTAACCCTTGCGCCCCTTGGGCATACTCACTTGGTAGTAGCGGCGCCGGGGTTCGCCATCATCGGGTTGCGCAGTGAAGATATGAAGCGAGACCTTCTCGGCATCGACGCTGATGTCACGGGTGTCCACTTCTTCGTATCCTTGGAGCACCGACACCGACCGCACACTGGCATCGCTGTAGTCTTTCGCACTCACATCCTGGCTGAGCGTCTCGCGGGTGATGGCCACTGTGGGAAATTGCCCGGACACCGCCTGCTCCGCCTGGAACGCCGCAATGGTCTCAGGCGGCACGCCGCGCTGGAGCAATGTTTCACTATCGACAACGATCCAGTTCTCCGGAAGACACGTTCCTACTTCCCCGTCCCAGTAGTCCTGCACACACGCCGATTCCTCCCCGCCCCCTCCCGAACATGCGGATAAGAGAAGGCAACAGAGAATGGCTGAATGTGCAAGACGCGGCATACACCGTATCATACGCGATTCAGAGGAGAATCCAATGTGCAGAGAACCTACCGGGAGACAGCGTCGGCATGGGCGATGATTACAACCTAATTTCTATTCGTGACAACGGTACCATGATTGAGGAAAATGCCAATTCTTGCTAAAATATTGAGATTTATGCGCAAACACATTTCACTCCTCGCCCTCCTCGTTCTGGTTCCGCAGATCGCGATTTCCGCGGGTGTGCTCCAGATCCCCGATACCATCGCCGGCCTCGGCACGTCGCTGACCTTCCGCGGTGCGATGGCGCAGACACCTGTGGCTGTGACCGTGATCCCTCCCTACGGACCTGAGATCGCGCTTGAGGGGACAGCCGACGCGGGAGGAACGGTGAACCTTCGGATCGACGGAAAGGATACGGAAGTCTCCGGCAGGTATGCGGTGACAGCGCGCGCGGAGGAAGGAACACCCGTGACGGGAAACTTTGAAGTGAGTCCCGACTCGGTGGACGCGCTTTCCAGTGTCATCGAAACGAGTGGCGATGTGCTCTCGGCGAATGGAACCGACGAGATGACCGTGCGTGCGGTGATCCGTGACCGCTACGGCAATCCTGTTCCGAGCCGTAGAATCGAGCTCATTTCCAGCCGCCCCAGCGATACTGTGGGAGCCCTCACAGGAGAGACCGATGACCGTGGTGAGCAGCTCTTCTCCGTACGCGCCACGGAACCGGGCGTGATGAGCCTCCGCGCGATGGATCTTCTGAGTGGTAAGCTCATTGGATCGTCCGTGGAGCTCTACGCCGAAGCGGCCTTCGCGGTGGGAGGCAATGCATACACCGGAGCGACTTCCCGCGCGATGCTCGCATCCGCCTACGCGCCCTCCGCAAACTACGGATATAACTACCGGCCTTCTACGCTCGCCGGACGCCAGTTTTACGGCCAGCTCGGAAGCACGTTCGATGTCGTGCATCATTTTGAAATCATCCTCGACCGCGGCGTGAAGGAGGTGGCTGTCTACGATCCCCTTTCGCTCGAGATCCACGCAGTGGACCGCAACGGCAACGTCGTGGAGGACTACACGGGCACCGTGCAGATCTTTACGACCGATCCGGAGGCGCTTCTTCCGAGCGAAGTGCGCTTCACGCCGGGCGACTTCGGTATCAAGCGCTTGAGCCTTTCTTTGCGTTTCCAGACGCCGGGCGAACCCAATGCCATCGGCGAGCCGACCCACGTGATCCGTGTGGAGGAATCCGGCACCTGCGCATCGCCCTCGGCCGCAGGATGTGTCTTCGGTGAGCTCGAAGTGATCGTCGGCGGAGGAGGCTCTTCCACGGATCCGGAGCGCAGCATCGACGTGACCTCGCCCACGAATGACGGAACCGTAAGCAACGAAGCGATCACGGTGGAAGGCAAAGGCCCTCCGTTCATCAACCTTGAAGTCCTCGGAGGAGCGAATGACGCCGTCGGCGAAACCGACAGCGACGGCCGCTTCTCGATTCCGGTGCTGCTCGACTCACGCCAGACCGACCACACACTGCGGGTCCGCGACGCCTCCGGCCGCTTCGACTCGGGAAATATTCGCATCAAGCTCGACAAGTCCGCCCCGGA
>MFXS01000032.1:25859-41397 GCA_001788925.1 Candidatus Peribacteria bacterium RIFCSPHIGHO2_01_FULL_55_13
ATCCCGCCGAACCCGAGGAGGAAGCCTCCGTCACAGCCGTCGTCCAGGCCGAGCCAGGCCTTGCTTCGGTCACCCTCGTGATCGACGAGGAGGAAATCGCACTCACGGAAAGCCGGACTGCTTCGGGAACGTACGCCGGAGTCTTCGAAGCTCCTGCCGCGGGCAACACTATGGTGATCGTCCGTGCGCTCGACGGTGCCGGCAACACTGCCGAAGCGCGCGTCCAGCTCACCGTGAAGCCGCAAGCTCTGCCGATCGTCACCGGCCTTCGGGCCACGGCCAAAATTGAACAGGTGGACCTCACGTGGACGCCGGTCTCGTCCGAGGATGTGGAAGGCTATCGCATCTACGTCGGCAGCGAGACGGGGAACTACAGCAGCTACCTCGATAGTCCCGACCAGCGCGGAGGTGCCACGGTCGGTGGCCTTAAGCCCGGAACTACCTACTACTTCGCGGTAACGGCCATCGCCGGTGACCGCGAGAGTAAAGAGAAGAGCGACGAGGCCACGGCCACCGCCCTCGGCCTCACGCTGGACGTGACGCCCCAGGACGGCGGACTCATGCTCGAGTGGTCTTCACTCGACAGTGACATTCCCCTCTCCTCTTTTATTCTCGAGTACGGAGTGGAGGCGGGAAACCTCACGGAGAAGCGCACGCTCAACGGCGACCTCCGCGCCTACGCGCTCCGTGATCTTCTCAATGATGTGACCTATCTCCTGAAGCTCACGCCCGTGACGACCACAGGAGATCTTCTCGAGGATCTTGCTGCGGAAGGAAGCGGCACGCCCTCAGGCACGGGCATCGGATTTAGGCCCACACCGGTAGACCCGGCTCCGTTCCCGATTGCAGGGACGACCGGTGGCGGACGCCAGATTCCCCCGTCGGGAACCGTCCACAGCGGCGCACCTTCGACGCCGGGCGTCGGTCTCCCACCCATCGCCTGGTGGATTGCGGGTTCGCTTGCCGCTGTCGCCTTCTATATCCACTGGCAGCGCAGGAAGACGATGCAGATGACACTGCAATTTCTTCAGAGTATGGAGACGCAATATAGAAATAACTAAATGTTAAATGGTTGAATGGCTAAATGGTTAGAAGGCAAAACCCCCATGTAGAATGCAACACAACACTCTAATATCGGCAAAGCGCCTAACCATTTAACCATTTAGCCATTTAACACCGTGTCTCCTCCAAAACACCCTCGACCGCGAACCATGTCGATTGGTGGAGCAACGTACGACCTCTTCGTTCGGCTTCCGCATGAAAAAATCCACAGCGACGAGAAGTCCCCGTTCTTCACGTTACCGCTTGGCGAAAAAGTCCGTGTGCAAAGCGTCATCGAGACGTGTGGCGGAGGCGCGGGCAACACCTCTGTAGGACTTTCACGCTTGGGATGTGATGCAAGCATCTGCTCTGTGGTCGGCGCGGATCAGTGGGGCGAAGCGCTCCAGAAAAATTTCCAGAAAGAAGGTGTGGATTGTAAGAGCCTGACAGTAATCGAGGATGAGATGACGAGCTTTTCGATCATCCTGAGCGGCAGCAGCGGCGAGCGCGTGATTCTCTACGACCCGGGAACCAACGAGCACATGCACGACGCGCTGTTTGATAAGGCCTCGGCCGCCGAAGTGGACTGGATCGTCCTCAACCACATCCACGAGCAGGCCTGTGTCATCGAAGACGACCTGATCGAGATCCTCGTGAAGAAAGGCACCCGCCTCACTTGGAACCCCGGTGGCTGCCAGATCGATGCGGGGGTCGCATCCGAGAACAACGGACTGCTTTTGAAATCGACGACGCTCCTTGTCCTAAATAAAGAGGAGGCGAAGCGCTTTACGGGGGAGCAATCCATCGATGCAGCGATGAAGATACTTTTGAAAAGTGGGGCCAAACATGTATGCATTACCGATGGCAGCCGCGGAACCGCGGCAAGCGACGGCCAAAAACTCTATCGCTGC
Source organism: Candidatus Peribacteria bacterium RIFCSPHIGHO2_01_FULL_55_13 (assembly GCA_001788925.1). Lineage (GTDB taxonomy): Bacteria > Patescibacteriota > Gracilibacteria > Peribacterales > Peribacteraceae > 2-12-FULL-55-11. Next base: position 27,812 of record MFXS01000032.1, read on the forward strand.
CCTGTGGATCCTTCCGCAAAAGTGATCGATACGACGGGCGCGGGAGATGCCTTTACCACCGGCGTCACGTGGGCGCTCCTGCAGGGGAAAACCTTGCCCGAAGCGCTCATTGCCGGTACAATAAATAGCGGCAATGTGGTTGGTGCAATCGGCGCCGAAGCAGGCCTCCTCACAGACACCGAGATCGTGAAACGGATGCAATCGACATCACTCTCTGTGTCCACCTTGTAAAGACGTGCGATTCGCACGTCTCTCCCAATCCAATCCATGTCCGACGACATCATCCTTCAGGTCCAGGAACTCATCGAGAGCGCCAACGCTTCGCTCAAAACCGCACACGCGCTTTTGAGACAGGTAACGGGCGTAACAGATACCGACCGTGAGAGGATTGTTTCCAGAGCAAGCACGATGAGCGGCTCCACTTCCCCGGTCTCCGGCAAAGTGGTGGAAGGCATCTTCGACGGACAGAACATGGTGGATGGATCGGGCCAGACGTACCCGGTCCCCGCGAACTACGCTTCGAAGAGCAAGCTCGTGGAGAGCGATGGCATGAAGCTCACCATCACCGACGAAGGAAAATTCATCTACAAGCAGATCGCTCCGGTAAAGCGCCGGACGGCCGTAGGTGTGCTCATTCAGGAAGACGGACAGTACAAAGTGCTCGCAGAGGGCAAGGCGTATCGCCTGCTCCTCGCTTCGGTGACCTTTTACCGCGCCGAAGTCGGCGATCAGGTGACGATTCTTCTTCCCGAAGACATGGAAGCCAAGTGGGGCGCAGTCGAAAACGTCCTTCCCAAGCACATCGCCCAGGCCGCGGCCCGCGCGCATGTGGCTTCCGAAAGTACGGAGGATGGGGAATTGAGTCCGCGGGTGTCGTCGTAGAGACGCAACAGAGTTGCGTCTCCGGTTGCGAAGGTTGCGGAGTTTCGATATTTCCAATTATCAGCGTGCGCCGTAGGGGCTTGGCATGCCAAGCCCCTACCTCCTCGCAACCTTCGCAAACCCCGCAACCTTTGTTAGGCTTGTATCAATGAAGATCCCCCCCCGCATCGCAGTCCCCGTCGGCTTCGCCATTCTCTGCGCAGCCGGGGTGCTTCTTCTCGTATGGTGGCAGCTCCGGGAATCCGCGCAGTTGCTGCAATCCCCCACGGGCGGCAGCGGCGTGACGCTTTCGGATCTCACACCTTCGATCACGCCGACGGCGGCGATCGACCCTCGAGACCGCGCCCTCCTCCACCTCCGTCAGGGCGATCTGCTGGCGCTCAAAGGCGACTGGGCAGGGGCGGAGAAGGAATACAGAGCATCGGTGGAAAATGACGGCGGACTGCCGGCACTCCGCAAACTCGCACAGGCACAGCTGCAGCGCAGGGATATCGAAGGTATGCAAAGGACACTGCGATCCCTGAGGAGCGCGGGAGCGCGGAGCGAAGATCTCCTGCTTCTTGAAAGCATCGTGGCGCTGCGCACCGGTGAGCTTGTGCAGGCTCGTAATCTCCTGACGAATGCCGGAGACTCACCGCAGAAACACTACGGACTCGCGCTGCTTGCGGTCGTCGAGGGCAACCACCCCCAGGCACAGATCGAATTGCAGGCCGTGGCCGCGGGATGGGAACCGGTGCTGCGTTCCTACGGCCGAAGCATCCAGGCGGCCTACGACGAGTTCGCGTTGTTTCCCGAGAGCACCGAGATCCATCTGACCACGCTCCTCTCGCGCGCACTGGCGCAGGTCCACGAATGCGAGCTCGCGCTTCCGATGCTCACCAGTGTGATCGCCGCACAGCAAGACTACCGCGACGCGTGGATCGTCCAGGGCTACTGCGAACTCACGACGGAACGGTTTGATTCCGCAGTCGCATCGCTTGAGAACGCCTATAACCTCGATCCCAGCAAGCCCGAAATCCAGTACTTCCTCGCCCGCGCCTATAGCGCCCGTGGCGAACGCGAAAACGCCATTACCTTCCTGGAGTACAGCCTGCAAAACGGCTTCGAGCCCCAGGCGGAGATCCACCGTGCCATTGCGCTCGAGGCAAACCTCTCCGGAAAAACAATGCTCGCGCTCGAGCACTTCGCGCTCCTCGCCTCCGCGCCCGATGCCACTGTTGCAGACTACGAAGGCTACGTGAAATCCGCAATCATCGCCGGACAAAAGGACGATGCCTACGCCAAAGCCCAGGAAGCCGTGGCGAAGTTCCCTGATGATGCAACCGCCCACGAACTCCTCGGCCTTGCCGCGACGGAGCTGGAGAAAATCGAAGAAGCACGGATCAGTTTCAAGAAGGCACTGGAGATTGATCCGTATAGGGAAAGTGTGAAGGAGAGGCTGAAGGCACTCGGTGAATAAAGTGTCGAAACCTACTTTTTCCTACATGCAATCATGCATTTCCTTAAAAATGCATGGCTCCTAGATTCACGAATCGATCAAATTTTGTATTCATATAACAATTCACCCACCAGCGCAATGCCTGATATTTGCCGATCCAAAATCCCGGTGTACGATGATGTGATTTACCCAAGTTGGTAAATCCAACACCAACACCTCCAGGGCCCTGGAAACAAATACAAAAGAGATCCTTTACACCACCGGTTGCCCCAGTAGGGAGGAAGAGACGCACGAGGCCAAACACATTGAATCAAACACATACAAAACAAACATGCCTTTCCGTGCCTCTCTTCCTCCTTGCTCTCCGATGATCGTGCCGCGAATGAGAGGGTCTTCGCGCCATGCATCCACCACTCCCCAGTGCAGCCAGGAGCCTTGCGCACCTGTCGCTCGCCGGTACGGGGAACTCGTACGGCTGCGAGGATAAACAAGTAGCCAAAGGAGGGCATAGGAATCGAGGACACCTCTCCTCACCGGTCTTGCCGGACTCAGCTGCGTATACATGCAACTGATAGTCCCTGAGACCCAAACAAACACAAAAAGGCCAGTTCGCTGGTCTTTTTGTTAATGTACAATCCCCGCCGTGCAGAAGCGCTCTACTCTTCTTGCCGGCATCGCCCTCGTCTTCCTCGCTGGCGTCTTCGCCTGTGTCATCAGTCTTCTCGTGATCCCGGGAATCCAGCTCCTGCCTCTGTATCGGATCGAACCCGAGGACATTCTCCCCGCAAAGGAAACCCTCCTCCTTCTGCATGCGCCGACCCCAGTAGATCTGGAACGTTACAAAAAAACCTTTCCCGCGCTCGATGACGTGATTTCGGACACTCCGCTCGATGCCATCGCGATTGTGCAAAGCGATACGGAGACCCAGAGCATCGGATTCATCCGTAAAGATGAAGCGTGGGACGGCAACAGCTGCGAAGTGGGTTCCTATCGCATCATCCGGGCAGAGACGACATTCCCCTGCCCCGCTGCAGCAGAGCTTGATCAGTTTCTTTCTGCCGGACCGCGCCTGAGTGATGACCGCGCATGGAGGTCGCTGGGATCCTTGCCGAAGGGATCGTGGACATTCCTCAAGCGGGAAGCATTCCCGGGTGCAGCGTCACTCCAACAAGTCATCTTCGGTTCCATGGCCTTTGGCACGGCGACGCATGTGCTTCTCTTTCCAGAGAACGGAACGACGGTCGTGCGCTCCTGGCCCACCACTCCCCTTGCCTCTCTTGGAAACGCATCCGCACTCGTCACGCCGCTCAAGCATCCGGAGATGGTGTTTTCCTTCGGGAATCTTGCCGAGAGGAATGCGGAGCTCGATCACGCCCTCACGCCCGATGACCGGATTATTCTCGAAGGACTTCTGCTGCAGCAGCTTGAAGATTTCGCGGGACCGAATGCCAGCTTGGAGCACGGCATACTTCCGCTGATCGCACAGAGAAGCGAACTCCATGTGGGAAAAACCGCTTCGGGCGCGCTTTCCCTTCTTCTTTCGGGCACGGCACAGCAGGGATGGAATCTGGATGAGCGTCTGGAGGAGTTGCACCGCTCATTTGCGCTGCGGCATCCCAGCACCGAACTTCTGCGCTTCGCGTTCGATGAGGGCCGGTTTCCCTTTCAGACTTTGCGTCTTGCGGAAGACGAGGTGCGCGAGAGCGAACAGATCCGTGGCTGGAGCGTCGAGATCAGCAGGGACAACACCGATAATTCGATGCTCATCACTGCGCAAAGCGACCGGCAGATCGTGCTGAGTAATGACCCCGAGGCGCTGCGGCGCTTCCTCATGGAAGAAGGCACGGAGATTCCCCTCCCCGCAGGAAAAAAGACGCTGATCGGAAAGACCGTGGCAGGGATGCTGTTTCCAAATGCGTGGCTCGGAACGCTGGGGATGCCGGAAACGGGGAAAAGTATCATTTCTATTGAACAAACTGGCGAACTGAGAACTGTGCGGATAAGCCAAATTGAGAATTGAGAATGGAGAACTGAGGAATAAATTCTCAATTCTCCATTCTCAATTCTCAATTCCTCCCCTTTTCTCTTTGCTTTGAAGCCGCTAGTCTCGCTTTCGATGTCTTTCCTCCGCCTCTCCCGGTTCTTCATTCCCCTCTCGGTCCTGCTCGTTGCAGGCAGTATCTTTCTGATGCTGAAGCCCGGTCCGAAGTTCAGCATCGAGTTCACAGGCGGAACGCTGGTGGAGATCAGGCTGCCGGAAGGAAAAACCAAAGATGATCTCGTCGATTCCGCGCAGGCCTTCACTCCCGCCTCATCGGGAGTAGCTCTCGGCAACATAGCTTCCGCCTCCACCAAGGACGGCACGGTGATGCTTCGAATGCGTAACCTCTCGAACGAGGAACACCTTGAACTCCTGGCGCATCTTCAAACCGGAACCGAGAAGATTCAGGAACTGCAATACACCACCATCGGTCCGACGGTCGGCGCATCGCTCAAGAAGCGGGCCGGCTGGGCGCTCGTCATCGCTTCGCTTGCGATCATCGTCTACCTCGCAGCAGCCTTCCGGAAAATCCCGGGCAGGATGTCGCCGTGGAGCTTCGGCTTTGCGGCCGTGGTCGCCCTTATCCACGACATCATCATCACGGTCGGCGTCTTCATCATCATCGGGTGGTATACGACCTTCGAAGTGGACACACTCTACGTCTCGGCACTCCTCTCGATCATGGGCTATTCCGTAAATGACACCATCGTCATCTTCGACCGTATCCGCAGCAATCTCGTAACCGACGGCAAGCGTGAATCGCTCGAATCGATTGTAGACCGAAGCCTTCTCGAGACCTTGACCCGCACCGTCAATACCGGCGTCGGCGCGCTGATCATGTTGCTCGTCCTCTTCTTCTTCGCCGCCGAAAGCATCCGCTGGTTCATTCTCGCATTGATCGTGGGAACGGTGATCGGAACGTACTCCTCCTTCTTCGTCGCAAGCCCGATGCTGGTGTGGTGGCAGAAACGACGACAGCGGTCGTCGAAATAAAAAAGAATAATGCATAAAGGATAAAGCAGAGGATTTTTTGCTTTATCCATTTTCCTTTTTGCATTCTCGTCCCTATGCTCTGCCGGTATGTCGCCCCAGATCACCATAAAGAAGCTCCCCAAGGCCCGAGTCGAATGCCGCGCGGAATTCAGTGCCGAGGAATCCGCGGCCGCGGAAAAACGTGCATTGGAAGCACTGAGCAATAGCATGAACCTTCCGGGATTCCGTCCGGGAAAGGCTCCGGCCGATATGGTGAAGGCGAAAGCCGATCCGGAGGCGCTTCTGGAAGAAACCGTCAGGGTACTATTGCCCGACGTCATGAAGGCGGCCATAGAAGAGCACAAGATCCTGCCGATCATTCCGCCCGCTGCAGCGATCGAGAAGACAGATCCCCTGACCATGGTGCTGACACTCGTCGAACGCCCGAAGGTGTCCGTGAAGGAAGGCAAAATCAACGTGGAGAAGAAGGAAACGAAGATCGAAGAGAAGGACATCGACCGCATGATCGATTCACTGATGACAGAGCACCAGATTGCGACGGCCGTGGAACGCGCCGCCAAGCATGGCGACCGGCTGATGCTCGATGTGCGCGGCGAAGACGACAAAGGCACGCTGATTCCCGGAAGCGAAATGAAGGACCGGCCCGTCGTGATCGGAAGCAAGGCATTGATCCCGGGATTCGAGGATCAGCTCGTAGGCCTGAAGACTGGCGACAAGAAGAGCTTCCCGCTGAAATTCCCCGAGAAATACCACGCCGAGCATCTCGCGGGAACCCCCGTGACTTTCCATGTGGATGTGAAGACCATAGAGGAAGTGAAATCGCCGGAACTGACGGATACGTTCGTGAAAGAGAAGTTCCAACTGGAGAATGCGAAGGCACTGCGTGATCGTATCCAGAGCGGCATGGCTGATCAGGAGAACCGTATCGAGCAGCAACGCCGCGAAGGCGCGCTCTTCGAGGCGATCCTGAAAGCAACGAGTGTCGATCTGGCCGAGGAGCTGATCGAAGATGAATTCCGCGTCCTGCTTCAGGATTTTGCGGGAACACTCAAAGAGCAGAGCATGACACTCGAACAGTGGATGAAGAAATCGGGAAAGACACCCGAGGATCTGGAGAAAGACCTCCGCAAGCGCGGCACCGACCGCCTCACACTGCGCATGGGAATCCAGCAGCTGATGGAAGACAAGAAGATCGAAGTTTCCGACGAAGACATGCACAAGGCGATCCAGGAACTCGTCTCACAATTCGATGCCGAGAAGCGCCTGGAGATCGCCCCGATGTACGCCAAAGGCCAGCGGAACTACGAACAGATGAAGTGGCAGTTGATGGTGGAGAAGTTGATGACGGAATTGTTGAAGTAGATTCCACCGAGAGCACACCTACTGACGTTCGGCCTGTAGGATATGCTGAGCCTATGGCAAAGCGTCGGAAAATCATCGTCGCCATCGGCGGAGGCACCATCCGCAAAGCTTCCACGCTCCCAATCGACCGCGAGATCATTCGACTCTCCGGGAAGAAGCATCCGAAGCTGCTTTTCATCCCCACAGCAAGTTCGGACAGCAAGCTGTATTGGAAAATCATGGACCGCTATTACGGAAAACGCCTGGGGTGCCGCACCGACGTGCTTTTTCTTCTCAACAATGCATCCTCTGCATCGGAGATCCGCGGAAAAATCCTCAGCGCCGACATCATCTACGTGGGCGGAGGCAATACCCTCATGATGATGAATCTCTGGCGTCGCTTGGGAGTAGATATGCTCCTGAAGCAAGCGTGGAACAGTGGAATCGTGCTCTGTGGAGCAAGTGCAGGATCGATCTGCTGGTTTGCATCCGGGCACAGCGATTCGCTGTCCTTTTACAATCCCAAACGGTGGAACTATATCAACGTGCGCGGGCTCGGATTCCTCAAAGGAATCCACTGTCCACATTTCAACGGCCACACATTGCATCTTCCCCGGAAAAAATATTTCGAGCGGATGATCGGGAAGATCGGCGGCATGGGAATTGCGGTCAACAACGACTGTGCCATTGCCTTCATCGATGATTGTTATCGGGTGATTCCTGCGAAAAAGAAAGCGAGGGCGTACAGAGTGTTCAAACGCAAAGGAATGGTAGTGACGGAGAGGATTGCGGAGGATAAAAGACAGCAAACGGCGAAGAAGTTATTCCATAGGTAGCTCTTTCGCGAATCATTTCCACCAAATCTTCACTCTCCTCTCCGTACTCGCATTCTTCAGCATGTTGCACTCCTCTCGGTGCACCATCACGGAGCCGAGACGGTTGATGACACCTGCGATATCCCCACGCGGCCACTCCTGCGGCTCGCAGCATTTGGCATAGCGCACGGGCATCGGAACATTGCCTTCGATGCCGATGACGGTTTCGCGGCGCGAACTGCGGACAGGGCGATCGGGCTCGTCGTGATGGAGCTTCCCTTTAAGCGCATCGAAGTGCGAAAGCACCGAGGAAACTTTTTCCGCTCCCTGTCCGATCTTCATGAGTATGTCTTCGCGCTTTTCTTTGGTGATCTTCTCCCCTTCGTAGGATTTCATCACGGTGAGATCGGTATCGAGCGGCGGCAGATGAAAGCGCTGGAGTTCGGCGTTCAGGAGTTCCCTGCCGCGGTTGATAAGTTCGGGGCGCTGCAGCGCGTAGAGGTAGCGCTTGAGTTTGCTCTTTGAGGAGGCGGTCTTGAGGAGTTGGAGCCAGTGCGACGAAGGCTCGGGGATCTTGCGCTTCTGGATCTCCACGACGTCGCCGTTTTCCAATGCATAATTCAGCGGAACGATTGCACCGTTGACGCGCGCAGCCCGGAACGCGAGACCAAGACTGGTATGGACCTGGAAGGCGAAATCGAGCGGTGTGGCGCCTTCCGGAAGTTCCACGATATCGCCGCGAGGCGTGAGGACGAAGATATGGTCGGCGAGCGTGTCTTCACCACCGGCCCCCTGCTCCACGGCCTGTTGTGATGAGAGCAATCGCTGCAATTGGGCCTGCGCAAGCGCGTGGGCCGTGCGCGATCCTTTCTCTTTGTAACTCCAATGGGCGGCCACTCCGTACTGGGCCTCGCGGTGCATGGACATAGTGCGGATCTGCACTTCCACGAAGACGCCTTCGGGGACGTGCGGAATCTGCGCGAGCGTCGTGTGCAGGCTCTGGTAACCATTGGGCTTGGGAAACGCGATGTAGTCCTTGAAGCGGTTGGCGATCGGGCGGCCGAGCCTGTGGAGAAGCCCCAGCGCTTGGTAACAATCAGCATCCGTACCGACGATCACCCGCAGCGCAAAGAGGTCGTAGACGTCACCCACATGCGTGATGCTCTTGCTGCGCATCTTGCTGAAGATGCTGTAGAGCTGCTTTTCGCGCGCATCCACCGTGGCCTCGATTCCCTGCTCGCCGAGGTAACCGCGGACAAACGCCGCGGCCTGATCGATGAATTCCCCTTTTTCCGCCTGCAGCCGCGTCAGCTGCTCTTTAATCTTCTCCGCTTCGCCCGGATAAACGATGGGAAACGCGCCCTCTTCCAGCTCGCGCTTCAGCGCGTAGATACCGAGCCGGGATGCCACCGGAGCAAACAGCTGTAACACGTCCTGGCACAAGCGCTTCGCAACCGGTTTCGGGAATTCCTGCACACGCTTGAGGAGCGCGCATCGGTCGCAGAGCGCAATGAGCACGGTACGCACGTCATCGGAGACCGTAAGGAGGATAAGCCGCAGATCATCGATCGAATGGCGGCGGTCGTGGACGGTAACGTGCCCCAGAAGGTGCACACCACCAACGAGAGCACGGACGCGCGGGCCGAACCTTTCTTCGAGTTCGCCGAATGTCATCCCCCGCAGTACGAGGACATGATGCAGAAGCGTGGCGATCACCGCATCGTCATCGGGTTCAAAGGGAAGCATCGTCTCGAGCACCTCCAGGACATGGGTAAGAAGCGGCACACCCGACCAGTGCGTTTCATTGTGGTAGATGCTTTCCGCGATCGCGTACGCCTTCTTCACGCGCTCGCTTTGGAGCTGAGTGCCGGAAGCCCGGATCCTTTCGAGGAGCACCTGGGGATCGTGTACGCGCGGTTCCATGGAGGCTCATTCTAGGATTCGCAGGAAGTGAGATCAATGAAGATACACCACTTGGGTTGCGCACTTTTTCCGTTCTGTTCCAAAAATGTCGACGTATGTATTGACCCTGCGCCGAATCTGAGTAAACTTTCCCCGTCCGAAGACCGAGGGCATTAGGCTGATGGCCGAAGGTAAGCCCCTCCGAGGCATACAGCATCGATCACCCGGCTCCGGCTTGATGCACCGTGCCGTGTGCCTCGCTGGTCTCCCGGACAATATAGGGAGACCTTTTTTATAACCCAATCATTATGGCCCTCACCAAAGCACAGAAGCAGGCACAGCTCACCGAGCTCAAGGACAAAATGAAGAAATGCCAGTCCGTGATCTTCGCCCACTACATCGGCCTCACGGTCAGCGATGTCTCGGCGCTCCGCGGCAAACTCAAGGAAGGCAAAGCGGAAATGAAGGTCGCGAAGAAGACCCTCATGCGTATCGCCGCAAAAGAGATAGGACTTCCCGAAGTCACCGATGACATGATGGACGGTCCGGTCGCCTGCATCTTCAGTTTTGAAGACCCGCTCACGGGCGCCCAGATCGCTTTCAAGTTCGCCAAAGACCACAACCAAGTCGCCCTCATCGGCGGCGTGTTTGATGGAAAACTGCTTTCGAAAGACGAAGCCGTAGCCATGGCCAAGATGCCGGGCCGCAAGGAGCTTCTTGGAATCTTCGCCGGCATGATCCAGTCGCCGCTGCGATCGTTCGCTTCCATCTGCAACTCTCCCCTTACCGGCTTCGCCCGCGCCCTCTCCGAGGTCGCAAAGAAGAAGGCCGCCTAAATTTTCTCTTTCCCTACTACTTCCTTTTTTCCCCTTTCTATCATGGCAGACGCCGCAGCAACGCTCACCAAAGAAGAGCAAGCAGTGATCGACGCACTCGAAAAGCTGAATGTCGTTCAGCTCAATAACGTCGTGAAATTCATGGAAACGACATACGGAATTTCCGCAGCCGCTCCGGTGGCCGCTGCAGCCGCTCCCGCCGCTGGCGGTGGTGCAGCCGCAGAAGACGAAAAGAGCTCCTACAACGTGGAGCTTACAGACGCTGGCGCGCAGAAAATCGCGGTGATCAAAGTCGTCCGCGAGATCACGGGCTGGCCTCTCGGCGATGCCAAGGCAGCTACGGATGCTCCGCCGAAGGTTCTCAAGGAGAACGTCCCCAAAGCCGAGGCCGAGGAGATGAAGAAGAAAATTGAGGCCGCAGGCGGAAAGGCAAACTTGAAATAAGGATCCCAGGATCCGAAAGAGACCGAGGCTGCCTCTGGCACCTCGGTTTTTTTGCGCGTACGCTTTCGTTGTTATTCCCCTTACAAACATGCGTCGCTCCACTCTCGCCGTCTCCATCGTTTCCCTGATCGCCATTCCCATCTCCGCTCTCGCGCTCGCAGCGAATCCCGCAGCGCTTTTGAAGCAGATGACCTTCAAGGGAAACCCGCACAGCGTGGAAGCGGAATTCCATCTGCATCACGAGGACACGCATGTGTCGCTCTGGATCAAGGGCGCCGGTGAAGGAAAGAACCCGGCAACCGCCAAAGGATGGGAGGAGATCACGTTCGATGTGGCAGCCGATGGAGAGTACCTCCGGGCCAAAGGTGCCGTGCGGCTTGCAGGGGGCAAGATCTACCTGAAATTATTGAGCATCGACGGCAGTATGCCGGGTGACAATCTTGCGGAGATTCGTTCATGGACAGAAAAACCGTGGGTGGTGATCGCAATTCCCGAAACGGCCGTGGAGCAGAAGACCTTTGCCGCGGGGTTTGCAGCCGGTATGCGGAATTCGGGCATCGACGTGAGTGAAGAAGATGTGCATGCGATGATGGACGCCGTTGCCGATGCGCTCTTCACGATGGAAACCACACGCTTCCAGGGCGGAGCGGCATACTCGCTGAAACTTGCGCCGGATTATCTCCGTCGCGCACTGCAGGCATTTGAATCCTCGGTAATCGGCCAGCAGGTCGGTTTCGACGGAGACGATGTCGATCTTTCGGAAGACCTGCCCATCAATCTTCATATCCGCGTGAACACGAATACCACCGGCGAACTGACCTTTGTGAAGTGGTACGCCGCGACCGATCTTGAGGGCACATCCCTCGTGATGCAGGGCAATTCAAAATGGCAGGGCCATCCGGTGTACGTGGAGATCCCAAAAAATACCATCCCTGTAGAGGAACTGATGGGAGATCTCGACGACATGATGGACGGATCTTCGTGGGAAGAGATGCTGGAGCAGGGAATGCCGATGATGGAAGACGAGCAAATGTTCGAGGAGGATGAAGAACCAATGGAAGAAGATGTATGGGAAGAAGAATCTGAAGAATCAACAACGCCCGTGCCGCTTCAAGTCCAGCGCATCCGCATGGTGGAACCCCCGCGGAGCGACCGCGACTGCACGGCGACTCCGGGAACTTCCTTGTATCTGCAGCAGGCGCGCAAAGGTTCCTGCGCTCTTCCTCCGCGGACGGGCTATCGCGTGAACACGGACGTGCTGCATCGGAATGCCAGACCGAGTAGTTATTATTGGCGGTAAGATGCAAGCAATGCATCGTTATCCTGAAATTGATCTTCTGCGGACACTCGCAATCCTCGGGATGATCGTCTACCACACGGTCTACGATCTTTCGGAATTCTACGGATGGGCTATCGATCCGATGAGCACAGGATGGTGGATCTTTGCCCGCATGACCGCAATCCTCTTTCTTCTGGTTTCGGGCGCAAGTAACACCATCGCCAACAGCAGAAGTGAAAAGATATGGCGGAGGACGATCCTGCGCTCAGGGCAAATTCTCACAGCAGCGTTGGTTGTGACCACAGTCACGTATTTCATCGATGCCGATACCTACGTCCGCTTCGGCATTCTGCATTGCATCGCCGTGAGCGTCTTTTTGCTTCCGCTTTTCCGGAAACTGCGGCAGTGGAATCTTCTTCTGGGATTTCTGATGATTATTTTTGGATATGCAACGGCGGGAACTCGCATTGAAACATCTTTGCTCCTTCCTCTGGGGTTGATGCCTGTACATTTTATCAGCGTCGACTACTTCCCTCTTCTGCCGTGGTTTGGAGTCGTACTGATCGGGAGCGCTGTTGCGGATTTCGTGTACATCCGTAAAGGATGCCCGGGAATACCGTTCACATTTCCTAAAATCCAGCGCACCAAGCTTGGTGCGCTAGGAAATCTCATGAATCGCCATGCGCTCATCGTGTATCTGGTGCATCAGCCGGTGATTCTTTTGATTTTGATGCTGATTTTGGGGAAACCGGCATTCTGAAAAACGCCGCATCCGTCGAGTATTTCCAATCTGTTGAACGATTACAGAAATATTGACAATATTTAGCTAATATATTAAAATAAATTATATATGAGGAATTTGCCCGAAGGTTCAAATGAAGGCAATCATTTGAAGATATCTGAAGAAATTTTTACTCCTCAGTTTGTCTTAGCTCTTGAAAAAGCTGCCGGTGCCTCCATAGAAACACTTCAATCACAAGGAAGAGATCTCCTCGAAGTAGAATATGAGACAAAGATATATTTTCTTAATCTTGACTCCCTATTTCGCAGAATAAGTGCTTGGCTTTTTGAAGGTGATTTATTCAAGAGAGTGCAGGCACGAACATTTTTGCATGAAATTAAAAACGGATCCTCCGTAAAAGAGGCAAAACTGAAAGCCGTCGATACCGTAACCTCAACGGCATTTGCAAGACAGCACTCGGTAAAGTTCGCTGATATTAAAAGGGAAACTGTTTTAGCAATTGAAATGGCACTAGAAATGGATATATCTGAGGTTCAGTTAAATGATAAAGAACCTTTTGAATTTGAAGTGAGTGGAATAAAATACACTGACAATATATATAATATATTGAGGCGCATTAGTGCTGAAATAGCTGGAATACAAGGGAAGCAACGGGAAGCAAGAGATTACCTCGTTGAGTTAAAAAAAATAAAGAGTCAAACCGGGGCAGCAAGAAAAGTAGAGTTAAAGAAATATGAACAAAAAGTAGATTTGGACGACATCTCGCTTTTACGAAAATTTATCGATGCAGTAGAATCGCAATCTGGTCAGATAATATCTAGCGTATCAATAACGCAAGAAAACGAAGGTCCTATTACTCTTGAATGCGGAGAA
>MFXS01000033.1:0-413 GCA_001788925.1 Candidatus Peribacteria bacterium RIFCSPHIGHO2_01_FULL_55_13
GATGAACATGGCCGAGAGCGACGAGGGGATTCCGGAAATGATACCCACGAAGATGATGAGCGAGACGCCGTTGCCGATCCCCTTTTCCGTGATGAGCTCGCCGAGCCACATAAGGAAGATGGAGCCGGCCGTCAGGTAGATCATCGGGAGGAAAACGCCAGGGAACGATGTGTCGATCAGCTGGATGCCGCCCTGACCGAGGAGAACAAGGAAGCCGTAGCTCTGGACGAACGTGAGTGGCAAGCTCAGCCATCGCGTGTAGCGGTTCAAGGTCTGCTGACCCTGAGCGCCTTCCTTGCTGATGCTTTCGAGCTTCGGGAAGATCACCGTACAGAGCTGCACGATGATCGATGCGTTGATGTACGGGGAAAGCCCCAGGAGCACCACAGAGAAGTTGTCGAGTGCTCCTCCGG
>MFXS01000033.1:427-11544 GCA_001788925.1 Candidatus Peribacteria bacterium RIFCSPHIGHO2_01_FULL_55_13
ACTCCCATGACGCCGCCGGCCTCACGCGAATCCAGGAACTGCTTGAGTGCGAAAGGATCAGCACCCGGGATCGTGATGTGCGCGACCACGCGGTACACGAAAAGAAGTCCGAGCGTGATGAGGATTCGTTTGCGGAGTTCTTCAGAGTGCCAGAGCTGGCGGAGATAGTTGAGCATTCAAAACACGTTTACTTCCGGACAATCGTAATACTTCCACCGGCATCGGCAATGGCTTTCTTGGCGCCCTTGGAAGCGGCATGAACGCTCAGAACAAATTTCTTTTTCACAGTGTTGCCGAGCACTTTCACCGGGCGTCCGGAGCGGACAAGCCCGCGGCGGCGCAGATCGGCGACGGTGTAGGAACCGGCATCAAGGAGTGCATCCATTTTCTCTAGGCTCACAATTTCCTTCTCCACTCTTCCCGGCGCCTTGAATCCGCCGAGTTTGGGTTGGCGGCGCACAAGCGGCGTCTGGCCTCCTTCAAAACCCCAACGGCGGCCTTTGCCCACGCGCGACTGCTGGCCTTTCGTGCCGCGTCCGGCCGTGGTTCCACCTCCGCCGGAATTGCCGCGTGCCACGCGCTTGCGCTTGGAAACGGCACCCCGTGCTGGCTTTAAAGTATGGAGCATGAGCGAAAGCTTAGCGAAAAGGGGCGTAGGGTCAAAGGAAATTGGAGAGGGAAAGTGAGTTTGGTGTGTTTTTTGGGTTTGGTAGGTTTGGTGGGTTTTCTCACCATATGGCGATAGCTCGGGCAAACGCACTAAACCCACCAAACTCACCAAACCCACAGATCGTAACACCGTTCAAAATATGCTATAATCATGAGATTCCATGCTTCGCGCCTTTCTCGCTCTGACGGCTTCATTGCTTGCATCTCTGCAGCTCTCCGCAGCAGTCATCAAAGGGCCGCCGACATACCTGACACGGGCTGAGGCTGCGATGCTGCTCCTCACGAGTGCCGACATCCCGCTGATCATGGACAGGGAACCACTCCTGTACCCCGACGTCCTCGAGGACGAATGGTATGTCCCCTACCTCAAAACAGCGGTGCGCATGGAGATGATCGATCCGAACGCACAGCATGGTCTCCTGCAGCCACACCATTCGGTGAACCGGGCGGAGTTTTTGAAGATGATGACCATCGCCTACGGACTTCCGAAAAATCTCCCCTACCCCTACACCGATATTCCCGCAGACGCGTGGTATCGGACCTACGCGGGCATCGCGCAGGTGAAGGGGGTTTTCCGCGACTACAAAGAACCGCTCCTACTGCATCCGGAATCCCGGGTTACACAGGAGGAGGCCGTGGCCACCATCGGTGAAGTGCTTAAGGGTACCGAGCAGGTGCAGATCCATCCCGGCAACCAGCTGCGCCAAGCGCTTACGGCTCCGGACCGGTCGCAACCTGTACCGACCGTGAATGTGCAGGCCACGCCGTACGCCATCAGTCCGCTGATGGTGAAGGAATCGATCCTCCGTCAGCTCAGCAACAAAAGTAATACCTTGGATGACGTTCGTCTTCTGATCCTCCAGCGCGTGAACGAGGAGCGCCGCGCGGCGGGCATCCATATCCTCCGGCACAATGCGCTTCTCGCCACCGCCGCCCAGGACTATGCCAAAGACATGTCCAAGCGGGGATTCTTCAGCCACTTCAGTCCGGAAGGGCTTTCCTACGTAGACCGCATCCGTGCTGCCGGCTACATCGACAGCAGCACCAAAGCCTGCCCATGCACACCATCGCTCAATACCATGAACCTGCTCCAGAACCGTCGTGAGATCGGCAGTAATTACATCCTGATGAAGTCCGGCGACCAGTGCGAATGCCAAGCGCGATTCTCGTTGGGGGAAAATATCGCGAAAGGACAGCTCACCCCTACGCAGGTGATGAATGACTGGATGCAGTCGGAGAATCACCGCAGAAATATCCTCAGCGGCGCCTTCGACGAAATCGGCATCGGAATTTTTGGAGATGTGTGGGTGCAGGAGTTCGGGAAGTTGGAGACGCAATAATAATATTTGCCATTTGTCATTTGCGATTTGCCACTTATAAATCGCAAGTGGTAAATGGAAACTGGCAAATTTATCTCTTCGACTTCTTCGGACTCTTCGCTGATACAGAAGCTGCCTTCTTGCTGCCCTTCTTCGGAAACGCATGAATCACGATCCCCATGGTCACGAGGAAAATGAGGGAGAAAAGCATCGCGATTCCCGTATGGAACCAGTGCAGCACCCATTCAATGAGAATCGCCGGCGTCAGACCGTACATCCCCAGCTTGTAGAGTTCTCCGTAGGTGAACTTCCTGCTCATGATCGCCGCGAGCACCCAGGCAAGAAGCGTGAAGACGAGGAGATAGAGCAGATATCCCAGCAGGATGAACGGGGCGGCGATCCATGGAAGCAGCAGCACCGCAAAGACGGCAAGCGTGAAGATGATCGCCGGAATGAAATCGAGGAATGGAAGTGCCTTCGCGGTCACTTCGTTGTAGAGCTCGCGGTTGATGATGATGGGCGACGTACCCGGCTTCTGGAATTCCCGATAAAATACGACTCTGAGGCCGTTGTCGTCGCGTGCGATAACCGCGGTTTTGGTCAGAAGCACGGCCGTCTCGTACTCGGGATACTCCTCCACCGTCGCAGTGGTATCGATCACGAGAAGATGCGTGAACTGCGGTTCATCTTCATCATCCTCTTCGTCTTGTTCGTCTTCAGAGGAGAGAAGCGCCGCCTCCCACTTCGGAGGAAGCGGAAGCACATACGGCTCCTCTACGTTCGTAGAAAGCTCAGCTCCGGAGAAGGTGAGTACCAGTTCCACGGGATACAGATCCGGCACGGTCTGCTTCGCTTCGCCGATCCACTCTTTAATCTGCGGCATGAAGACAGTTGCCTGCAGCGCAAAGACCACGGCAGATACGAAGGTAGTGATAACGAGCAGCCAGAACAAATACCAATAGCCGCTCCAAAAAGACTTCCCTTTAAGCTGCTTATACGAAGAGGGATCGGTGCAGGAGAGCCGGACGCGGGTGAAGAACTTGCGGATGGTAATCAGAGTAAAGGGTAAATGGATATTATTAAAGACGGACAGCCTTTACAGGAATGATCAGGAGCATGACAGGAATACTTGACAGATCGGTACTATTCTTAAAAAATGGCAGTATGACTGAAAACGATGCATCTGTACCCCGGTTACGTAGACAAAGAGAAGTATATGAAAGAGATCCCGCGCTCATTGCGGTCCTCACCGCAATTGGCATCGTTGTTATCAGTGTAGGTGCGCTTATGAAATATTTCCCAGATGGCCCTTTTGGGAAACAGCCGGAACCCCCGAAGGCTAAAGCTCCTGTTGATCCTGGAGCCACCAACGACAAAGTACCTCTGCCGAATCTCAGAAGAGAAGAAGATCTCAAACCAAAAGATACACAGCTCAAAAATGCAACCGCAGAAAGAACAGTGGATAGTGCAACAATAGAATGATCAGGACATACCGAGACTCGCAAACGCCCTCCCAAACTCCTCCGCCGCTTCGGGTCCGTTTCCCGTAACAATGAGGCCGTCTACCGTGACCGTATCACCCGTGTAGATCACGCCCATATCTTCGAGCATGTTGATCTGTGTCCTCTGCCCGTCATCCCACACGGTGGCTTTGCGATTTTCGAGGACACGAGCCTTCGCAAGAATCGTCGGCGCAATACAGATGGCACCGAGCGGAATATTCGCGCGGACCGTGTCATTGGCGATTTTCAGCGCCTCATGATCCGATGCATACGCCGCAGCTCCCGGTCCGCCGATAAAGCCGATACGGTCGTAGTCCGTGACCTTCACGTCTTTCAAAGCGACAGTGGCATCGACCCTGCCGCCAAACTTCCCGGTGCACTCTCCTTTTTTCTTACTTCCGATGACAATGCTAAACCCTGCATCCACGAGCCCTTTGCGTGTTCCTTCGTATTCGTGATCCTGAAATCCCTGCTGGGCGAGGATGATCAAGGCGATACGCACAAGAGAAGTGTAGCAAATAGTGACATTCTAGTGCGGCAGGGTCTCCCCTCCCGGCGGGAGGGGAACAAGGGGCGGGGGTCGCCGATGGAGTAGTGAAAATGATTTTGGAAGTGAGAGTCTTTGACCCCCTCCTCCTAACCTCCTCCCGCCGGGAGGAGGATTTTAGATTCGCAAAGCGAGAACAGAGCGACGCGCACGAAAGGATCATGCGCTGGGATGTTGATTGCACGCGTTTTGCCGCGCCTTGGGCAGACGTTGCTGGAGGATGTTATTTCCCCGTCAGGTTCCCCTCCCTATCAATCTGACTCCTACTCACAACCTTCACATTCGCATTTCCACGCTCTGTCTCCAAAGCAGCAGCATCGGGGTTCTCCACCGTGGGCTTCACCTCTTCCTTGAAGTGCTCCGGGCGCGAGTGCAACTTTCCGAGCGCAAGCATGATGGCCTGGGCGTTTACGAGCTTATTGCGGGTTCCGTAGCGCTTGCTGAGAACGTTCTTCACGCCCGCGGCCTCAAGGACCACACGCAGCGCTCCGCCGGCGATCACACCCGTTCCCGGGCGGGCCGGCATGATGCGGATCTTTGCGGACTTGAATTTCAGATCGACCTCATGCGGGATCGTTCCTTCAATAAGCGGCACACGGATCATCGCGCGCTTGGCGTCCTTGGTGGCCTTCTGCACGGCGGCCTGCACTTCAGCGGCCTTGCCCGTGCCCAGTCCCACTTTTCCTTTTTTGTTCCCGACGACGACGATGGCGCGGAAGCGCATGCGGCGTCCTCCTTTCACCACGCGCGTGACGCGATCAACGCTGAGCGTCGTCTCCTCGAATTCGGAGGGCTCTTTGGAGCGCCGGTCATTGCGCTTGCGGTCGGGACGGGAGGATTTAGCCATAGAAGATTTTCAAAGGAAGTAGGAGATTATACAATCATTTAGTAGAAACCAATGCTTGTCGTAAATCATTTGCTGGAATCGAGACGTTCAAAGTTTTGTTATCAATAGAGACAATTACATTTGCCCAGGGATCATCGTGGATTTCTGTCGGCTCGATCTTCATCGTAACCTGTTCTCCTGAAAGAATCTGTTGAAGTGCATCACCATCAAGACCTCGGATCGCATTAATGGTATCGCGTGTCTCCAGATTTTCCTCAATGACTTCGGCGATCAACGGTACGAGAAGGGCCTGTTCATGTTTGGGTAATGCTTGCATAAAACAAAAAAAGTTAAAATTTCAAACCGGCTTCGCGGGCAGCATCCGCCAGCTCTTTCACGCAGCCGTGGTACTTGTAGCCATTGCGGTCGAAGACGACTGCGGAGATCTTCTTCTCCTGAGCTTTCTTCGCGAGGAGCGTACCAAGCTTCTTGGCACCCTCTTTGTTGGACTTGCCCTTCGCTTCGACTGTCGATCCAGCCACGAGCGTCTTGCCGGCAGCATCGTCGATGAGCTGGGCGGTGATTCTGGTGTGCGACTTGTAGACCGTGAAGCGCGGGCACGCAGCGGTTCCGCTGACCGTCGAGCGGATCCGCTTCTTTCTCTGGAGCCGGTGGGTGAACTTAGGGTGTCTCATGAGAGTGGGATAGAGACGTGCGAATCGCACGTCTTTACTACGCGGCGCCTGCCTTCACGGCGGCCTTACCGGGCTTGCGGCGGACGAATTCATCGCTGTAGCGGATGCCTTTGCCTTTGTAGGGCTCCGGCGGGCGCAGGCCGCGGATGACGGCAGAGGCCTGGCCGACCATCTGTTTGTCGCAACCGCTGACCGTGAGGATGTTCTTGTTCTTTTCGTCGGGGGTGATGGTGATGCCTTCGGGAATGGCGTAGTCGATCGGGTGACTGTGGCCGAGGTTCAAGACCAGAACTTTTCCCTTTACCTGGGCCTTGTAACCCACACCGATGATCTCAAGCTTCTTGCTGTAGCCCTGGCTCACGCCCTGGGCCATGTTGGCCACCAGCTGGCGGGTGAGACCGTGGCGGGCCTTGGAGGCCGGCGTATCGTCTTTGCGCGTAACGGTGACGACATTGCCTTCGATCTTGAGGGTGACTTCCGGAAGGAAGGCATAGGAAAGTTCGCCCTTCGGGCCCTTCACTTTTACGGTACTGCCGGCGATGGTCGCCGTAACGCCTGTCGGGAGAGCCACTGGTTTGCGTCCAATGCGTGACATGATTACGAAATGGTACAGAGAATTTCACCGCCGACTTTCTGCTTGCGGGCCTGCGCGTCGGTCATCAGCCCCTTGCTGGTGGTGAGAATGGCGGCGCCGAATCCGTGGATGACGGGCTTCAGTTCCTGAGCACCGCTATACACGCGGCGACCAGGTGTGGAGATGCGCTTGATCGTGAGTTTCTTTTTATCGGGAGCGAAGGTGACGATGAGGTTCTTCTCCGGGATCTCCCCTTCTACAGAGACATCTGCGATCCATCCTTCGCTCTTGAGCACCGTGAGGAGCTCCAGTTTCAGGTTGGAGTACGGGGCGATGCAGCCATCGCGGCCGGCACCCTGCGCATTGCGGATGCGGGTCAGGAGATCGCCGATGGGGTCGTTTACAGGGGACACGGGCGGGAAGAGTAGAGAGAAAAGTAGAAAGAGGGAAGATTTACCAGGAGGACTTTGTGACGCCGGGAATCAGGCCTTCGCAGGCAAGCTCGCGGAAACAGATGCGGCAGATGCCGAAGAAGCGCATGTAGCCATGGCGACGGTTGCAGAGCGTGCAGCGATTGTAGACGCGCGTGGGGAATTCCGGCTTCTTGCCCTGGGACTTCTCTTTGAGGTACTTGGCGAGGCGGGTGCGCTGGCTGAAGACGAGGGATTTGCGTGCCATAATAAAAGGTTAGGAAACCTGTCCGCCAGTTGGCGGACGTTTGGAAGAAGGTTTGAAAGGCATACCGATAAGTTTCAGGAGAGCCATCGCTTCAGCGTCGTTTCTGGCAGTCGTGGAAAATTGGATCTGCATGCCGAAGATTTTGGCGGGCTCCGGGGGCGCGATCTCCGGGAAAATGGAATGATCCTTGAGACCGATAGCGTAGTTACCCTGGCCGTCGAGGCGCGAGGGGAGGCCGCGGAAGTCGCGGATGCGCGGAAGGGCGGTGCTCAGGAGGCGGTCGATGAATTCCTCCATCCGTTTGCCACGCAGCGTGACTTTCGCGCCGACCACAAGGCCCTGGCGGGTCTTGAAGTTGGAGATGGCGACGCGCGCCTTGGTGTAGACCGGCTTGAGGCCGGTAATGATGCCGAGGCTCTCGCCGATGTACGCATGCAGCTCTTTGCTGTCCATCTTGGACTTGTTGATACCCACGTTCACGATCACTTTTTCGATGCGGGGAAGTGCATGAATATTGGGGATCTTGAGCTGCTCTTTGAGCGCTTCGCGGATGGGACCGCGGAGGCGGTCATGGAGCGTGGCGTACTTACCCGCGGGAGCTTTAGCGGATGGGGCCGACTTGCCGGCCGAAGCTTTAGCGGAGGCCGGTGAGGATGCAGTTTTTGCCATAGATTATGTGCCGCGGGAAGCGGAGCGGCCTGTCTGGCGCTCGAGTTGATCGGGCACTGTGTGATCTTCCTTCATATGGCTTGGTGCCTCCACGTCTGCGCGCGCTGCCATTTCGGCGGAACCGAAGCCGAGCTTCTTCCAGAAAGGACCTTTTTGAGCGCTCTGTGGAGCCTTTGCGGAAGGCGTCGTCTTTTCGGCGTCCGCGGGTTTGCCTTGGCCCCCCTCAATGGGCTTCTTGAGTTTCCCGGGCTGTGCCTTGGAGGCCACAAGGACTTCTCCGCTCTTGCGAGCGATGCGGACGGCTCTGCCCTTCTCGTCGATCTTGAAGCCGACGCGGGTCCCCTTTTTGGTCTTGGGATCGATCACCATCACGTTGCTCCAGTGAATAGAAGCCTCATACTTCAAAATCTGTCCGGGGCGGCTGGCGTTTTTCGGAACATGGCGGGTGCGCATGTTCACATCAGCTACGACCACACGCTGGACCTGGGTAAGCACCTTGAGAAGCACTCCGGTCTTTCCTTTGTCCTTGCCTGTGGTGACGACGACGGTGTCGCCGGTGCGAAGCTTTTTCATAGAACGTCGGGAGCGAGGGAAATAATCTTCTGGTAACCACGGGCGCGAAGCTCTCTGGCTACCGGTCCGAAGACACGGGTGCCCTTGGGCATGCCGTCCTTCTGGATGATCACGCAGGCGTTGTCGTCGAAGCGTACGGTGCTGCCGTCCTTGCGGTGGGTGGCCTGGCGGGTGCGGACGATGACGGCTTGTTCGACGGCCTTCTTGCGGACGGTGCCACGCGCTGCGGCCGTCTTGATGGCGATGACGATGATGTCACCGACATGGGCATACCGGCGGCGGGTTCCCCCGAGCACCTTGATGCACATGGCGGTCTTGGCACCTGTGTTATCGGCCACGACGAGGATGGATTGCTGCTGGATCATTTGGCGGATGGGGAACCGCGCCCCTCCGTGGGTGCGGCGGTCTCTTCGGTTGCTTTCTTACGGTGGCGCATGACGCCTTCAACGCCCGCCTCCTCGATGATCTCGCTGACACGCGGCGCACGCTTGATGACCTGCGTGACGGTGAAACGCTTGAGCTTGCTCATAGGGCGCCCTTCGGTGATCTCCACGAGATCGCCCACGGCGAGATCTGTGACGTTTCCGGTATCCGCAAGGAACTTCTTGCTCCGGCGGAAACGCTTCTTGTAGAGCTCATGGAACACGTTGCGGTGGACGGTTACGGTGACCGTCTTGAGGAGCTTGGCCGAAGTGATGACGCCTTGTTTGGTTCTCATGATTGAGCGGGGATTTTAGAGGCTTTAGCCTTCTTGGACAAAGAATTTGCAGGCTTCTTCGGGGCAGCTTTTTCGCCTTCCGAACCCTTTTCCTGAAGGACCGTCAGCAACTGTGCCAAATGCTTCCGTAACTTCTTCATCTTCGATGTGTCCTTCTCCTTGCTCAGCTCCACGCTCAGGCGCACCTCTGCGGCCTGTCGGCGGATTATGGCCACTTCGGTGCGCAGATCTTCCACACTCATCTTGCGGACTTCGGCGATGGTCGGGAGTTTTGCCATGGGTTAGAGAACGGAACGGGTGATGATACGAGTCTTGAATGGAAGCTTGTGGGCGGCGAGGCGGAGCGCTTCGCGGGCGGCTTCCTCAGGAAGTCCTCCCATTTCAAAGAGGATGGTCCCGCGCTTGATGATCGTGGCGAAGTACTCGACCGATCCCTTTCCGGATCCCATCGGCACCTCTGCGGCTTTTTTTGTGACGGGGTTATGCGGGAACACGCGCACCCAGATCTTTCCTCCGCGGGCGACCGAGTGCGTCATCGCGCGGCGTGCGGCTTCAAGCTGGCGCGCGGTAAGCTCCCCTCCCGTCATCGCCTTAAGGGCGATGCTGCCAAACGCCAGCCGGTGACCGCGGGTAGCGATCCCTCCGAAGGCACCGCGCCTGCGGTGCTGCTTACGGTGTTTTAGCTTTTGAGGTTCTAACATGGGAGAGGGAAAATGGATGTAGAGACGTCCGGCCGGATGTCTCTACGACTGGGGGGAATTCTTATTGAGAGCGGACGACTGCATCTGCTGCACCTTCTTGAACACCATTCCCTTGTAGACCCACACCTGCACACCGATCGTGCCGTAGCTGGTGACGGCGTGCTTCGTCGCGAGAACGATGTTGGCGCGCAGTGTTTGCAGCGGTACGTTTCCGGATTTGAAGGAATCGGAACGCGCGATTTCAGCGCCGTTGAGGCGGCCCGACACTCCTATCTTGATCCCCAAGGCTCCGGCCTGCATCGCCTTCTCCATCGCCATCTTCGCGGCGCGGCGGTAGGGCATGCGGCGCTCGATCTGTCCGACGATGGTCTCGGCGATCACCATGGGTTCGGTGTCGGGACTGCGGACTTCCTGGATGTTTACTTCGAAGCTGCCGCCGAACCGGCGCTCGAGATCCTTGCGGAGTTCTTCGATGGCCGCGCCCTGCTTGCCGATGATCACGCCGGGCTTGCTCGTGTGGATGGCGACGGTCGTCTTCTTGTTGCGGTCAATGTCGATCTGGCAAATGCCCGCATCCTTCATACGGCCATTGATGTAGCGGCGGATGTTCACGTCCTGGAGGAAGAGCTCGCGGAATTTCTTGCCCTTGGCAAACCATGTCGAGGCCCACGAGTGCGTGATGCCGATGCGGAAGCCGTTGGGGTTAACTTTTTGACCCATGAGGGAAGGTTAGGAAGATTGCTTGGAAGTGCGGGAAGAAGCCTTCGGCTCCTTTGCGGAAGCAGAGGATTTCTTGGCATTTTTTACAGCAGAATCAGCCTTTTGTGAAGCATTCGATCCCTTATTTACTTTTTTGCCCTTCCTGCCTTTCCTACCCTCTTCTTCGTCCTCAGGCAATCCAAGCACCAATTCAATATGACTCAAAAACTTTCTCATGGGACGGACGCGGCCACGGGCCATAGGAACACCCCGGTGGTAGGCCTGGCCCTGGTTCACGATGAGGGACTTGATGACGAGGGTCTGCGCATCTTGCTTGTCGTTGTGGGACGCGTTGGCCATCGCGGAGCGGAGGAGCTCTTCGAGGATTCTCGCCGCCTTCTTGTTCGTGCGTTCGAGCGTATGCATGGCATCGGCCGTGGTCATGCCTCTGATCATTTTGCAGATCAGGTTGGCTTTCTTCGGAGCGATGCGGACGGCGTGGAGATATGCTTTCATGATAAGGGGTGAGTGCGTGGATTATTTAGCGGGTGCGGCGGGTGCAGCAGCAGGAGCAGCTCCGGACATCGCGGCTCCCTTCGCCTGGGAATCGGCCATCTTGCCGCCGTGTCCTTTGAACTTCGTGGTCCAGGAGAATTCTCCGAGCTTGTGGCCGACCATCTGTTCTGTGACGTAGACCGGCGTGAACTCCTTGCCGTTGTGGACCGCGAAGGTGAATCCCACGAACTCCGGCGGGATGTCACAGTCGCGCGCCCAGGTCTTGACGATCTTCTTCTCACTCTTTTCGATCATTTTCATGACCTTGCCGAGGAGCCTGGGATCAACGTAGGGGCCTTTTTTGATGGAACGGGACATGGGACGAAGTGAAAAGAGAAAAGTGGAAAGGGGAAAGTGCAGGTCTACTTCTTGCGCAGTCTCTTCACGCGAGG
>MFXS01000033.1:11612-33263 GCA_001788925.1 Candidatus Peribacteria bacterium RIFCSPHIGHO2_01_FULL_55_13
GGGTCTTCGGGTGCTTGAGACCGATTGGGGCGTGGCCCTCTCCTCCTCCGTGCGGGTGGTCCACGGCGTTCATGGATTTGCCGAGCACTTGCGGCTTCTTGCCCATCCAGCGCATGCGTCCTGCCTTGCCGATGGTGATGAGGTTGTGTTCGAGGTTCGAGACGGTGCCGATCGTTGCCGAGCACTCGGCGCTGAGCCGGCGGATCTCGCCGCTTGGAAGCTCGACGATGGCGTGACGGCCGTCGATACCCACGAGCGTAGCTGCGGTTCCGGCCGATCGGACGATCTGTCCGCCGCGGCCGAGGGTGAGCTCGACGTTATGGATCTTGTATCCCACCGGAATATTTTTGAGCTGCATGCAGTTGCCCGTCTTCACCTTCGTGCGCGGAGCGCAGACGATGCTTTCTCCCACCTGGAGGCCGTCCGGTGCCAGGATGTAGCGCTTCTCGCCGTCGTTGTAATGGACAAGAGCGATGCGTGCGGAACGGTTGGGATCGTACTCAAGCGCAGCGACGGTGCCGGGGACTCCGGCCTTATCAACACGCTTGAAATCGATGAGCCTAAACAGCTTCTTGTGTCCTCCGCCGCGATGGCGCACGCGCACTTTGCCGCCGCTGCCGCGTCCGGAGATGCGCTGCTTACCGCCGGAGAGGCTCTTTTCCGGCCGCTTCTTCGTGAGGCCAGAGAAGTCCGCGATCGTCATCTGACGTCGTGCGGGAGTCGTTGGGCGGCAGTGCTTCATAGCCATGGGTTAGCGTTTGGTGAAGGCGGCAAGATCTAAGGTTTTGCTGTCGGAAGCGAGGGTGACCATCATTTTCTTGATAGGATGGCGCTTTTCCATGATCTTGCCCTGACCGAGGTTGCGGGTCTTTCCGCGCGTGCGCATCACACGGACACTCACCGCTTCGACGTCATAGAATTCCTTGAGCGCCTTTTTGACTTCGATCTTGGTGGCGGCGTGCGCCACTTTGATGGTGTACGTCTTGCTGGTCGCCTTCAGGCGTTCCGCTTTTTCGGTGACGATGGGGCCGAGGATGACGCGGGAGAGTTCCATAAGGGATTAGGCTTTGGGGGAAGCTTTCTTGGCAGGAGTCTTTTTTGTCTTTTCGGAGGTTTCCGATTTCTCTGCAACGGGATTCTTCACCGCCCGCTCCATCCGTTCTCTCTCGCCGCCGAAAATCTTCTCCGCCTCCTTGATAGCATCCACAAAGAAGATGATGTGGCGGGCGCCGAGGACGTCTTCGGGGTTGAGATACGCGGCGGCCAGAGCCTGCACGCGGGGGATGTTTCTCGTGGAGAGCGCGATGCCGCGGTGGCGCCCCGGCGTGACGATGAGAATCTTTCCCGACTGCACCGGCATTTTCGAAAGCACGGCGGCGGCGTCTTTGGTCTTCACCATCTCGGGGTAACTCTCGAGCCCCAGGATGGAACCGCTTTTCGCCTGCGCCGAAAGCGCCGAAAGCAGAGCCACGCGGCGCATGGTTTTTGGCATATCCTTGCTGAAATTCCTGTTTGATCGTGGACCGAATGCCTTGCCTCCTCCGCGAAGAAGCGGGGAGCGAAGCGGACCGCGGCGCGCGCGTCCTGTGCCCTTCTGAGCAAACATTTTCTTGGTAGACCCGATGACTTCGCCGCGGTTTTTGACATGGGCGATGGGGCGGCGGCGGTTGCTCTGCTGGAGCACGACTGCCTGGTGCATCAACCCCTGATTGATAGCGGCTTCGAAGAGTACCGCGGGGAGATCGAGCGATCCGTTCTTTTGGCCAGTGGCGGTGTAGACGTCGATCTTCATGCTTTGGAATTGGCAGCACCCTTACTAGGGTGCGGAGATTCAACGGTCAAATAGACGGCGGAACCATTCGGTCCGGGAACCGGACCCTTCACCGCAAGCACCCCCTTTTCCTTGTCGCAGATGACGACCGGGCGCGCGTGAAGCGTGACCTGGTCAAGACCCATGTGTCCGGCCATGCGCTTGCCTTTGTGAACGCGTCCGGGAATTTCACGCATACCGATGGATCCCGGCTCGCGTTTGAAGTGCGATCCGTGCGTGGCCGGACCTCCGGCGAAGTTGTAGCGCTTCATGACACCCTGGAATCCTTTTCCTTTGCTGATCGAGGTGACGGTGACGAGGGAAGCCTCCGGAATGGTCTCCACGGCCAGCGTCGAACCGACCGTGAGGCCTTCGAGGGAATCCACACGCCACTCCTTTAAGAAGCGAAACTTCTGCAACTCATTCCCCTTTCGCGTGCGGACAATCTTTTTGCCAATTCCCAAAATGACAGCGTTATAGCCGTCCTTTTCTGTATTCTTGAGGCGAACGATGATGTTGGGCTCCACCTGAAGATAGGTCACCGGAATAGCGTTTCCATCGAGGAACACGCGAGACATGCCGATTTTGCGGGCGATGAGTCCAGACATAGGCTTGGAGGTTCATTGGGCTCGGCTCGTTGATACACAACACCGGGCTGGAACGTAAGCGCGGGCATTGTGGGGAGGGAAAGGTGTATCGTCAATGGAATTTTCCAGAGAAATCGTCCGATTCCCCCACTCCCGATCTCCCCATCTCCCCATCTCCCGACTCCGATCTCCCCATCACCACCTCCTTATTATTTCTTTCGCCATCGCCTCCGCCATAATCTCCTCCCCGTGCGCTTTGGGATGGCAGCAGGAATCCACGTAGATCTGCTCGGGATGGTCATCGAAAACGCCAGTAAGATCCGCCGCCGCATATCCTTCTTCTTGTAATTCCCTGACGGCATTCTGCAATGAAGGATACGACTGCTGCGTGTACGTATCGGGCCATGTTCCTTTTGTGAGAAGCATCTGCTCTTCGGGAGAGAACGGTTTGTTTCCGTAAAATGGACTCGGCTGCAGGAAGGTGAACGCCTTGAATCCGTGGCCGCGGCCGAGGTCATGCATCAGGATTTGCGCCCTCTTCCAGTTCGCAACGACTTCCGCGAGAAGCTCTCCCGAACCACTCCCGGCGAGCGGCGGACCAAGAAGCATGGGATCTTTCGCAGCCAAAGAATCGAACGCGAGCAGCTTCTGGTTCGCTGTGAAAATGCCGCGACTGAGAATGTGATCGATGCCGTACCAGAGGAGCCCGCAACTGTAGCTCCAGTCACACGGGCCTCTGCGGCTCAGATGTGCGACGCGGTCGCGGCGTTCCCGGAGATACGCGATCTTTCCGACGAGAGCGAGTCTGCTGGGCGTGAGTTTACCCGCAAGCAGATGCCAGCTTCTGGGGTACAGCGGATTGAGACCATTCGGAATATTTTCGTTGAAAGGAAGTGTCGCTTCATTGAAGCCGCTGATATCGATCACCAGATCGACATGTGCACCGAGCGAGAGAAAATAGTTGAGCGCGATGATCTGCTGTGGCTCTTTGAACCCGTACAGAGCCATGGAGGTGAAGCGGATGTCTTTGCCCGCAAATCGAGGATCGCGCCGAAGGGCGGCGATGAGCACCTGCGGGCCTGCTCCGTGTACGACGAAATTGGCAGCGACCGATCCGCCGAGCACACCGATGACGAGTGTATCGGAGTTGGCCTCACGAACCATTGCCCCCCCGCCGGGAACGAGGCCGTAGAGAGTGGTTTCCTTCACATCTGAAGTGATATCCTCCGCAGCTGGCAGCTCGTAGGAAAATCCGAGGTACGGATGCAGCGCGACGGGAAAGTCCATGACCTGCACCATCGCGTCGGTGTCATCCCCGGCCGACATCTGCGAAAAATCTTGCGCTCTGCGGCTGCGGGCCGTTTCGATATCCGCAAGAGAGTACCACTGGTCCTTGATCACACTCATCATCAGGAAACTCCCCACCTCAGCACAGAGAATGACCAAACAGAAAAGAACAGACCAATGCGCCCACGTTCGTATCCACTGCATACATGAAGTCTACAATATTCCGCATATTTCGTGCACAGCCACAGAACGTCACGGATCTCGCTCCTCTCAAAAAATCAAGAAAAGCTTCACACCGCAATTCCCGCAGCCAGAGCTGGCGATTTCTTCAACATGATCCTTGTCATGTACTCCGAACATTCCGCAATACCCTCTTCCGGCGAGAGATGATCTGTGCGGATGATGCAATCCGGATGCTCGGGCGCCTCGTACGGGCGATCGGGAGCATCGAGACCAGTGCGCTCCACGTAGATCCATTGCGGCCGGCAGATCGTATCGATTTCCCTACGCACGGAACGAAATGGCGCGATCACCGCGATGACGACGAGAAACCCCTGTGCCTGGAGGACAGAAGCGAGTCGCGCAACGCGAAGATTGTGGGAGCGGCGATCCGCAGCACTGAGCGTTTCCGCGGTAGAGATGGACGCACGCATCTCATCGCCGTCGAGAATGATGATCGGCGGCAGGGCTGATGCACGATCGCGAAAGTGCCGCTGCGCGCCGTACGCAAGCGTGGTCTTTCCCGCGCCGGAATTGCCAGTCAGCCAGATGATAGGAAAACGAGGAGCCATGAAGCTAGCGCACGTTTCGTGGGGCATCGTGATTGAATGCTTTTCCCGCTTCGGCATACATCTTCTTGCGCAGGTCCGTCGCGGAGATCGCCTCGGTCGCGGCATCAAGTTCGATGAGGTCGTACCCAACATCACGCCCGATGAAGACCGAGAGATCGGCGCCGGGATCCTGAATCGTGAGAATTTCCACACGGGAAGAATCCGGAAAATGTGCGCGGATCATGCCGATGCGCTCTGCGACCGCGATCGGATTTTTCTCTGTGGTTTCCGTTTCGCGCACGAGGATGATGCAGCGATCGCGCTGCTCGAGGATCTTGCCCACGCAGCGGCGGTGTCCTTCATGAAAAGGCTGGAAACGGCCGATAAAGACGCCGGTGGTGACAGGGGAACCAATCATGCGGATACCATACAAAAAAAATAATGATTAGGGTACGGATATTGCTTGCGCCGGCGACGCTGCCACGGGGACGACATCCATCACGTCGTCTCCGTATCCGAAGTGTTCGATGACCGCGCGCTCCGCGTTGCAGACGTCGCTCCGCAGCTGCGGAGAATACCGGCAACGGTCCGCCCATTCCGAGAGGCGCGACGATACGTTCTTCTCCGGCGTCGCACGGATCACCTCCGCGTCGAAGGTCTCTCCCGCGAGCGAAAGCGCCCGGAGGAGGTCTTCCGCGAGGTTCTCCATGCGCCCGACGAAATCCAGCATGGAGAAATCCTCGCCCAGATAACGGGCATAGACGCGCGCTGCCAACCCGCCGGGCGCATCTGCGAGCGCCGCCCGGACAAATGTCTCAAAATTGTCACTTTGGAATTTGCGGTCCATGTCGAGCGTCAGGTCCCATCCACGGACCATCCGGTAAGCCCAGTAAGATTGGTAGAAGGAAAGGGGATGCCGGACAAACGCAAAACGAAAACGATCTTGGATATGGAGTTCCTTCGACGTGGTATGGAAAAGCTGTCCTCTACGTATCATTCTTTCTGTAGGGATCGCAGCGATTTCATCCGTCAGGATGCCCGCGCTGCGCACGGCTTCGCGCACCCAGCTGCCGCCGGTTTTGGGAATATGGATGAAAAGGGAACGTGGCAGGAGAAGGGCCATGCGAGAAGGAGAACGTCCGTCTGGATGATACATGGACGGCATGCCGTTCCATATTCCGAATATCCGCCGTCAACGCTATGCTCTACGGCGTATGGACCCCTTTCGCCTCAAAAAAGCCGAAGAACTCCGCAGCCGCGGTTTGCAGCCGTATGCGGCGAAATTTGAACGAACCGCTACCCTTCAGCACTATGGTCTGGCTGGATAATATCATCGGCGAGATCAAGGAGCGTTTTCAAAAGGAAATCCAAGCGGGCATTCCTCTCACGATACGTGATGAGAAAACTCTCTCGGGCCGCGTGCATGTGGGATCGCTACGGGGCATCGTCATCCATGGACTCATTGCGCAAGGACTGCAAGAGCAGGGAATTCCCCACCGCTTCCTTTTCGAACTGAATGATTTCGACCCTTGTGATGAACTGCCTCCGTTTCTTGACCGTAATACATTCGGCAAATATATGGGGCAACCGCTCTTCACGGTACCAACGCATGAGCAAGGGGCGGAAAACTTGCCGATGGTGTTCGGCGAGGAGTTGAAAAAGGTTGTTTCGAATCTTGGGCTCCCCATCGAGTACTACACATTGAAGCCGCTCTACGAAGCAGGGAAATTCAATGACGTTATCCGAAGAGCGCTCGATCACGCGAAAGACATCCGCGTCATCTACAAAGACGTAAGCGGAAGCAACAAGCCTGATGACTGGTATCCGCTCCAGGTGATCTGCGAGCGCTGCGGCAAAGTGGGCACGACGCAGGTGACGGGCTGGGACGGAACGTTGGTGCAGTACACCTGTAAAGAGAACCTCGTAACATGGGCAAAGGGATGCGGTTATCTGGGGACAATAAGCCCCTTCGACGGACGCGCGAAGCTTCCGTGGAAAGTGGAGTGGCCGGCAAAGTGGAACGTCATGGGCGTACACATCGAGGGTGCAGGAAAAGATCATTCCGCAGCAGGGGGATCGCGCGACATCGGCAAACGCATTGCTGAGGAAATTTTCCAGTATCCGAATCCGTTCGATATCCCGTACGAATTCCTGAATGTCGGCGGCAAAAAAATGAGCGCGAGCAAAGGCATCGGCGCAACGGCCAAGGGGATCGCCGACCTGATGCCTCCCTATCTGCTGAAGCTTCTCATGATCCGAAAACAGCCGAACCAACCTTTCGACTTTGATCCAGAGGGTACGACTCTCCCCCTGCTCTTCGACGAGTACGACCGTCTTTCGGAATATGTAGCGCATCCGAAGGAAGGGCAGGAAGATTTTGTACGCATTTTCCATCTCGCGCAGATCGGGTTTCCTGAAAAAGGAAATCCCCTCTGGCAGATGCGCTTCACGATTTTGAGTTTTGTCGTCCAGATGCCGCACCTGAAACTTGAAGAAGAAGCGGAAAAATTGAAAGGTGCGCCGCTGACGGAGGAAGAGCTGTACGCACTCAACGAGCGTGCGGCATACGTACGGAAATGGCTCTCCGAACACGCACCGGAGCAGTACCACTATCGCATTCTCGAAATACTGCCTGTCCTCGAACTCTCAACGGAACAGAGTGCTGCATTAGTCTTGCTACGGGAGCGACTGGAGAAACTCCCCTCCTGGAAGGGGGAGGATATTCACGCCACGATCCACGCCGTGAAAGCGGAACTCGGCATCGAACCGAAAGCGCTTTTCGCTCCGCTGTACCAGCTCTTCATCGGCAGAGACAATGGCCCACAAATGGGGTGGTTCGTTTCCACCTTCGAACGCGCGGAAGTCTTAAAGCGCATCGATTCTGCTACCATCCCATCGTGACGCTTCTCCTCCAGCACATCTCCTACGGCCACCTCCTCCCCGCCGCGCACGGCCTGATCGAATCGCATACCGATCAGACCAAAGCGCACTTGATCGCCACGGGAGCCGCGATGGAAGCACTCGCGAAAAAATTCGGCGGCGACGCGCAGACATGGAAAGTCGCGGGGATGCTCCATGACCTGGACTGGGACAAGCTGGATAAAGATTACGAGGCGCACTGCGGCGACACACTCGACCATCTGCTGCAGACGATCAAAGCTCCGCAAGAACTCCTCGGCGATATCCGCGCGCATTATCAGTCCAAATACGGCGCCGAGTATCCGCTCGATACGATGCTGCGGAAATGCCTCTACTGTGTGGATGAGCTCACCGGTTTCATCATCGCGGTGACCTATGTGCGCCCAAGCAAGAAAATCGCAGACGTGGAGGTGAAGAGCGTGACCAAAAAGCTGAAGGATAAAGCCTTTGCCGCGCAGGTAGACCGCGAGCAGATCCGGCAATGTGAAGCGCTGCTTGGTATATCTCTGGATGAATTTGTAGGGATCACGCTGGAGGCGATGAAGGGGGTTGCCGCAGAGATGAAGCTATGATGTTTTCTTTCCGTTGTTCTGCCGCTCCGCGGGCGCTTTTCCTCAGCGGATGCCCCGGGCAGTCCATGCAGTACCGCTGCCACCATGCCGCCATGGTGCTGCGGTCCATGGGGTGGAAAACGCGGGTACACGCAGGCGATCTTCCCGAAGCCGGAGTTGAAGGGCAGTATGACCTCGTCGTGCTGCATCGCGTACCATTCTCCGCGGAACTGAAACAGTTTCTGATGCAGGCACAAACGCAGGGCTGCCGCCTGGTGTTCGATATCGATGACCTGATGTTCGACCTCGAGCATCTGGAAAGCTTCCAGAGTAACGAATATCTGAATGAACCGGCGGTCTGGAGAGACCATGCGCTCCGGCACCGCCATACCATGGACCTCTGCCCGGTGATCACTGTCTCGACTCCCGAACTGCAGAAAGAAGCTCAAAAACTCTTTCCGGAAAAAACCATCCTCGTCGTCCACAACGCCGTCAGTCGTTCGATGACCCTGCGTGCGCGTTTTGCGCGGATACGGCGTACTCGCGATTCAAATCTCATCCGCATGACATACGTGAGCGGCTCTCACAGCCATGATAAAGACTTTGCGGGTATCGCCCCTGCACTCGCGTGCGTTCTTCGCCGTTATCCGCACGTGCACCTCCGCTGCATAGGACCCGTGGGATTGCCGGAGGCACTGATTCCTTTAAAAGGACAGATTGAAACGCTCCCCTTTCAGCCGCCGGAACGTATCGCCCGCTTGATCGCGGATGCAGCGGTGAACTTGGCTCCTCTGGAAATTACCAATCGCTTCACGGCCTGCAAAAGCGCGGTGAAATATCTGGAGGCCGCGCTCTGCGCCGTACCGACCGTCGGTTCCGCGACGCCCGGATATGCAGAAGTGATTGTTTCGGGGGAAAACGGCATGCTCTGCGGCTCTGATCGGGAGTGGGAAGAGACACTGAACGTTCTTCTCGAAGAACCTGATGCTCGGGTTGCGATGGGCAAACGCGCGCTGAAAAACGTCAGAAACCATCATACGATCCGCTTCCGACGCGGGGAATATGGAGCTGTATTGCGGGCGCTACACTTGCCTGAAAAACGGGGGACTGCGTGAAACCGCGGACTTATGGCACTATGCTTCTCCTATGCATCCGCTCTGGGAACATCTTGTTGAGCCTCTCCTGCAGGTCGCCCAATCGCGGACCATCCTCGAGATCGGCGCGGAAAAGGGCTACACGACGGAGAAGCTGATTGGTTTTGCGAAGGAACACGAAGGCGTCGTCCACAGCATCGACCCCCGGCCCCTGTTCCCCGCAGCACAGTGGGAGGAAAATCATCGACCGCATTTTCAGTTCCATGAAGGACTGAGCTTGGATGTGCTTCCGCGTCTCCCCGCATGCGACGCGGTGATCGTGGACGGCGACCATAATTGGCATACGGTATTCCATGAACTGAAGATGATCGCGGAGAAAGCGACGAACGCACAGAAGCCGCCGCTTATTCTCCTTCATGATATAGATTGGCCCTACGGACGGCGGGATGCCTACACTGACCCGTCCAGGATCCCGGAAGAGAACCGCCAGCCCTGCCGCACGGGCGGAGTCGATCCGGGAAAAGTGGGCCTCCGGGACATCCGCTTGGGCATCAACGCCGTGAGCATACACGCGGAGAAGGAGGGCGGACCGAAAAACGGCGTTCGCACCGCAGTGGAAGATTTTTTGAAGAACGACGCGAACCAGTATGTGCTGCGCGTAGTCCCCTACTATTTCGGCCTAGGAATCCTGATTCCTCCACATCTCCTGGCACCGGTGGATGCCACCCTGACACGCCTCCTGCAGTCGGAAGATCTTCTGAAAGACTGTGAGACGCTGCGCATCGCGGCGGTGCTCGAATATCAACGGCTGGAACATCTCCTGGAGCACTGTGAACCGCAGCGCGCCGCGGCCGTGCTTAAATGTGAACAGATAGAGCATCGCCTGGAGCGGCTGTCGCAGGCAAAGA
This sequence comes from Candidatus Peribacteria bacterium RIFCSPHIGHO2_01_FULL_55_13, assembly GCA_001788925.1. Classification (GTDB taxonomy): domain Bacteria; phylum Patescibacteriota; class Gracilibacteria; order Peribacterales; family Peribacteraceae; genus 2-12-FULL-55-11. The sequence continues at coordinate 21,539 of MFXS01000033.1, forward strand.
ACTCGCTACAAAAGATGCTCAAGACATCCGAATCGGACGCACTGGAATGCAAAGAAAAGCTGTTGCACATCCTGCAGACGCGCAGCATGCGGTGGACATCCGCTCTCCGCCGGTCTCTCGGATTCGTCCGATCAGTCTTCCGCAGATCCTACGAAACTACGATGCAACTACGGACAGCATCGGACACGGAACCACGCACGCTCCCGGCAGTTCCCGCAGGCATCGGCGAAGTCCGCGCGCAAGCGGACATTTCGGTCGTCATTCCCTGCCACAATTACGGTCGATTCCTTGATGCGGCCATCGAAAGTGTCCTCGCGCAATCCGTCCGTCCGCGGGAGATCGTGGTGATGGACGATGCGTCGTCGGATGAAACCGCCGACGTGGCAGCACGATACCAGGAGCGCGGAGTGCGCTATATCCGCGGAGAATGGCGAAGTGTGGAGGACGCGCGCAATGCCGGCGCCCGGTGTACCGCATCGGAATTTCTCTGTTTTTTGGACGCCGATGACATGCTGACCCCGAACTATCTGCGCAAATGCCTCGAAGCCTTTCACGATCCCGCAGTCGCGGTTGTCTACGGCGACATGTGGGAATTCGGCGACAAAGCACGCATCTTCGAAGCACCACAGTTCGACCGCGCGGTTCTCGCGATCAATAATTATATCTCTTCGCACGCGGTGCTGCGGCGCCAGGTGTTCGATCTTGTCGGCGGATACCGCAAACTGGGCAACGCCCATGAGGACTGGGACCTCTATCGTCGTATGACGCGGTTTCCTTGGAAGGCGAAAAAGGCGGATACCTCCGTGCACCACCGCAAGCACGGGGAGAGCTATTCCCATCGCTCCGCCAGGAGTCCGCAATGGACGTATCCGTTCCGCGCAGCGTATTCCCGGGAGCCTGTCACGATCTTCACGCCTTTTGCCGGAAGGCGTCAGTGGTTCCGCATATTTGAGGAGAGTATCCGCGGACTACGGCACGACCCTGCGCTCGTCTCGCTACAGTGGTACGACACGTCCGGTGACGAGGAATTTGGACAGATGCTGCGTGCCGCGCTTTCCACCATGCCGTTCGGTCGCACCGCATACACGGCAGCCCCGCATCCCGAACACTGGGGTCATGATGCCTCCTCGCTTCTGGAGCACCGGGTGGAAAACGTTCGCAATGCCCAGTACTACTACGAACTGGCGGTTGTTCGGGCCTATAACCATCTCCTTGCGAATTGCGACACCGAACTCGTGCTCACCCTGGAAGATGACGTCATTCCGGCCCAAGACGCGCTCGAGCACATGCTCCAGACAATGGACGAGGACACCGTCGCGGTCGTCGCTCCGTACCGCTGCCCGCGAAACGGCCACTTCTTGGTCTGGCGTATGGATGATAAAGGACAGCCCGATTTTCCCGATATACAGGAAACCGGCGTGAATGAAGTGGCCGGATCAGGCTTCGGATGCTCGCTCTTCCGAATGAGCGCGCTCAAGAAATTCCCGATCATGACGCGTGTGTGGGAGAATCCGCCGCGGTGGTACGACCACATCGCATTCCACAATCTCCGCACGCAGGGAGAAATTCTTTGCAACTGGGACATCGGCGTGCGCCATCTTTCCGCGGAACATTGGGAGCAGGCGGAAGCGGAGGCCTCGCGACACACGCATGCCTGCGTCATGCCGTAATGGGCGCAATGGTCTTCTCCTGCACGATCTTGCCGCCGTTCATGGAAAAAACGCGGTCGCAGATCCGCTCTAAGTCGCCCGTCCTGTGGCTCACCATCACGGCGCTATGGCCCAGCCGCTTGAGCGCGAAAAGACGTTCCCAGCACTGGACTTGGAATGCAGCGTCGCCCACCGCGAAAATTTCATCGAGCAGCAGCACATCTCCGGGAACCGCCGTGGAGACGGCGAACCCGAGCCTGTGGCGCATACCCGTGGAATAACATTTGAGCGGCAAATTCCAATGGTCGCCGATGCCCGCAAACGCGCGTACGGCATCGGCCATGGACCGCATCGCGGCGAAATCAACGCCCCACAGCATCGCGTGCATACGGACGTTCTCCGCGGCCGTATGCTCTTCATGGAACCCCACGCCGAGTTCAAAAAAACAAGAGAAGGTGGCATTGCGTTCTACGCTCCCCAGGTCGGGAACAAGCAAGCCCGCCAGCACCCGTAAAAGCGTCGTCTTGCCACACCCGTTCGGGCCCGAAAGTCCGATCCATTCCCCGGGTGCAAGGCGGAGCGAGACATCATCGACGGCATTCACGCTCCACTGCGTTTTCTTTCTGCGACCCACGATGATGCGCTCCTGTAGATGCCGCACGGGAATAAGCGTGCGGTGGAAGGACTTGGTGATATTCCGACAGGAGAGCACGGCATCTGTCATGCCACCATTGTAATGAAATCTCATATAAAAAGATGCGCCGAAGCGCGGGTCTCGCGGGCCCCGCGCTGGAGGCGCACCGCCGAAAGGGAAAGGAGGGTCCATGGGAGGAAAACCGCTAGGTTTTCCTTCCATGAATTCAATACTCCTGCACAAAATGCCTGCTCCTTTTCTTAAATATGACGGCTCCGATGCAAAAGATGGCCAAAAACACTACGGTCATTCCGAGGAGATGCTCAAGAGAGGGCGTACCGAGTTCCTTCGGATAAAGCGTGATACGCCGGAGGTCATACATCACCAGAGAAAGCGGCTGGAACTGGACGAAAACATCGAAGAGGTTGTGGAGTGCCGGACCCCGGATCATCTCGGGCATCCGGCGGATGGTGGCGAGGAGCGGAACCTCGAGGCGATAGGCATACGTGATGGGTGTCAGCCAGAAGAGCACCTGCGTGGCGATGCTCCAGAGATGCGGAATATCGCGATACTTCAGGCAATACGCGGAAAGGATCATCCCCACGCCGAGCGCAAGGATCGTCATATGGAAAAGGATCAGCGGAACAAAGACCCACTGCACCGGAAATCCTTTTCCGGTGACCACCACAAAGACGGCAAAGATGATGAGATGTGTCAGAAAGATGATGAGGTTCGTCCAGCCCACGATGAATATGAGTAGGATCCGCGGGAACGGAAGTTTTTGGACGAAAGCTGCTTTTTCATGGAGCACGGACATACAATGCGTCGTGGTCACGGTGAAATGCTCCCAGACGATGATGCCGAGGAAGAGATAGAGCGAGTAGTACGGGATCGCATCGCTCACAAACGGCCGGAACACATAGTAGATGACGAGAAACTTCGCGAGCGGCGCCAAAAGCGACCACAGGTATCCGAGTACCGATCCGCGGTACTTCAGGAAGAAATCGGACCAGCCCACGGTCCAGACGATGCGGGCCATCTGACGAACGGTGTAATTGCTGATCAGCACGCGTATATATGAGCGCATAAAGCATAAAGGATAAAGGATAAATTTTTGCTTTATCCTTTTTGCTTTATCCGCTCAGATCTCAATCTGCTCCTCCCGCTCCGGCATATGCACCGTCATCTCCGGTTTGATCGCCTGCAGACGATGCTTCAATGGCTCCATCTGCAATGGTTCCCCGTGAACGAGAATCAGCGTGCGGAGTCCATCGACCCCGAGAATCGTCCGGTCGAGATCGGCCATATCCGCATGCCCGGAATAGGCGTGGATGTAGATGACTTCTGCTTTCTTCTGGATCATCTGGTCGAAGATGCGGACACTGGTGATTGTAGGATCGATAACGCGACGACCAAGCGTGTTCTCCGCCATATATCCAACAGCCACGACGGTATTCCTGGGATCCGGCAGCTCGTTTTTCAGGTGATGGCGGATACGCCCGGCTTCGCACATGCCCGAACCCGCCATGATGATCATGGGACCCGGTGTGCCACTGAGGGCTTTGCTGTCATCCACGGTCTCGCTGTAGCGCACGAGCGAAAATTGAAACGGATTGTGGGCGCGGCTCAGGAATTCGTTGAAAATGCGCTGGTCATAGCATTCGGGGTGCTTCATGAATACGTCCGTCACGCGCTGCGCGAGCGGAGAATCGATGATGATCGGAAGCGCCGGAATCTTGCGGCCATCCCAGAGCAGGTGCAGATCGTAGATAATCTCCTGCGTACGTTCGAGCGAAAACGCGGGAATGAGCACTTTGCCTCCGCGCTTGGCGGTCTTCACGATGATATCTCTAAGATGATCGCGTGCGGTCGCAACATCCTCATGCGTCCGGTTCCCGTATGTGCTCTCGCAAATCATCGTATCCACCGCTGGCATGGGCGCAGGATCACGGATGATGGGCAGATGTTTGCGACCGATGTCTCCGGTAAATCCGATGCGTCGCACCCGTTGCCCTTTTTGCCCTTCATCTACCTCCAATACAACCATGGCGGAACCGACAATATGCCCGGCGTCGACGAACTGCGCACGCACCCCCGCCTGTCCTGAGCCTGCCGAAGGAGAAACCACGGTAAACCATTCGCCATAATTCACGCCGTGAAATAGTTCCATGCAGGCCTTTGCGTCGTCCTGGGTATAGAGCGGTCCGTCGCTTTTTATCATGGATCCCTTCAAATGCTTGCGGTGGAATTCCTCGTCCTTTTCCTGAATGTAACCGCCGTCGAGAAGCATCACCGCTGCAAGGTCCTTTGTCGCATACGTGCAGAAGATCGGCTTGCGATATCCCTGCTTCCATAACAATGGAACACGTCCAACGTGATCCATATGCGCATGACTCAGCACCATGGCATCGATGTCTTTGGAAGGATCGAAGGTGAATGTGCTGTTCTTGACCGCAGATTCCTGACGCCTGCCCTGGAAAAGCCCGCAGTCGAGAAGAATACGCTTCCCGCATGCCCGCAATTCGTGGCACGAACCCGTGACTTCTCTTGCCGCTCCATGGGGGATGATCTGCATTTTCTTACCAGTATAGCAGACATTGCTAAATGGCTGAATGGCTAAATGGTTCGCAAGCGATCACCTAACCATTTAACCATTCAACCAATTAACATATACTTTCCCTATGCACCGCCTCTCCTCTCTCCTCGTCACCTTGAGTCTTCTCGCTCCCCAGAGCGTCTCCGCCTGGTACGCGGATGATTTTATTCAGGTGCAGCAGGACACGGAGAAGAGGTCGGAAGAGCAACGTGAAGAGCAGCGAGCGCGGGTGCGGGTCCGCGAAAACCGGCCGACGGAACTGCAGTCGCGGCTGAACCAGAAAAAACCGACTGTCCAGGAGAAGAAAGTTTCGCAGCGCCAACGCCGGAAGGAGACCGAGATTTGGAAGAGCGAATCAGCCCCCCAGCGGAGGCTTCGCGATCGCCTGAACAGGCGCGCCTCCGTCCGCACCTCCACCGCGGTAGAGAAGCTGCGTGCGGATATTCTTCTCGCTGTGAACCGCGAGCGCGAAAAGGTCGGCGTTCCACCGCTCAAAAGAAACCTGATGCTTCAGACCTCGGCGCAAGCCTACGCCGCGGACATGAAGAACCGGAATTTCTTCAGCCATGAGTCTCCGGAGGGTGAAACGTATCGGGAACGCATCCAACGCAGCGGCTACGGCACGATCACATCGGAGAACTGCGAATGCAGAAGCTTCTCGCTGGCGTTCGGCGAAAATCTTGCCCGCGGCCAGCTGACGGCGGAGGATGTGATGGACGACTGGATGGCTTCCCCCGGCCACCGCGCCAATATCCTCACGGAACACTTTATTGATATCGGCATCGGCATCGATGGCTCCCACTGGGTCCAACACTTCGGAACGATGGAGACGGTGAAACGTTAAGTGCGACGATCATTGCACCCCGACATACTTGAGCATGTCGCGTACTTCGACCTCCGTCATTTTTCGTATCTGGCCTTCTTTCAGCCGCGCGTTTTGTAACGGCCCGATACGAGTTCTCTCTAACCGCAGTACTTCCAGACCGACCTTCTGGCACATCCTGCGGATCTGCCGGTTTTTCCCTTCCGTCAGAGCCAAAAGAAATTCCTTCTCTCCTGTACGTGTCACCTTCGCCGGCTTCGTTCGTTCTCCAAAAATCGTGATTCCCCCCCGGAGCTTTCGCAGCTGCCCGTCTGTCACGGGCCCGTCGACGATCACCATGTATTCCTTCTCGTGATCGAACTTCGGATGTGTGAGACGGTACGCAAGCACGCCGTCGTTGGTGAAGAGTAATAATCCTTCGGAATCTTTATCCAATCTTCCGATGGGAAAGACTTTCCCCCGCAAATTCGCGGGCAATAAATCGCGCACGCTTGCACCTCTCAGTAAGGCTTCGCCACGGTTTCCGCGCTTTGCCTGATCGGGCCGGCCCCCTTCGATATTGGTCGTCTCCACTCCCACGGGTTTATGCATGACGTAATAGAGCATCTCCTTGCGCTCCTGCACGATTGCGCCGTCCACTTCGATCGTATCCACCGCCGGATCTGCCTTCTGCCCGAGAATCGCAGGCTTGCCGTTCACGCGCACGAGTCCGCGCTCGATGTACTCCTCCGCCTTGCGACGGGAGCAGATACCGCGTGCCGAGAGGATTTTCTGGAGACGTTCCTGCATGGAGATAAGGATATAGGGAAATAGGGGTTCTGCGTCCCCTATTTCCGTATTTCCCTTATTTCCTTATTCCGGTCGAATGCTTAGAGAGTCGTCGTTTTCACAGCATCTTTAATCTTCTCGTAGATCACTTTTGCGGTCTCCGCGCGGACGATGTTCTCGTCCGGACGGAAGTAGCCCGTGGGGTTACCGTTACTGTCCGTGTCGCCGCTCACGATGCCCAGAAGCGCAGCGTAGGCGATGTCCGATTCCCAGGGGTTGCCCGCGGTGTCGCGGAAGCTCGAGTAGAGCGGAAGCACTTCCTCGCCGAAGGCATCGTTGATAATCGCGATCACCTGCGCACGCTTGGCCGGAGAATTGAGCGACGGTACGTTGCCCCTAAAGAGGCGCATGCCGGAAGCTTCCGCGCACGACACATAGATCTTGGCCCAGTGATTGGCGGCTTCCACATTTTTCGGTTTCGCCGTACAGACGCTGAGATCTACTTTCGCGGCGACCATTGCCATCTTCAGGGCTTCGGCGATCGTGACATTGTTTCCTGGTTTGAATTCCCCGGTGAGCTGTCCGGCGGAGTCGCGGTATCCCGAGACGATGCCCCATTCGGCAAGCGAAGAGACGTAGGCATTGAACCACGCTTCCGAAGGAACATCGCGGAAGACCGGTGCGGTGATGTCGTCGAGCTGCGCCACGACGGCCGTGAAGTCGGCGGCCTGCGTGGTCTCCCATACCTGAAGCTCCTGCTTGAGGAGAATCACTTCATCGAAGAATGCGTAGCCGGCGGTCGTCACAAAGACGGCGGCAAGCGCGAGGAGGGAAATGAATCGCTTCATGGGGTTTGTGTGGAAGTTTCTGATCATTGTATCAGAAATGCGGTCGTAATTGAAGTACCTCTGATTGTTACATGGCTAAATGGTTGAATGGTTCGCAAAGCGATAGGCATCTAACCATTTAGCCATTCAACCATTTAACTATTTAATTGCTTAATGCGAGCGGAACCGAATACGTAAACACACTCCCCTTCCCTTCTTCTGCCTTCACCGTAACATCTCCGCCCATAAGCCGCGTGAATTGTCGCGCGATGAAGAGGCCGAGCCCCGCGCTCTGCGCGGAATCCGTGTTGCTGCCTTTCACGCCTGTGCGATCGAAAAGGTGAGCAAGAATTTCAGGAGACATGCCTTCGCCAGTGTCGGTCACGTCGATATAACCGAACTTCTCATCGCTTCTGAGTGCGAGGGTGATGTCGCCGGTTTTTGTGTGTTTGATGGCATTGCTGACAGCATTACTGACGGCCTCCGCAAGTTTCTCCGCATCCGCGGTCACCATGATGGATTGATCCAGATGTTCGATAGAGAGCTTCAATCCAGCCTTCTCCGCAGGCACGAGATAATCGCGGATTGCGCGCTCGGCGATTTCGGCGAGGGATGCAGGCGCAAGCTTTACTTCGATGACCCCGCGATCGAGACGGGAAACATTCAAAATATCATTGATGAGAGCACCATTCTGTATGACGACCTTGTAGATTTTCTCGATTTCCCTGCGAACGTTGCCGCTCATGTCACCGCTGTCTCCGTCCATAAGAGATTCCAGGGACCACCGAAGTGCTGTGACGGGGGCACGAAGCTGATGAGACACGAAAGACGTGATATCCCTCAATGTCGTGTTTTTGCTCTGGAGATCTTTGTTGAGGCGGATATTCTTCACGCTCATGTGCGCAAGGGCGACGACTAGGAGGAGGGTAACGAGGGAGAGCGACGCGCTTGCTACGGTGATATTGAGCCGAACGGTTTTGAGTTCGGCGAAGGCGAGTTCCGCCGGCTGTTGCGCAACAATCACCCACCGGCTCCCGCCGACCGCGACGGGAAGGAATGTGGCCACCATCCGTTGATGCGTGAAGGGGTCGATGTATTCGCTTGTGTGAAGCTCTCCGGCAAGCGCCCTCGTAAATGCCGGATCCGAAGCCAGATCCCGGAACAGCCCTTCTTTAAAGTCATACGTGGGGTGCGCAAGCAGCGTTCCCGTGTCATCGACGACAAAGAGGTATCCGCCGTGCGCGATTCTCACGTTCTGCAGCCATTTGGTGATCTGGTCGGCGTGGTACTCAAAGACCATCGCGCCGAGAAAGGCGCCGGTATGCGACTGGATGGGCGCGGCGACGATGACCACGGGCTCTTCACGATACACGTTTTTCCGCAGTTCTACGTCTCCCACGAACGGATCGCGCGTCTGCTCCACCGCCGAAAACCACTGCTCGCCGGAAAGGTCCATGCCGTAGGAACCGGAACTTGTGGGGAATTCCGCCCAGAGCTTTCCCGTTTGATCGGTGACGTACGCGTGGTCAATGTTCGGATACGCGACGACGACAGCCTTGAGGCGCGCGGAAATCGTGTAGATGTTGCGCTCCTCAACGGCCTGAACCGTGAGCGGCACAGACGCAAGTGCCCGCGTCAGCTGCACACTGCGATTCATGTCCTGGGTGATAAGATCAGCGAGGTTGTTGGTGGCGGTAAGGTGTTCGGCATTGATGAGATCGTTGACGGATCCCGCGGCAACTTGATAGGAATACACACCGAGAAGAACGATCGGCAGAAACGCGCAGGCAAACGGCAACGACCACATGAGGCGCGTGCGCATCGCACCGCGGTCAGCCTCGGGAGCGCCAAGCGATCCTGAAGTGGTATGTGTTTCTGCCGGCATCGGAGCATCAGGCATCGAAGTATTTTAGCAGAAAATCGGATTTTGAGCCATATTCCACAAATCTAATTGCTCAATGGTTAAATGGCTAAATGGTTAGGTGTCGCTTGCGAACCATTTAGCCATTTAACCATTCAGCCCTTGCATCTCTTCCGAAATCCAGCGTTTTTTGCTATACTGATCAGAAAACAAAATTCTCCCACACCTCTCTATGGCACGCCGCACGCGATACGGTCGATCACTTCTCGTTACCGCCCTCATTGGCGCGGTCATCGGCTCCGCAGTCTCGCTGCGATCCACGATGCATGCGCAGACCACTGTTTCCGGATCCAGCGAACGAGGAGGAAACTCCTCAAACCTCTGCATAGGTGACAGATGCGTCATCGAAAGAGCATTGCCCAGCCCCAACGAGCAAGGAAACACGGAAACGGATGTAGGACGCACCGGAGGAAGCAACGTTGTAAGAGACATCGACGAAGATGAGGAAGATAAAGATAAAGATAAAGATAAAGATAAAGATAAAGATAAAGATAAAGATAAAGATAAAGATAAAGATAAAAATGAGAAAGAGGAAGATAAAGATGAGAAAGAGGAAGCCCGCAAGAAGGCGGAAGAGGCACGCCGCAAAGCTGAAGAAGATCGCAAGCACGCCGAAGAGGAATGGAAGCGCCTGGAAAGCGAGCGGATCCGTATTGAAGAAGAGGCCCGAGAGCGCCTGCGCAAGGAAGAAGAGGAACGCCAGAAGAAGATCGAAGAAGCCCGCAAGAATGCCTTGCCGCCTGCGGGCGGAGAGGATGTCCAGCCGGGATGTTTCAGTATCAGCGGAGAATGGACCACCAACCGCGCACTCTGCATGCAGCCGACTCCGCTTTCGCAAGAAGTGGTCACGGAGCATCCCGATGAGGAGCGGATCCAGGAAGCCAAGGAAGATGTGCTTCATAAGAAAATGGAGAGGCGCTACGTCGCCACTCCGGAAGTAGAAGGCAAGCGTATAGCTCTACTGGTCCTCATTCAGGAAACCGCAGAACGCCTCGGCGCCGTACAAAGCACGGGACTGGTAACAAATCCCGAACAACAGCAGTTCATCGGAAGCAGCATCGAATGGCTGAAAGGCGGCGCAGCGTATTTCTCCGAAAGTCGCCGGGAGGACGAAGTGGACCAGATGATCACCTACATTCGCCAGATTGCGGTATACGCCCAGGATGTGGTGGTGGAAGCCCGCAAAGCCGGTGGCACTTCGATGACCCCCGATATTTCGGCTCTCTTCCTGCGCACGGAGAGATTACTCCTGGTATTCCCGGACATCCTCGCGCTCCTTTCGCGAGAAGGCATCACCACGGACCCGAGCCTCGCCTCGGACTATGCCACGCTCCTCAACTACTTCAAGACAGTCCGCGATGCATGCGCCCAAAACGCAGCTTCCTGCTCCGCACTCGATGACGTCCTCACGGGCATGCAGCACCTGCAAGCCTCCGTCCAGAGCGTCATCACGGTCGCGGGTAAACCCGAAACAGAGAAACTCATCCGCGAAATCATCGAAGCCCGCACAAAATAATTTTCCTCTGACACACTAAAAAACCGCGGTATCTCCCCGCGGTTTTTTTGAATGCAAAGTCTTGGCGGCGACCTACTCTCACAAGGCTGATGCCTCACTACCATCGGCGCTGGCGGTCTTAACTGCCGTGTTCGGAATGGGAACGGGTGTTTCCCCGCCGCTAAGGCCACCAAGACGCTGCATTCAAAAGGACACAATGAAATTATAAACTGCATTCGCCTGCGGCGAGTTGAAAATTGAAAGTTGAAAGTGGAAAATAACTTTCCCCTTTCCTCTTTTCACTTTCCACTCCACCGCAGTGGGTATGTCCTGCCCGCGCATTACCCCGAATAAACGGAGTAGATGGCAAGTAGACAGCACGCTATTTTTCCTACTGCAAAACAGTAAGAAAACGAAAAACGTTCAATCGTCCATTCGCACCACTCGGCTGAATGCATTACTGCACGTACACCTGTGGCCGATTTTACCGGTAGTCTTCCGGCGGACTTATGGGCAGACGCAATCTTAGGGTGAGCTTCCCGCTTAGATGCCTTCAGCGGTTATCCCGTCCGAACATAGCTATCCTGCGGTGCCGTTGACACGACAGCAGGTGCACCAGAGGTTCGTTCATTCCGGTCCTCTCGTACTAGGAACAAGTCCCTTCACGTCTGCACGTGGTTATGGAGGATAGAGGCCAAACTGTCTCACGACGTTCTGAACCCAGCTCGCGTACCGCTTTAATTGGCGAACAGCCAAACCCTTGGGAGCTTCTCCACCCCCAGGATGCGATGAGCCGACATCGAGGTGCCAAACCGGTCCGTCGCTGTGGGCGCTTGGGACCGATCAGCCTGTTATCCCTAGAGTAACTTTTATCCGTTGAGCGATGCCCCACCCACGTGGGAAGAGTACAAAGTAAATCGTACTCAGGGCACCGGATCACTATCACCGACTTTCGTCCCTGCTCGGCTTGTTAGCCTCACAGTCAGGCCACCTTGTGCGATTACACGACCAC
>MFXS01000033.1:33363-33472 GCA_001788925.1 Candidatus Peribacteria bacterium RIFCSPHIGHO2_01_FULL_55_13
CTGTTTCAGACACGGGGTGAGTCTCATCGGAACACAAGGGTGGTATTTCATATTGTGACTCCACCCCGGCCAAAGCCAGGGCTTCAAAGTCTCCCACCTATGCTACGCA
>MFXS01000034.1 GCA_001788925.1 Candidatus Peribacteria bacterium RIFCSPHIGHO2_01_FULL_55_13
CGATATGATGCAGGCCACGTACACACATTCGAACAAGCTGTGCAAAGAGCACGGCATCGTCGGTACACATTGGATACCGCACGCGCAGGGGCGCATGATTCTTTTTGGAAATGACATCGTGCACTGCAGCGATCTGATCAAACAGGGAAACTTCGCACCGCGTCGGCAAGAAGTATGGCGTAGGATTTTTCCGGGAAGAAACATGATGGGATTCAATAGGGCCCGAAGTTGATCTTCAATGTGCCATGCGCGTCCTGCGTACCATGAGCAACGCAACAAATCCTGCATTCATGAATATCAGACAAAAAGGATACAACGCCGTGATGAGGGAATAGTGCTCCAGTGCCAGAAGGACGAAGACAAATTTCAGGGAGCAGAGAGCGTACAAACTCGCCGCTTCCTCGTACGGTTTTTGGACGCTTTTGCGGACCGTTGGATAAAACGCAAATGCATCGATGATGACAATGAGGATCACCGAGAGGACGGGGGTACCGGTGATGCGCCAGAGCAGGATGGCCGCGAGGGTCGCAAACAGCGCGATCCAGTCGGAGAGCACATATCCTTTTTCTCCTTTGAAGAGCGCGAGGACAAACATGATCGAACACACCACAGCATCGAGTCCGATCGCCCATGCTCCCGGGCCGGCCTGTCCGGTCACCTGCGCCGCGAAACCGATGGCAGCCAGAAGCGCCCATAAAAACCATGAGAAGGCGTGCGGTTTGGTGCGGCCAAAAAAGATGTCATGGAAATAGAACGCATAGCCGATGAGCGTGAGACCGACGCCGATGCCGCCAAGCAGTTCTTTCGAAAGATGCATCACGGCAGTGTAGCTACAATCCGTCGAAAAACTCCACGATCGCCTTTCCCGCGTCGTCCGGCCAAAGATGAGGATACTTGGATCCATTACGACCGGTATCGATCGTATGCGGGCACCAGACCACCGGGTTTTCCGGACAACCCTGATATTCAGCGCAGGAAAGCGATGTGGGGTCGACGGGTTTCGATGTACCGCCGCAGGCATTCGCTGCGCCTCGGATATCGCGCATGGTTTCGGCGGCAGCATGCGGTGACGACTGGTCTTTGGGATTGTTGATGATCATTGCGGCGGTGGGGCCGGTACATCCTTTCATCGTCGTGGATCCGCCGACCGTGGCAGAGGCGCGGATGACTCCCCCGCGTGCGCAGGCGACCGAGTTACTGAACCACGCGCCGAGTGAATGGCCGGCAACGAAGATGCGGTCCATGTCGATGCAGTAGCTTTTCCCGAGTTCCTCAACGATTGCATCAAAGAAGGCAATGTCCCGAAGTTCATACGAGGGATCGCCCGGATCGGACCAGGAGAAGGATGTGCCCGCGTCATTGGCAATCGCCGCGGGATACGCGATGTAGTAGTCCTCTGCGGCGCGGTCGAGACCGAAATATTTCCGGACCTGTTCGTTGCTATTCGTGCGGCCGTGGAACGCGACGATCAGGGACGAAGGCGTTTCGGAAGAAAAGTGTGCCGGCGCGGAGAGCAGATACGACCGTTCGCGGCCGCCGACCGTGAGTGTTGTGAAAGCTTTGGCCGGAGCTTTGCCGCATCCCGGAGAATGATTGGGAATCACCCGGTCTTCATTATGACGGACAAAACGCGCGATGAGATCTGCTGCACGCTCACGCGAGATCGGCTCCCAGGGAACATAGGAAGAACTCGCCAGGATATTCTGGCGGTCGAGATCCGCGACATACGGCTTGTACCACTGCTCGCCGCTGCCTTCAGCGATTTCACTGCCGTACGCCAGTACCGCCATTTTTACGGCTTCCGCAAACACAATCGGCTGCTCGGGCTTGAAGAGCGTGCGCGATCCGACGTCGTATCCCTTGATGATGCCGCGGCGCTTGGCGGCGCACACGAACGGCGCAAACCAGGCGTCTTCCGGGACATCGGAGAAACATTCGCCGGAGACGGGCTCGGGATTCCCTCTCGACCGGAATACCAGCTTCAGAAACTCAGCGCGGTTCACGGTGTCTTTCGGATGAAACAACCCGTCGGGGTATCCGGAGATCGAACCTTTTTTCTGAAGATACGCGACAGATTCGCGGTAGCCGTACCAGGAATGCTCCATATCGGGAAACGGCAAGGGGGCCGCAATCAGAGACTGAGGAAAAAGCCCCGTCAGGATCATTGCCATCATGCATCCGCCCACCACAACCGCGTGCTTTCGCATGGCAGTAATTGTACACTCTCAGCATGCAATACGATGATTTTGCCTCTCTTTGTAAGAACCGCCGCAGTGTCCGCACGTTTGAGGACACGCCCGTGACGAAAGAAGAAATTTTGAAACTTCTCGAGCTTGCCCGCCACGCACCGAGCGTGGATAACCTGCAGCCGTGGCACTTCCATGTGGTGCTCGATCAGGAGAAACGCAAGGCACTGATGGACGCCTGCTGTTACGGAAACTTCGTGGAAGGTGCCGGAGTCTTCATGATCGTCACCGCCGATCTCCGTGTGAAGAAAGAGGCGAAGAAGATCCTCTGGAACCCGAAAGAGGTGGAGTACTCCTGCATCACCGCGATGGAGCACATCTGGCTCGGGGCGGTAGCGATGGGGCTCGGCGGATCATGGGTATCGCTTCATCACGGCAAGCCGCATGAAATCCTCGGGCTACCCCATGAGGAAGTGGTGATCGGCGGCATGATGATCGGACACCCGAAGAAAGGGGACAAAACCGCCATGCAGGAACGCAAGCCCCTGAAGGAGCTCTATACGTTCCATGAATAGACATCGCGTTTAACAGCCAAACTGACCTTCGACGCAGGGGGAGATGATGCGCGTGCCTTTGAATTCTCCGGGCTCGGTACCGCTGGCGACGTACTCGTCTGCAATCGCCACATTCCATTCATGCTCGTGGTTCCACAGCGTCCAGAAATACCGCCACTCGTTCCATCCGATTCCCAGATGCTGAACATAGATACCGTGCTCCGTGAGCATCTGCCCCACCTTTCTGCCCGTCATGCACGGCATGGAGTAGCAATAGACGATGATGCTTTTGTCCTGCGGCAAACCCCGGAATGCACCGACAATGCGCTCCACAGCGCCGTAATCGGAATGGTCCTTGTCCTTGTACGCGGGAATGCTTACCGCTCCGACGACGTGCTCCTGCTCGTATTCCTCAGCGCTCCGCAGATCGACAAGAATGAAATCATTGGCGTTCTCGGCGATCTTCTTCCGGATGCTATGAGGGCTCACATGCACGGCGTTCTCCGTCGCGTAGAAATCGCGGATAAGAGATTCCCTGCCGGGTTCATGAAGAGCAACGGCGAGATATCCTCCGGCGATGCCGCCGAGGAAAGCGACAAAGAAGAGAGGCAGCGTGACGCGAATAGATTTCATGGATGAAGGGGGAAAGAGGTAATGCAAGCAGCAAAAAACGCGCTCATGCCGGGAGCTTGGCAACGGTGGGCAGATCACAGACGACCGTAGGCTTGGAGATGACATGCGCCGGAATTTCCCCGCGTTCCCACTGCGCGATACTCTCGAAGGCATCCAGGTACATGTTGCGCATGGAGTCATCCGCGTAGAACGCAATGTGCGGCGTGGTGACGACGCGGGGATGACCGATAAGCGCCTTGTTCTCGGTGAAATTCCGCTCGTGCTCGAGAACGTCGAGGAGTGCGTAGGCAAGTGTTCCACTCTCCAGAGCCTTCAGCATGGCTCCGGAGTCGATCAGCGATCCGCGTGCGGTATTCACAAGAATCGCTCCGGCCTTCATGGAGGCAAACGCCTTTGCGTCGATCAGGTGATGCGTCTCTTTGGATTCCGGAATATGGAGCGTGATGATGTCGCTCCCCGAAAGAAGTTCCGGAAGCGCGACATAGCGCATGGCGCAGGATTCCTCCAGCTCGAGGATGCGACAACGGTCGACGGCGAGAATGTTCATTCCGAAACCGTGGGCAATCTTCGCGACATTTCTGCCGATTTTGCCGGTTCCGACGATGCCGATGGTCTTTCCCCGAAGCGCCATGCCGCGAAGCCCGTGGTAGTCGAATGTCCCTCCCTCCACTTTTTTATCGGCTTCGGGAATGTGGCGGAGCGTGCTGAGAAGCAGCGCGAAAACGTGCTCCGCGATCACATGAGAACCGTAATCCGGCACATTGCAGACCGTGATGCCTTGTTCCGCACATGCATGCGTATCGATATGATCGAATCCGACGGAGCGCGTGGAGAGGAGTTGAAGCTTCGGAAGCTTGTTGATGATGTCTTTTGAAAATTGTGTATGGATAAAGCAGGAAATGACTGTGGCGTCCTTGCATGCGGCAACAAGCGCATCGCCGGAGAGAATACCTTCATGGAGGGAGGCATCGGGAAACCGGCTCGAGACTAGGGGTGCATCTTCTGGGTCGACTTCGAGAAATAGCGCGGAGGTCATGGAGAAAGTATATCCCCCCTTGCACGAGATCGTCATGGAGATCGCAAAATGCGCATTCCTCCCCCAAACAGTATGGGAGAGGAAGCGCAGTATGTACCGGTATGCCTTAGCCCAGGATGAAATAGAGGAGGCCCCAGCCCCCTCCGAAAATCACGGCGATGAGGATAGCGAAGAAAAGCTTACGCATAGGGAGGGGGTGCAAAAATAAACACTGGAATGATTTACCGTCCACGCCTAGAAGCGCCTTTCCTAGAGGCACGCGCGCGGCTGGTGCTTTTGGTGCTGCGCGAGGAACTGAACCGGCCCGAAGCATTCCTGCTCCGGCCTTTGCTACTCCTGCTGTGGCTGCGCATAATTCTCATAATGAAATGGGGAAAGAAATAAAAGACATGTTTAGGAATTCACCTCATGGACAACATGCTCGTATCCTTCGGCGTCCGAGGGGACTCGTCCGCGGCCTTCCACATCGTGGACCTCGGCACCGACGTTCAGCTCTTTTTCGATGTTTTCTTCTTTGGATGTGGGTTTGGGAGCATCATCCGGACCGTTGTCGGACTCGAGAAGCACCGTGCCGGTGGGGGTTCTGTCCGCATCGAACATGAGGGAAGAGGGGGAAGAAGGTGAACACTAAAAAGGACGCATCGCGTGAAGAGTTCTTACAAAAAAGAAATATTGAATTTGTTCAATGGCTAAATGGTTCGCAGGCGTCACCTGACCATTTAGCCATTTAACCATTGAACAATATTCATGTAATCCTAACTTTCTACACACGTACCACCTGCATCCGGATACGTCCCGTCATAGTCACAGGTGAGGCCGGAATCGCACATAATCCCCGCGATGCCTCCGCAGAATTCTCCGGCACCGGCTCCGCTTCTCGAGGAGACCGAAGACGTACTGGAAGAAGAGTCACTCCTTTGAAGAGAACTCTTGGATGCTCCGGAACGAGACGATGTACTGGAAGTATCATCATCGTTATCCGTGACGATACGGAACCGCGAGACTATGACAGCAGCGTTATCATCGTTGACGCGGACATCGGCCGTTCCTATGAGCTCAATGTGCCCATCGTCGTAGACGATACGCACGGTGTCATCATCAACCCACTCAATGGTGCGGACTTGGAATGTGCCGCCGAGAACAGGAGATCTGGTGGAAATCTCGCCGATATTGGAGCGAATATGTGCTTCTGCGCGGGTTTTGAACGCGGAATCCGTCAAGGATGCCTTGCATGCAACGAGCGTAAGGACTGCCGCACAGAGGGCGGACACACGGACCGCACGGGAGGAATGTTTCATAGACACGAGGGGAAAATGAAAAAATATGGATTCTGCGGTGATGACGGAGTACTCAACCGCTTCTTACGGGAAAACGGCTGGCACCCGAAGTTTTGGTGACCCTTTTTTGCGGCACCGTCAAGCGCTGCATTGTAAGGAGAACCTCCGTGCACAGTCTTCTCCTTCATGGATGCCCCAGCACAAAGCCTCTCTCCATGGGCGGATACTGCCAAACGCCGCCTCCATCCTCTTTCTGCAGACGCTTCAGCGGACGTATGCATTGTCGGCGCCGGCATTGCGGGGCTGACGACCGCATACTGTCTGGCGCAAAAACAGGTCTCCGTGATCGTGCTGGATGACGGCGTGATCGGCGGAGGAGAGACAGAACGTACGACGGCTCATATCACGCATGCGCTCGATGACCGCTACTGGTGGCTGGAGAAGATCCATGGAGAGGAAAACGCCCGCCTCGCGGCCGAAAGCCACACGGCGGCGATCGATTTCATCGATGAAACAGTGCAGAAGGAAAAGATCGACTGCGCGTTCAGACGCCTGAGCGGATACCTGTTCCTCAATCCTGATGATCCAGTAAGCATTCTTGAACGTGAACAAGA
>MFXS01000035.1 GCA_001788925.1 Candidatus Peribacteria bacterium RIFCSPHIGHO2_01_FULL_55_13
GCCGGAGATCGTCGCGATCAAAAGGGATTCCGTGAAACCCGCCGGCCGTCATCGTCACCTCACACCGCAGGAATGGAATGCGAAGCTCGAGAAGAAGGACATCACGGTGATCGATGCGCGCAATCACTTCGAAGTGGAACTCGGCCGCTTCCGCGGAGCAGTAGACCCCATGACAACGCACTTTTCCGAATTTCCCGAGTACGTTGCAACCTCAAACATTCCGAAGGACAAAGAGATCCTTCTCTACTGCACCGGCGGCATCCGCTGCGAGAAGGCGATCATCGCGATGGAAGAGCAGGGATATAAAAATGTTTTTCAGCTCGAAGGCGGCATCCTCGCGTATCTGGAGCAATGCCCGGAAGGATCCTTTGAAGGAGAATGCTTTGTGTTCGATAAGCGCGTCGCGGTTGATCAGCATCTGCAACCGTCGCAGACGTACGGCATCTGTCCGCACTGCGGAGACCCGGGAACACTGAAGATTGCCTGCGAGCGATGTGCAAAACCGGCGATCGTTTGTACGGGCTGCAATGAAAAAGAATGTGGGAGGACGTGCTCGAAGAATTGTGCATATATCCAGGAGCGGGTTGGGTGACGTCCCAGCGCACGATCCCTTCGTGCGCATTCTGTAAAAAAACCGCCATCCCTAAGACAGCGGTTTTCATGAGCAGCAAAGTTATTCCGACCGCACCGCATCTTCCATGATCAGCGGCATCGGGCGCCCCATGTCTCCCTGTTCTTTCAGAAGATCGACCGCAAGGGGAACGACGATGGTGCGGCGGTAGTAGCCGCCTGCCGTTTCTCCAGTCACCTCTTCCACCGGGAAGATGAGCGATGGGACGACGAGTTCTTCGGAGCGGTTATTGGCATAGCGGTAGTAGAGGGCGAAAGAGAGCGTCGGCGTGCCGAGCTTCACCGTTTCCTCTTTCTGATCGGCAGACTTTTCCATACCGGGGTACTGATCAATGTTGCTGAGGTACGTCTTGATCGTCGCAGCATCGGTGATGCCCGTGTAGTCAGACTTCTGGTAGGAGCGATCCGTGATGCCCCAGACATTCGCAACGCGCTTGTGCTTCACGTTCACGGCGATCTGGATGCCGTTTTTCATGCCTCCCTGGTCGTAGACGGGCTTGCCGTCCAGAAGCAGCGGGAAGACGACATTCTGGGTATCGGGAATGTAAGCGAGAGAGGTGTCCGTGGCGCGTTCATAGTCAGCACGCCAGGCTTTGTCCACTTCGGGCGCGCCGTAATGACTGAGGTCGATATTGTGGCTCGACGCGAAATCTTTGGCGATGCTGATGAGAACATCATCGGCCGGAATGTCCTCGAGCTTCACGCGCTCCGCCTGATAGCAGGCCTCGGTCTGGCACTTGGACTGCGGCCACTGGTCCCACTGGGCATCGATGCCCACGCTGGAATCGCGCATATTTACGTAGATCTGATAGCCGAAGGATTTGTCTTGTGTGAGGGAGATCGAGTCAACGCTCATCCCGTCGAAGCTTCCGAGATCGAACGTGCCGATGTTGAAACTGCCGATGATAGACGAGAGCGGAACGGTTGTGCGGGAGGAGTTCTTCTTGTACACGGAGACGAGGGACTCGAGGCCTTCGATCTCGCCGTCATAGATGTAGCTATAACGGACGTATGGGTAGATGAGCATTTTTTCATCCATTGTGCCGTAGGCGTCACGCGTAGCGGACATCGCTTCGGCGTTGCCGAGTTGGGCGTCCCCACCACCGCCACCGCTCTGGGGACGGGCGCCCGTGGAGGCAGTATCGATATCAGCGAGAGAACCAAATGCCTCAGAGCCTGCATCTTCGACTTGATAGACGAAGAGCGGAGTACCGGGAGCAACGGAATCTTTTTGAAGAGAGATAAATGCAAGAGGAAGAATCACGGCCGCGACGGCAACGCCGCCAAGCGCGTACCAGAGATTTTGGAACGAGAAGGATTTCTTGGAAGAAAGTGCAACGCCATGATCGTGGAGTTGTTCGCGGAGCCGTGCAACGAACGCAGGGCTCGGCTTTTCCGCCGGATCCGAAGCGAGGAGTTTTTTGATGAGCGGCTTGAGCTCGGCCTCGTGCGCTTTGAGCGCCGGGTCGATGGCATAGAGTTCCGTGAGGAACTGCTGGAGGGAGGAAGTCATAACGTGTGAGGGAAAAGAAGCAGAAGGAGGAGAGATGGGAGAGACGTGCGGAGTTCCGAGAGTGTCCGTGAGAAGATCACTTTGGCGTTTCCTTCGGATGTCCCGAGGATCTCTGCGATCTCTTTGTAGGAGAGATCTTCCCAGATCCGGAGCATCACGATGTTGCGCTGCATGGGCTTGAGCTTTTGCAGTGCCTTATGGAGCTCGGCGGCATTCACGGCGCGTTCGGCCCCGAGCGTGGCGATTTCATCACTCGCAAGATCCCAGATCGACTCGATGTCGACATGCGTACGACTGGCAGAACGGTAATAGTCGATGAGCTGGTTGCGGGCGATGCGGTAGAGCCAGGCACGCAGCGGTGCGCGGGCAGGATCGAAAGAGCGGATACTTTCCATAGCCTTGAGAAAGACCGTGGAGGTGAGGTCTTCAGCGGTGCTGCGGTCCAGTGTGCGGCGGTAGAGGAACGTGTAGATCGCTTCCACGTGGAGCGTGTAGAGCGGATCAAAATCCGCGAGGTTCCCGGCCTGGCACGATCGGATGTGCGCGAGTTCGGCTGAATCCATAGAAAGAAAACTTGGTAGGTCCTACACTCCCTTTTACGGTTGGGCGCGAGAAAGGTTACAGGACGATTTGCGAATTACGATTTGCGATTTGCAATTTGCGACTTTCAATCGTAAATCAGAAATTGTAAATCGGAAATCGTCTCGATAGAATGGTATTTGGCTTACTTTTGCTAAAAAACCAATCTTGTCCCGTCGGTCGCGACCGACGGGACTTGCGACCGCGCTTTCAGGGGGGTAGGTTGAAGGGTGCATTCCCCCCATCTCCCCATGGCCAAGAAGAAAGCAAAGAAGATGAAAAAGACGAAGAAGAAGACGGCAAAGAAGACCAGAAAGACGAAACCGCGTAAGGCGAAGAAGGTGAAAAAGGGTACGAAAAAGGCCAAGAAGGCTAAAAAGATGAAGAAAAAGGCAGGGAAGGGCAGGAAAGGCAAAAAAAACCGTGCTATTGCCAAACCTGGCTACCGGACAGGCAGGCCCATGAAGAAGGCCAGCGTGCGGAAACCCGCAAAGAAGCCCGTCACCGCACAGCGCAACAAGGCGATTTCCAATGCCTCCGCCGCCGTGATGCAGCGCCTGATCGGCAAAGTCGTCCACTACTACGACCGTATTGGTGTGGCGATCATCGATCTGAAGGAACCGCTCCACGTTGGCGACATGGTCATGCTAAAAAAAGGCGACCGCATCATGCCGCAACGCATCGATTCCATCGAGATCGAGCACGCTTCCGTCCCCGCCGCCAAAGCCGGCGACATTGTCGGTGTGAAGGTGGACAATGAAGTGCATGAAGGGACGGTCGTTTTGCCTGGATAAGCACACCTATCGATGTGCATTGTTCTACTGAAATCTCAATGCTGCTCTGCCCTCACTCTCACGATCAAGTTCTTGCATTATTTTGATGGCTTGATCATCAGGCAGTAGCCCACGTTGTAACAACTGTGCGAACCTATACCTGTACTTGACCTCTGCTTGTGGCGAGGGTCTTTCAGAAGCAATTCTGCTCATCCGCTCTGATACATCTGGGTCCTCATCTCCGATCAGAGGATACTCATAACCATCAGTCATAAGGCACACTATACTTTACAAAGTCTGTAATGCAAGAGCTGGCAATATTTTGCATAGAACAGCTAGAATCTACCCGTGAAGCCTCTTTCTACAGACCAGATCCGGCAGGCCTACTTGGATTTCTTCAAGAAACACAAGCACACCGTCATTCCCGGTGCTTCGTTGATCCCGGAGAACGATCCGACCGTGCTCTTTACGACGGCCGGCATGCACCCGCTCGTGCCGTATATTCTTGGAGAACCCCATCCTGCAGGGAAAAGGCTCACTGATGTACAGCGCTGCGTGCGCACGCAGGATATCGACGAAGTCGGAGATGCGTCTCACCTCACGATGTTCGAAATGCTCGGCAACTGGAGTCTCGGTGACTACTTTAAAGAAGGCGCGATCACGATGAGTTTTGAATTTTTGACGAAAGTTCTTGGCATTCCCGTCTCGCATCTTGCCGTTACCTGCTTCGAAGGCGACAAGGATGCACCGAAGGATATGGAATCGGCGAAGATCTGGAGAGATGCAGGCATGCCCGAAGAACGCATCGGTTTTCTCCCGAAGGCAAAAAACTGGTGGGGACCCGCGGGCACTACCGGCCCCTGCGGACCGGACACGGAGATGTTTTATTGGGTGGGCGAAGGAGAACCGAAAGGAAATCCTGCATCCCATGAGAAAGAGTGGCTCGAGATCTGGAACGACGTGCTGATCCAGTACAACAAAACTGCTGAGGGCACGTTTGAACCTCTCAAGCAGAAGACGATTGATACCGGCATGGGACTTGAGCGTGTTGCGGCGGTACTGCAGGGTGTCCCCACGGTGTATGACACCGACCGGCTCAAGCCGATTCTGGATCAGGTCCTGAAGATGTCCCCGCGGGAGAATCTATCCGCGGGCAATGAGATGGAAAGCGGGATTCTTCGCCACGCCCGCATCATTGTGGATCACCTGAAAGCAGCGACATTCATTATTGGAGATGGGATTAAGCCCGGAAATGTGGACCAGGGGTATGTGCTCCGGAGAATCATCCGCAGAGCAATTCGATCCGCACGGCAGCTCCAGATTCCCACCACCGGTGAATTCACTCCAGCCCTAGCCGAAGCCGTAATCCGGGAATATGGCCATGTATACCCGTATCTGAAAACAAAGGAGAAAGAGATCCGCGATATCGTCAGCGCCGAGGAGCGGCAATTCAGTAAAACGCTTGCAGAAGGACTCAAACATTTCGAGCGCGTTGTAAAAGAATCACCAAGTTCGATCAGTGGAGAAAATGCTTTCCACTTGTATGACACCTACGGCTTCCCGATGGAGATGACCCAGGAGCTTGCAGCCGAGCGCGGACTGCAACTCGACAAAGAAGGATTCGATATAGCATTCCAGGCGCATCAAAGTCTTTCACGGGCAGGAGCGGAGAAAAAATTCGCCGGCGGGCTTGCTGATCATTCTGCCGAGACGACGAAGCTCCATACCGCGACGCACCTGCTGAATGCTGCGCTGCGGAAAGTTCTGGGGAGTCACGTCTGGCAGAAAGGCAGCAACATCACTACGGAGCGACTGCGCTTCGACTTCTCGCATGAGAGCAAGATGTCGCCCGAGCAGATCAAGGAAGTGGAGGACCTCGTGAACTGGGCGATTGAAAAAGATTTTCCGATTGCCTACCACATCACGACCGTGGAAGGCGCGAAGGAAGAAAATGCCATCGGCGTCTTTGATGAGCGCTACGCAACCGAGGTAAAGGTGTATGTCGTCGGCGACAAGGAGATGATTTTCAGCAAGGAAATCTGCGGCGGGCCACACGTGGC
Organism: Candidatus Peribacteria bacterium RIFCSPHIGHO2_01_FULL_55_13; assembly: GCA_001788925.1. Lineage (GTDB taxonomy): Bacteria > Patescibacteriota > Gracilibacteria > Peribacterales > Peribacteraceae > 2-12-FULL-55-11. The sequence continues at coordinate 5,556 of MFXS01000035.1, forward strand.
GCGGACGGGAATGTTGGGGTCGTTCAAAATCCAGAAAGAGGAGAGTAGTTCCTCCGGGATCCGCAGAATCAAGGCAACGGTTGCCGGGGGGCCGGGGGAGATAGAGGTGGCAGGGAAAGGGTAGGTTTTTATTGACTCCTTCCCTGTTTCCCGTACAATGGAGTTAATCGACCTTCAGACACGGAACACTCGGAAACAACGAGGAAACGCTGCGAGAAGGAAGGGAATTATTTCTTTCTTCTTTTAGCCAGATGGCAGACCAATCCATTGCGTGCCGCGATTGCGGTGCGAACTTTACCTTCACCGAGGGTGAGCAGGAGTTTTACAACTCCCGCAACCTCTCGGCTCCCCAGCGTTGCAAGGCATGTCGCGACGCCCGCAAGAACGAGCGCGGTCCGCGCCAGATGTTCGATGCGGTGTGTGCACAGTGCAACCAGCCGTGCCAGGTGCCGTTCGAGCCCCGCGAAGGCGGCAAGCCCGTTCTGTGTCTCACGTGTTTCCGCGCCTCCAAAGGAGACGCCTAAGCCGACATTGACCTAAAGAAAGGCGGGCGCAAGCCCGTCTTTTTTTTGCCCTTCCTCCCCTTCCTGATGTTGCCATCTATCTGACATAATCTTCTTCGTGCGCACTCGCAAGATTCTCATCACGCTGATCCTCGTCTCGATGCCCGTCGCAGCGTACGCGGAGTCGAAAACCGTCTGGAGTTTTCTCGGCGGCCAAGTGGGGCCCGAGTGGCGCGTCCAGGGAACGGCCACGACGACTGCGGAGGTGGGAGGGCTTCGCATCCGCCCGGAAACCGATACAAAGATTTTTCGTGAAGCCGCCCTTCCCCACAGCGCAGACTTCATCGAGGTCACCTATCTGTCTCTGACAGATAACCAAGCCATCCTCCTCTGGCACAACCCCGGGGACCCCGCGGAGGAGATCATTCAGCTCCCCTTCCTCTTGCCCCGGACGACCGTGGCCGAAACCGTGAAGCTGGATGTGGGATGGTTTGACCAGTGGGTGGGGCGCCCCGACGTCGTGGGGATCAGCCTCCCCAAAGGAAGCGACGTGCAACTCATGCAAATCGCCTTCGTGCGCCTCAATCTCTTCGAGAAGGCGACTGCACTGTGGAACTCCTATTGGACCTTCGACCGTTACACGCCCTACAGCATCAACTTCCTGTGGGGGCCCATGTTCACCACAAGCCCCGTTGCCCGCGAGACGCTCTATCAGTTGCTCCCGCCGCACGGAACATACGCAAATACGGTCTGGTACGTGCTTCTTCTGCTTTCTGCCACCGTATGCGTTGTGCTGCAATGGAAACCTGGGTATCGACGCAAGGCATTGGCCGCCCTCGGCGGTCTTTTTGCGGCACTCTGGATCCTCTCGGATCTACGCATGGGCACCGAGGCGATGAGCTACGCGCTGCACGACGTACAGGAGTACTGGAGGAAGCCCGCTGCCGAGCGCTCGTTCCGCGAGCGCGCCGATTTCCCTGTGTTTATGCAGCAGGTACAGCCGCTTCTTGAGGACCGCGGCCGCTACATCTTCCTGACGCAGTTTGAGTACCCGCTTTTGGGCCTCATGCGCTACCACACCTATCCGTCCGAGCCCGTGTCTCCCGAAAAAGCCGGCGAAGGCGTGGATACGTGGGTGGTATTTGAACGGCCGGAAATCTCTGTCGATGAAGAAGGAAGGATTACGTCCGAAGGCGAGGTTATTTCCGCTCCCGGCGAAATCCTCTACGTGATGCGCCCCGGCGCTTTTGTCTTCCGCACCCGCTGATGTTTATCGTCATCTTCCTTCTCGGCTTCCTCCCACTCCTGCTTGCAGGCTGGCTCGCCGTGCGTGCGCTTGAAGGGAAATCTTCCGTGCTGACGCATCTGGAACGTCTCACCTACGGCGCCGTCATCGGCCCCGTGCTCGTAACGGAAATCGTATTCCTGCTCAATATCACCAACGTCCTCCGACTTAATCTGCTTGCCTATCTGATCAGCCTTTTGATCGTGATCATGCCCCTCGGGTTCTTGGAATGGAAAAAAAGAAGATCCTCTGAATCCTTTGAATCGCCTGTCCTGAGCTCTGTCGAAGGGTCTGAATCCTCCAAGAAACCTCTCTCCAAGCGCACCATCGTCATCCTCTCTCTCTTGGGAGTCTGGCTCCTCCTTAAATCCCTCGCGGGCTTTACCATCCTCCTCGGCGATCCTTCCTACAACGACGACGTTTTTGATAACTGGCACTACCGGGCCAAAATCCTGCACCACGAGCAGATGCTCGTGATCGACCAGGAGAACCCGGGCGTAACCGCCTATCCGCCGACCGTGCCGATGCTCAAAGTGTGGTTTGCGCTCGTGAACGGCGGATGGAACGAACAACTTGCGGGCATGTTTTCGCCGCTCTGGTATCTGCTCGCACTTGCCCTCGCCTGGTGCGCGCTCCGGCGAAGCGTGGGGCGGAACTGGGCGATTGTGGGCGTGTACCTTCTCAGCAGCATTCCGCTTCTGTGGATGCACGGGTTTACGCCGTATGTCGATCTCTTTGTCGCGATCCATCTGGCGGTTGCCGTGCTGCCGCTCTTTCATAGCCTGGAAAGCTCATCGGAGAAGGATCGATCCGCGTGGCTGAGAATCGGTGCACTTGGTGCTGCGCTTCTCCCGATGATCAAGAATGAAACACTCCTCATGCATTTGCCACCGGTTCTGCTGCTTGCAGCAGGTGTCATCCTCTGGAGCCTTATGAAAGGAAAGCTGACAATACGCTCTGCACGCTCCCCGGTAATTGCTTACGGCGCAATCGTCGCAGCGATTCTTCTGCCGTGGCTGCTCTACAAATGGAGCAATAACCTCACCTTCGGCAACGCCAAAGGCATTGGCGGGATGGAACTCGTATGGCAGCAGAATGTCCTCAAGTCTCTCTTCATTACCTGGACGCTCGAGGCCAACTTTCTGCTGCTCCCCGGGCTTCTTCTTGGACTGCTGATCGTCCGCTTCAAAAAAGCCTTCCTCTCGCCAGCCGTCGTGCTGACGGCATTCACGCTGATCGTGCTTTGCGGCATCCTCGGCATTTTCCTCTTCACCGGACTTTCCGCCGAAGCGCTGCAGCAAACCGGCTCCGCCCGCGGCGTGGTGCAACTCATTCCGCTCATCGTGATTTTGGTGACGGTGCTGATGGCGGATGGATATAGAGCTTTACTGAAGCGCCAGTCGTAGCTTCTGCACAAGAGACGCACGCAACGTGCGTCTCTACGGAACCATGGTATTCCAGAGATCAGATCTCTATACTCTTTTTCGCATGCCCTCCTACTGCGCTTTCCTCGGACACAACCCCTCGCTGAGTCTCGCGGAACTGATGGCCGTCGTTCCAGGCTTTTCGTTGCAACACCGCCCGACGGCGGATGTGGTGATCTTTTCGACCAGCGACAAACTGGATCCCGGGCTCCTTGCGACCCTCGGCGGAACGTTTGCCATCGCGGAAGGAGCAGACCGGTCCGGTCTTTCACTGAGCGACGGGCCCCAGCTGCTTCTGGAATTCGCCAAGAAAATCCGCGGCAAGATCACCTTCGGTCTGCGCACGGTAGGGCTGCCGCCCAATGCCATCAAGGAGAACTACCGCCGCTACAAAGATACCCTGAAGCGCGCCGGACGGCCTGTCCGCTACATCGGCAATGAGCATAAGGCTGCCGCTGCACCACTTCTTCATGATGCCGGCATCATCAGCGGCAAGCACGGCGTGGAGCTTGTGATCGTTCAGCTTCCCGAAGAACAGATGTGGATGGGTCGCACGATCGCGGCGCAAGACGTCGATAACTATACGAAGCGCGATATCGGCAAACCCGTACGCGATACGACGGTAGGATTGCTCCCGCCCAAGCTGGCACAGGTGATGCTGAATCTGGGGTTGTGGCTCTTACAGAGCAGCAAGCCGCCCCTCGACAAATCGAAAATCGCAAATCGCAAATCGCAACTCACCATTCTCGATCCCTTCTGCGGCACCGGTGTCATTCCGCTCGAATGCCTCGTTCGCGGATGGAACATCCTCGCGTCGGATATGAGCCTGAAAGCGGTCAATGGATCTGGGAAAAACATCGAGTGGATCCGCAAGGAGTACAAAATTCTGAAGAAAGACGCGGAATCCACGGTCTGGAAACAGGATGCCACTACGCCCTTCAAACTGAAGAAGCTCCCCGACATCATTGTGACGGAAACCTCGCTTGGCCCTGCCCTCACGCGCCCTCCATCGGAAGCGCCTGCCGAGAAACTCCGCAAGCAGATGGAAAAGCTCGAAATCGATTTCCTGAAGAACGCCGCTGCGACTCTCCCGGGCATTCCGATTGTCTGCTGCTGGCCCTTTTGGCGCTTGCATGGAGGAAATGTGATCCGGCTCACAGGCCTTTGGGAAAAACTCCCCTCTCTCGGCTACCGCGCGGTGATGCCCGCAATCCCGAAGAGCAGGGAATCGACGGATTTCTCGCTCCTCTACCGCCGCGGAGAGCAGTTCGTGGGACGGGAGATTGTGATGCTGCAGCCTATAAAAAAATAATTTTCCATTGGCCATTTGTCATTTGTCATTGAAATGGCAAATCGCCAATGGCCAATGGCAAATCCGTCTATACTATCCTCCGTGCCCCGCGCCGGACTTCGCGTCGTGATCATCCTCTTCTGCCTCTTTCACATGACGGCAGTTGCGGCCTATAGCATCAACGAAGAATGGAAGATCGCGCCGCTGACATTCACAAGAAAACAGACGCTGCCTTGGGTCCGCAGCTACATGCTGATCACCAGCCAATGGCAGCAGTGGAACCTCTTTTCCCCCGATCCCCTGCGCCGGGTCTCGCGCTACCGCGTGCAGACGTTTGAGGGAAATGCGTGGCAGGAAACCCCCTGGCTCCATGAGGGAATTTCGCGTTTCCACAGAGCAGGCGTGACCAAAACTCTCCGGCGGCTGGAGGAACAGGGCCCGGATTCTCCCCGTACGCAGCAGTTTTTGCTCATTGCCTGCCGTGAACAGGGCCTTGCTGCCGGCACTCTTGTCCGGGTTCAGCGCATGTACCACGTCCTTCCCAAACCCGAGCGTCCTTTGACAGTACAGAAATGGAAAACCTATCTGCCCGACTGGAAGTCCGACACACTTGCCGAACGCTCCTGCCCATGAAGAACCTCTTCACCATGATCGACCGTTTCTTCTTCCGCCGCATCTCCGCCTCGGGATTCGGCCTCATGCGCATCGCTTGGGCGGGCACGGCGCTCACCTTTCTGCTGCTGCAGTGGGGAGACGTCCCGTTCTTCTACAGCAACCAGGGCATCATTCCGCCGGAGCTTTACGATTCTTCCTTCCGAAGCGACTTCCGTTTCACCGTTTTCAATTACATCGAAAATCCCCAGGCGGTTTTCGCAGTCTACTTCCTTACGCTCGCAGCGCTTGCCGCGACAGTCGTCGGATGGAAAACGCGTCTTAGCACCACGGTTGCAACGGTGCTGCTATTTTCCTTCCACGAAAGAAATCTCCTCCCCCTCGGCGGCGGCGACACGGTGCTCAGAAATCTCGGTTTCCTTTTGATGATCGCGCCGCAGATTTCCGCCTTCTCGCTCGACCGCGTGCGCCGGCAATGGAGGAGTTGGGAAGAAACGAAGACGCTGCTGCCCTCGCTTACGATGCCCATCTGGCCGTGGCGGCTACTCCTCTGGCAGTTCATCATCATCTATATCGCCTCAGGGCTCGACAAAGCCTCCGGAATGATGTGGTGGAACGGAACCGCCGTCGCCTCCGCTCTCCACCACGACCACTTCGCCCGCTGGCCGATGCCCGTGATGGACATCATCTCCGCTGCTTCGCCCGTGCTCTCCTACGCCACGATCGTCTTCGAATTCGGCTGGCTTCTGATGCTCATGCCGCGCTGGATAATCCCCGGCCTGCCGCAACTCATACGCCCCAACGCCGTCCGCCGCGCGCTCCTCTTCGGCGGCGTCCTCTTCCACGGCAGCATTTTCCTTCTCATGGATGTCGGCTCCTTCTCCGTCGCTATGCTCGCCGGCTATCTGGGCCTTCTGCTCGATGAAGATTTTATTGACCTGCGCGATTGGATAAATCGTAAATTTGCAAATCGCAAATCAGAAATCGTTGTGTTGTATGACGCCTCCTGCCGCCTCTGTCGCCGCTCCATGTTCGTGATGCTGCTTCTCGATCATCTCCACCGCCTGAAGCCCGTAAACTTCCGTGATACCAAACTCCGCAAAGAACATGCGCCGGATATAACACTAAAAGATCTCGACCGTTCGATGCACATTCGCCTGCCAGGCGAATGCATAAAGCATAAAGCAAAAAGCAAAAAGGGAGATTCCTTTATGCATTTTGCTTTTTGCTTTCAAACCCTCAATGGGTTTGATGCCTTCCGCGCTCTCGCTTGGCACCTTCCCACACTCTGGCTCATCGCACCCTTCCTTTATGTACCCGGAATTCCGCCTCTAGGACGCATCGCCTACGCCCGTATCGCTGCCAGCAGAAATCGTTGCGCAGACGGGTTTTGTGAGCATGAAAAGAATTGGCTCCCCCGACTGGATTCGAACCAGTAACCCCCTCGTTAACAGCGAGGTGCTCTACCGTTGAGCTACAGGGGAATGGAAGTGTAGAAAGTATAGAGTGTTTTTTGATCTTCGATCCAGCAAATTTTCTTCAATTACAAATGGGAATGAGGCATGTGTTTAGGCAATACATAGGTAATCTTTCTACGCACAATAGTAACCGTTCAGGGGCTCGGGTTACACGCCCACATCAAGTTTCGACTTCATAGCGACGGCGTTTTTTAAAATTCTTTCCAGCACAGCCGCCCCAGCGGCAATCACCAAAGAGATACCCGTAGCGATGATGCCCAGCATGACCGCGCCCGCTGGGTCATCTTCGCCATGTGCGGCGAGCATGAGAAAGCCGTCCGCCAATACGATCGCCCCCGCCGTCAGGAGCATGCAGTATTGTATTGCCCGTAACGCGTTCACAGCCGCCCGGGAGAACACCGTATTGCTCCGTGCATATCCGAGCACCTTGAATGCCTGGTAGAGCGCAACGAAAGCGGGAATGGATCCCAGATACACGTACGCCAGGAAGGGATCGTTGAAGTAGATCGCAAAGAGCGTGGCGTTCACGTTCCTGCCTTCGAAGTGGGGTTCCACAAGCAGAAAGGCAAGTGTGCCGATACCGATGACAATAAGGACTGCTTGTAAGAATATTATCGACAAACGTTGTATGGGTGCATTGTTCATAAACATTATTTGGAGGAACGGTATTCCAGAATATCTCCCGGCTGACAGTCTAATGCCTTACAAATTGCGTTGAGAGTGGGGAAGCGGATCGCTTTGGCCTTTCCATTTTTGAGGATGGAAATATTGGCCATAGTGATGCCCACTTTTTCTGAAAGTTCGGTAACGCTCATTTTCCGCTTTGCCAGCATGACATCGAGGTTGATGAGGATGGGCATAGGTTCGGATTAGATGGTGAATTCATTTTCCAGTTTCATATCGATGGCGTTCCGGAAGAGCTTTTGCAAGACACCCGCAAACGTCGCGACAATCACGGGTGCGAGAACAACCGCTGATCCTATAAGGATGGTGCCCGGGGCGTCATCGATCTCGGCGAAGACGAAGACAAACGGCATGCATGCCGCATAAAGGAGACTCATGGCGCCCGCTCCGTACTGTATACGCTTCAGGGCGATCACCGATGATTCCGAAAAGGCGTTGTTCTGATCGATGGAATGCAGAAGCTTCATCCCTTGATACAGACCGAAGAAAAACGGAATGGGGGTAAGGAAGAATGCAATCATCGCCAGAGTGGCGACCGGGGCAAGCTCCGGCGAAGCGCCCTGGAGCGACAGATAGATCTGGGGGAAGAGCAATGCGCAAAGCACCAGGACGAGTGCTCCGGTCACGACGATCACCGCTTTCAGGATGAGCGTCGGAACGCGTTTGATGGGAACATGGTTCATACGGAAAAAGTGAACGAATGTGGGTGCATTACAGCAGAGGATTTATCGAATTACAATAAATATATATTGTTTTCCGAGTGTTCATCAAGTTCATCCTATTTTTTTATTGTTCTTCGGGCATCCCCTCATAGGACGGATACTCCTGCGGGGTTGTGCCATCTCCCTGTTGCATCTCCGGGTGCATCATCGAAGGATCGAATCCTTCCGGGGGAGGACCCTGATGTTCTCCTTGCGGATACTGGGGATACTGCTGCGGAGCTCCGTAGCCGCGCGGCGGTTGCCCGTAGCCCTGCATGCCCGGAGGGGGACCACGGAATTGGTCGATACCATTCATCCCTGGCGGCGGACCCTGGTGATAGTCGCCATTCATGCCCGGAGGCGGTCCGCGGAACTCGTAATCATTCGGAGGACCCTGATGACCCGGATCGCCCTGCATTCCCGGGGGCGGACCCATGTCCTCCATTTCCATGCCTTCCATACCTTCGCTCATCAGCTCGTGGATGCGCATACCGACTTCCGGTTTCCCGGCGGCCATCATGGCGGCCTCCATCGGGGGGCGCATGCGCTGGTCGATCATGCTCATCACGTTGCCGAGTTCCATGCAGCTCTCCATCTGCCCTTCGCTGCACGGACCTTTCAGCCTGCCGAAGGCCTCCACTGCTTCATTGGCTGCGGCGCGGGCATCCGGATCCACGGTAATCCCTTCTTCTTCAAAGATAGCGATAACCTGCGGTAGCTTCGGGATCATTTTTTCCATCATCGCAAGCGCCCGGCTCATATCCGGCGGGCCGAAGCCCTGACCCATATGTCCGTCTTCACCGCCGCCTGAGCTCTGCACGGTCTGCATGATCCGCTCGAGCCGCATGCGGATCTGCTCCCGCGTGTCTTCGGGAGGAGTTTGCCCGGCGCTCTGCTGGCGGAGAACGCCGCTCAAGTACGTGATCGTTTCCTGAATCTGCGTCATCGCGGCGGAATTCCCCTGCATGTTGCCCATCATGGAGCTGAGCCGCTCGAGCGCTTCACTGATGACGCCGGTGAGGTCTGCGCTCTGAAATTCCGGCTGCCCAAAACGTTCCTCCATGTGTTCCTGCATGCTTGCATCGGAAGCGGGCGCATATCCGAACGCATCAGCATCGCCTGGTGCCGGTTCCTGGATGCCGAAGTGACGGCTCTGGTCGGGGTCGCATTCCTCGCGGTTGTCCGTGACGCTGCCGTCATTGCGGAAGCACACGCGGTGCTCCTCTCCCATCGGGGAACCCTGCATCTCGGCATGAGAATCCGACGCTTCGAAGAGCTGCTGTTTCGCCTGCTCCTTCATCACCTCAAAATCGGGAATTTCTTCGCCAGAGTCGAGTGCGCGCTCAATCTGCTGCTCGATGATGCGGCCCACTTCCTCCTGCTGCCTGCTTTGGTCCTGGAGCTGGTTGCGCTCTTCTTGGCGGATGCGCTGAGGCTTCTCCCCTCTGCGGACTGCCCCCTCCTCGGAGTCCGATACGGGGGATTCCCCGGCAGATTCGGGTCCGTCTCCTGCGGAAGCATCCGCAGGCTCCGTCTCTTCCAACGAGTGTGTCGGCGTCGACTCATTCTCCAGCACCTGTGCGACGAGCGCGGAGGTGGAGAGGGCGGCATATCCGGCGAGGACCAGAGCAAGCGCCGGGCTTTTGAGCATCATGTGCTTCTGCATAAGAGGATGTTGGTATTTCACTCTATAATATACCAAATCGACGTTTTGAGCAATATCAAAGAATTCGCACGCTGAACGGTTTTGCTACCATGGCATCCATGCGTCTGGTTTCCGCATTGGTTGTCGCAGGAATCTCCTTCATGGGGGTATCTTCTCCCACCTTTGCGTTCTTTGAAGCCTTTTCCACACTTTCTCAGGAGCTCAAGGCGATTGAACAGAGTTCGCCCGAAGGGCTCGGCGATCTTCTGGAGCAGCTCGATGCGACGTCAACGACGAAGTTTGGCGACGTTCGATCTACCGACTGGTTCTATCGCTATGTGTTCTCGGTCGCGCGTTGGGGCATCGTCTCGGGGTATAAGGATGCGGCGGGGAAGCCCACCGGCGTTTTTGGGCCGGGCAATACCGTCACGGTCGCGGAGATTGTGAAAATGGCGATGGAGTCGGCTCAGGTGGATGAGACGCAGTGCCGCGGCACGCCGTGGGCGGCGCAGGCGGAAAAGCATTGGGCGAAGGCCTACGTCCTCTGCGCACAGGAGCGCAATGTGCGGCTGATTCGGTCCGCCCCCGATCTCAACCGCCCGGCCCGGCGCGCGGAAGTGTTGAGTGTCATCTTCGATGCCTTCGGCGACGAGCCTCCGCCGCTCTTCTCGCCGTTCAAAGACACCATTGATCATCCGCTGGAATCCGACATCGCCTACGGCGCCGCGCTCAAAATGGTCTCGGGCGACAAGGATGCAAGCGGCAATCCCCTTGGTACCTTCCGCCCCGATGATCCCGTTGTGCGCGCGGAAGCGGCAAAAATCATCTATGAACGCCTGCGCGTCGAGGTGATGGGAGAGGAATAAGGTTCAGCCCTCATACGCCGTCTTCAACGTCGCAAGGTCGAATTTCTTCATCTTCAGGAAGGCCTTGGTGACGCGGCTGACTTCCTCTTCGCTGCCTTGCATCATGGTGTCCAAGTCTACAGGCACGATCTGCCAGGTGACGCCGTACTTGTCTTTGATCCAGCCGTAACGGTCGCTGAAGGGATAGGTGTCGAGCGGCATGAGCGGCTCACCGCCATCGGAAAGCTTCTCCCACAGCGCATCGAGATTTTTCCGTGCGTCTTTATCCTTCGACGGGTCGAAGTTCAGCATGAACGATACCGACGGATTGATTTTGAAGTGTGGCCCTGCACTAATAGACATGAACAAATACCCGCAGAGATCAAATGGCACGATGTCGCAGTCCCCGGAGGGGGTATCGTGGAGGGTGGATACATGCGTGACTTTTGAGCCCTTTGTCTGTGGTGAGCTTGTCGAACCACCGAAGGCGGACACGCAAAAACTTGGCGGCTTCCTTGGCCTGCGTATCAAACCAGAGATGGGGAACAATGTTCTGCATAGTGAGAGGACAGTGTACTCTTAGCTGCAATGGATTTCGATGTCGTTGTCATCGGCGGAGGGCCTGCGGGCATGATGGCTGCTGCGAGAGCGGGCGAGCTGGGAGCACGCACGGTTCTTCTCGAAAAAAATTCGACGCTCGGCAACAAGCTCCTGATTACGGGAGGAGGACGGTGCAATATTCTCCATGCCGAGTTCGATCCGCACCGGCTTGTGGCCAAATATGGAAAAAAGGGACAAGCGCTCCACTCCAGCTTTGCGCAGTTTGACGCACAGGCGACATGGGATTTTTTTGAATCACGCGGACTCAAGCTCAAGGTGGAAGCAGAGCACCGCGCATTTCCGAAGAGTGATACAGCAGAGGACGTGTGCAAGGTCATGGTGCAAGCGCTGCAAAAGAGCAATGTCACCGTGCGGACCGGTTGCACGGTGACCAGCTTGGAACAATCCGGACCATTGATCAAAAAAGTTATACATACTTCAGGGCAAATTACAGGGAAGAACTTCATTCTGGCGACTGGTGGAAAATCCCGGCCAGAAACCGGATCGACGGGAGATGGATTTTTGTGGCTTCGGTCGCTGGGGCATAGCGTGACCGAGCCGTCGGCAGCACTCGTTCCCATTCTGATCAGCGACCCATGGGCGAAGGACCTCGCGGGAATCAGCCTGCAAGGAGTGAAGCTCACCATCTGGCAATCCTCGATGCGCCATGAAGCACACACCGGAAAAATGCTCTTCACGGGCACAGGCCTCAGCGGGCCGCTTGTGCTCAATATGAGCAAACGGATCGGTGCGTTCCTTGAAGAAGGACCGGTGACGCTTGCCCTGGATCTCTTCCCCTCTTTCGACGCCGGAGCGGTCGACCGGATGTTGATGGAAATTTTTGAACAATCAAAAAATAAATTGATCAAGAACCATATCGGGCAAATCACCAAGCCGCGCCTCGCACATGCCATCCTGCTCCTTGCCGGCATCGATCCGGCGACTCCTCTTCACCAGCTTACCCGCAGCAACCGCCTGGCATTCGGAAAACTCCTGAAGCACTTGCCGATGACGGTGACGGGCCTTCTGGGTGAAGACAAAGCGGTCGTCACCGGTGGGGGCGTTCTTCTGAAAGAAGTAGATTTCAAGACCATGCGCTCAAAGAAATATGGCAACCTCTATCTCACAGGTGACATCCTGGACTTCGACCGCCCCTCGGGGGGATTCAGCCTCCAGATCTGCTGGTCGACGGGATACTGCGCGGGAACGAGCGCGGGGCAGCACACAAAGCTATGAATCCAAGAGTAAGGCGCAGGAAGGATCTCTTTTATTTTCCTCAAATCCCCCTTTTCTTCACATAAATCTTCACGCTCTTTCCTGCTTCCTTCACCCGCAGCCTCTGCCTTTTGCTTGCTGCCGGATCTTTCACCGGCGTTCGAAATGTCCGCGGATTTTTCCCGACTTCCGCACCGGGAAGGCACTTCTTGCCTGTGAGGTCTTTGTGGTAACTCGCACGGCAGCGGCAACCACCGGCGCCTGTGGATTCACCTCCGGCACCTAGGCTCCGCACGCACTGCGCGTTGCTGGCTTTCCCCGACCGCTGGGGATTGAAGGGATCATAGGGCTTGGCGGAAGACGAGGAATACGCCGCGCTGCTTTGCTGAATCTGCGGCGTGTAGCCGAAGGTGGAATCATTGGCATACTCCAGACCTTTGATAATGACGGATACCGGAACGAAGAGTCCCGTGACGAAATTGCCTTCACGATCTACAGCCTTGGCAACAGCAACACCTACGACCAGATCATCGTGCACGACGGGACCGCCGGAATTACCAAAGTGAATGTATGCATCTGTCTTGAGCCATGTGCTCTCCATGGCACCGGTCACGGATCCCGTTGTCGTCGAGAGATGCAAGGATGCCTCTACCGTGCCGCGATTGGGAAACCCGAGTACCTGCACCTTCTCGCCGGGAGCGGGATCATGCGCGGCAAACCGCACCACGCCGTGCGGACACGAAAGGAAGACACGGACATAGGCGACATCATCTTCCAGATTGATCTTCATATCCGCCTTGCTGATGTCCCGATAACACTCGAGATCCACGGCGCCATCCGCCTTTGTGGCGAATATGCGGTAACTGCGTCCGCCTTCGATCACATGTTTGTTGGTGATGACAATCCCTTCATCCACGAAAAATCCCGATCCCCAGCCGGTGAATTGCCCGTCACGGTCGTAGTTAGCGATAAAGACTGTGGACATGCGTGTGTTATCGGCTGTCGGTGCAGCGAAAGACTGCCCCACCGGAGGCATCAGAAGCGCGAAAGTAAGAAACAGAAAAAATGACTTTCGCATGAGGGTTATATGTTCTCAAATTCAGCGGAATGCAGCAATGCAACGACAAGAAAAAATCTGCTTGTCGGCACATGTCCATTTTATTCCTCTCGGGTAAATACCCCGCTCTCAGAGAGCGATGCTACTCGTGAA
>MFXS01000036.1:0-4942 GCA_001788925.1 Candidatus Peribacteria bacterium RIFCSPHIGHO2_01_FULL_55_13
CGGAGAATCAAAATGCCGCCTTTTCCATCGATGGGATCTGTGAAGTCGTTGAGCATCGCATCGGTCCACTGCTTCGTCCGGGAATAGAAACTACCCTGAAAATTCGGCACATCGTCTTCCGCAAATCCCCTGCCGCCGTTGTCTCCGCTGTAGACACACCCCGAAGCGATATGGACCCAATAGATGCCACGCTTGCGACACTCTTCTATAAGAACAATCGGACCCGTGACGTTACTGCGAAATGTCTCCTCTTTATGGTCCTCGCACCAGTCCACATTGGGTGTCCCGGTCTTTCCTACGCAGTTGATAACGACATCGGGTTTGACGTGATCGAGCTCCTCGGCGACCGCGGCCGGATCGGCGATGTCCACGTTCGAGGGGATCGCATCCGGAAACTTCCCCTGCATCTGCATGCCGATGTAGCCCCTGGGACCAAAGAGGAGAATAGACATGATCGGAGGATACAGAGATTCCTTCCATGTTTCTAGAAATTCAGAGAATAGGTGAATCAAGCTGCTATATATTATTTCTTTAAAATTGAGAATTTTCTGGCATGCGACAGCATTCGCCTTAGTATGTGCTACATGCCTGGTAAGCGATCTTACGAATACTGGAAAGCCGAATTTGAAGAGCAGCAATACACTGACGAGTGGGAGAGGGTTTGGAGAATAGTAATTGAGAAAAGCGACAACCTTAAAAATCCTAGCGGCATCTATGAGAAAACGATGTGTGATTATGTCCGCGCAGGTGTAGAAGAAGAACTAACGATGCGGTTGGGATCATCGCAAATTAATATTCTTATACAAAAGTGCCGAAGGGAAATAGATACTGCCTATAAAGAGATGCACCGGTATGACAGAGTTGTGAACAGATTCGGGAGAAGCATTTTGGCAATCCTCTACGAAGTAGAAGCATTTTTTCATGAGTCTTCGGGAACAAGGCACCAAGACAACATGCAGCATCAGGGTGATCAAATTCACTCCAGACCACAGGTTCTTGCCTATATCCAGACAATCCTTCTGAACGTGCATAGTGAGTTGCATCGATGGCCAAACAAGCAGAGTGAGATTTTCCTACGTGCTAAACCAGGCTATTTCCAGCCAGAAAGTGCATACAAGAAGGACCTTGGCGCAGAGTGATCGCACGTTCTATACTCTGGAGCAATGGCCGCCCGAAGGAGAAAGCGTAGGCAGAAAGCGACACGAACACGGAAGCGTGCGGCAAAGCCCGTGATCGAACTCGAGCCCTCCACGAAGCGCCACATTGCAGGCGCATTGCAGATTGCCGCAGGAATCCTTCTTGTATTGGTCCTTCAGGGCGAGGCTGGCCTCTTCGGGACAATCGTCGGACGGTTCCTCACGTTCTTCTTCGGCAAATACTCCGGCATCTTCGCCGCACTTCTTATTGGCTGGGGACTCCTCCACTGGATGACAAGCGAAGATCATTTCTCCGTGAAGCGTTCGGCGGGGCTTGTGATCTGTCTCTTCAGCTTCCTTGGCATGGCGCACATGACCGCGCCCATGGAAGATCTTGCGATTCACAGAGACGAGCTCGCGGGAGCGATCGGCTTTATGGCGAGTTTTCCGTTCGTGCTCTTTGCTTCCCCTGCCGTAGGGTTCACCGTCCTCGGGGCTCTCTTTCTCGTAGGACTTTTCGTGGCCTTTGAACCGGATATCGCTGCGATCGTGCAGTATTTCGTGGAGAAGTCGCAGCAGGTAAAGGTGCCTTCGCTGCAGACCAAAACGAAGTCTCGTAAGAAGCAGGAGGAAGACGATGAAGATGAATGGGTGAAAGCCGATAAAGACGAAGAGGACGAAAAAGACGACCTCATAGAGCAGGATCGCGAGGCTCCGGAACTCAATATCGTCCGGCCGCAGTTTGCGCAGCCTGCGATGAGCGAGAAACTGATCAAGCCTCTGAAGAAGAAAGTCTCGGCCGATACCATCGAGATGAAAGACATGCGCTTCGAGGAATGGACGTTCCCGACGTTCGATCTGCTTGATGACACCCGAAGCCAGCTCACCGTCAATGATGAGGAGCTCAAGGTGCAGGCACGCGGTATCGAAGAGAAACTCCGGGAATTCGGCATCGAAGTGACGATGCGTGACGCTCACCCGGGACCAACGGTGACGCAATTCACACTCGAGCCATCCAAAGGCGTGAAACTAAGCAGCATCGAGACATTGAAGAACGACCTTGCTCTGGCACTTGCAGCCGAAAGCCTCCGTATCGAGGCGCCGATTCCGGGAAAGAGCCTCGTCGGTATCGAAATGCCTAACCGCATTCGCACGATGGTGCACCTCAAAGAAATCCTCGAAAGCCCCGAGTTCAGCCAGTCGACCTCCTCACTATCACTACCGCTCGGACGCGATGTCTCGGGGAATGCCGTTGTGGCCACACTTGAGGATATGCCGCACCTTCTGATTGCCGGCGCCACGGGCTCCGGAAAATCGGTGTGTATGAATACGTTCCTTGCTGCCCTCCTTTTCCAGAACGCTCCGGATCAGCTGAAGTTCATCCTCGTTGACCCAAAGCGCGTCGAGCTCATGCCTTTTGACGGCATCCCGCACCTGTTGACTCCCGTGATCACCGATTCCGAAAAGGCGCTCCAGGCTCTGCGCTGGGCGGTTGCTGAAATGGGACGACGCCTCCACCGCTTCTCCGAAGTGGGGGCAAAGAACCTCGCGGAATACAACGAGAAGCAGGAAGAGGAAACGACGACGCTCCCGCGCATCATCATCGTTATTGATGAGTTGGCCGACCTTATGATGCGCCAGTACCGCAAAGACACGGAAACCATGATCGCCCGCATCGCCCAGATGGCACGCGCTACGGGCATGCACCTGATTATCGCCACGCAGCGCCCATCCGTGGATGTCATCACGGGTCTCATCAAGGCCAACATCCCCACGCGTATCGCCTTCCGCGTCGTCTCCGCTGTGGACAGCCGCACGATCATCGACTCGATCGGCGCCGATGACCTGCTCGGTAAAGGAGACATGCTCTATATGACGGCGGCGACCCAGAAGCCGGTGCGCATCCAGGGCATCTTCATTTCGACGAAGGAAACGGAGCGCGTCATCAACGCCGTGAAGATCGCCGGAGGAGGCAAAGTCACGGAGCAGATCGGACTCATTGACGAGGATGACGAGAACGCGAACACCGACGAAGCGGGTGGCGGCATCGGCGATGACGAAGGCATTTCGCGCCCCTATGCGCAGATCGATCTGGAGGCCGATGACAACGGGGGAGACAGCATGTTCTTCGACGCGGTTGCCGTGGTACAGGAGACGGGAAAGGCTTCTGCTTCCCTGCTCCAGCGCCGGCTCAGCGTGGGCTATGCGCGTGCGGCAAAGCTCCTCGACATCATGGAGAAGAAAGGACTCATCGGTCCGGTGCGGGGTGCGAAAGCGAGAGAGGTGTTTATGGATCGGACGGGAACAGCCGCATAGGGGGAATGACCAATGACCAAATTTCAATGACCAGGCAGTGGAAATGACCAGAGACCAATGACAATAAAAAAGCTCAAAAGATAATTGGTGACTTTTCATTTTGCCATTTCTTGGTCATTTTTTCTTGTTCATTGGTCATTCCGCTATTGGGCTGTACGTTTGTACACCCGAGTAAAATGCATCAGGAGAATTAATATTCTCTTATGACAATATTCACACTTGCTGATCGCACAGGAACGTTTGCAAGCCGTGTTCGTACGCTTCTACGTCAACTGCCAATCATTGCTGGAACTGTAGAAGATTCAAAACAACTGTTTCGATCATCGGGATCCGTTGCTGCAAATTATCTCGAAGCAGATGAAGCCGTAAGTAAAAAAGATTTTATCTATCGCATGAAGATCTGTCGAAAAGAAATTAAGGAAAGCAGATTATGGCTTCAACTTATTTTCACAGGGGGAAATGTATTGCTTGAAAAAGAACGCCAATCGCTCATTCAGGAATCGAAAGAGTTACTATATATTTTTTCGGCGATTATTCAGAAAGCGGTTGAGAAGAATGAAAAAAGGCAATGACCAGTCAACAATAATTGGGTATTGTTTGGTCATTGGTTCCTGGTCCTTGGTCATTTTCATTGCCTGGTCATTGGTTCCTGGTCATTGGTCATTTATGCAATTACTCATAGGTACAAAGAACACGGGCAAGATCATCGAGATATCCGAAGCCCTTTCGGGTCTTTCCATCGAGTGCATCGATCCACGGAGTCTCGGCATCAACGAAGATCCGGAGGAGACGGGGTTAACTTTTACCGAGAACGCGCTGCAGAAAGCCCACTTCTATCATGAACGTTCCGGCCTTCCGACACTTGCTGATGACTCCGGCATCATTGTGGAAGCGCTCGAGAAAGAACTCGGTATCCACACGCGCCGCTGGGGTGCTGGGGCGAATGCAAGCGACCAGGAATGGATCGACTATTTTTTGAAACGGATGGAGAAAGAAAGGAATAAGCGCGCACGCTTCGTCTGCGTCCTCGCGTATATCGACGCAACTGGGATTGAACATTGCTTCGAAGGCACCTGCGATGGGGTGATCACCGAGAAACTTGAAGCCGGGTATCTGCCCGGGCTTCCCATCTCGGCTTGTTTCAAACCTGATGGCTTCGATCGCGTTTACTCAGCCATGAAGATTGAACAAAAGAATAGTACAAGTCATAGGGGAAGAGCCTCAAACCACTTCCGTACTTTTCTGAAACAACACCTACGCTGAGGTAGCAGCAGGCTTTTTCTTTCGAGTCTTTACAGAAGCGGCTGTCGTCTCGAGCGGGGTAAAATCCAGCGCCGTGATCTTCGCCCAAACGGCACGAATGAGCTTCCGTAAGTCATCTTTCTCTTTCTCCGTAACAGGAAACTGCCTCGTCACCGGATCCTCGCCGCGCTCGCCGATGAATTCAATGGAATAGGCCTGCGGAACAAGGAGCGGTTCCGCTTCTTCCA